>CAZTTB010000381.1:0-1500 GCA_964616005.1 uncultured bacterium | reverse complement strand
GCGGAGATGCGCAGCTCGCGGTCGTCGATCGACAACGGCGCGCTCAGCACGCGCACCAGGTTGCGCGCCACCAGGCTGGCGTCCTTGGCGTCGTGGAGGTGGAGCAGCGCAACGGTGAACTCGTCCCCACCGAGCCGCCCCACCAGATCCACCTCGCGCACGTTGTCACGGAGCGCCCGGCCGACCTCCTTGAGCAGCGCGTCGCCGACCTCGTGGCCGTAGGTGTCGTTGACGAACTTGAAGCGGTCGAGGTCGACGAACAGGAAGGCCACCAGGGTGCCTTCCTCGCGGGCCTCGTCCAGCACCTCGGTGAGCTTCTCCTGGAAGCCCGCCCGGTTGAGCAGGCCGGTCAGCGGGTCGAGCTGAGCCAGCTCGAAGGCGGTGCGATGGTGCGCCATCTGGTCGCGCGCGCTGCGCAGGAAGCCGAAGCCCAGGCCCGCCCCGCCGAACGCGAGCGCCTTGAACAGGTCGTCGTTGCCTGTGATCGAGGGCAGGTTGAAGGCGCCGCCGTGCATCACCGACACCAGGCCTTCACTCAGCACCAACCCGATCAGGCCGTTGATGAGTCCGCCGCGGACCCCCCACAGCCAGGCGGTGACCCCGACCATCACCAGCCCCACCAGGCGTGTGTGGTCACCGAAGTGGCCGTAGAGGAACGGGAAATCCACCACGTAGGCACACCAGAAGACCGGAGGAGCGACCAGGAAGAGCAGGCGTCGCATCGTGCCCGGAGTGTAAGGAGCCGGCGTGCACGAAACTCTTACACCCTGGAAGCACGCCGGGACATGCGACACTGGCCTCGAGCATGACCCTACCCACCGACCGCGACGCCCGCCTGCTGTTCATCGGCGATATCGTCGGTGACGCCGGCCTCGATCTGCTGGCCGAGATTCTGCCCGATCTGCAACGCCGCCTGCACCCCGACTTCGTGGTCGCCAACGCCGAGAACGCCTCGCTCACGGGGGAGAACCCGGTGGCGGGCGCAGGCATGACGCGGCACGACGTGGAGCGCCTGCGCGCCCTCGGCGTCGACGCCATCACCGGCGGCAACCACTCCTGGGACAGCGCCGAGACGGTGGCCGCCCTGACCGAGCCCGAGGTGGCGCGGCCGCTCAACGTCGTCGGCGAGGCGCCCGGGCGGGGCGCGGTGGTCGTTCAACGTGCGGGGATCCGGCTCGGCGTGGTCAGCCTGCTCAGTGCGACCGCCATGCCCGGGGTCGGGCCCCCCTTCGAGGCGCTCATGCGGCTGCTCGAGCGCTGGAAGGAGGACCCGGTCGACCTGGTGCTGGTCGACTTCCACGGCGAGTCGGTCAGCGAGAAGCAGATCTTCGCCTGGTCGGTGGCCGGCCGCGTCGCCGCCGTGCTGGGCACGCACACGCACGTGGCCACGCGTGATGAGCGGGTGCTGCCGGGCGGCACCGCCTTCGTCAGCGACGTCGGCATGACGGGGCCGAGCGGCGGCATGCAGGGCTACGCTCCGGAGGTCTTCGTGGACGCCCT
>CAZTTB010000380.1:0-1510 GCA_964616005.1 uncultured bacterium | reverse complement strand
AGCGCAGCGGCGGCTCGGCGGCGTAGCTGTTGAGATCGCCGGCGACCAGCACGTCGGGGTCGCCGGCGCGCCGCTGGAGGTGGGCGACCAGATCGAGCACCGCCTGCGCCTGCGCGCTGCGTCGCAGGTTCCAGCAACCGAACCCGCGGTCGACGTCGCCGGCGGCGGGACAGCCGCTCTTGGCCTTGAAGTGCACGGCCACCAGCGTGAACACGCCGCCCTCCCGGTCGCGGAAGGTCGCCGCCACGGGCGCGCGCTCGAACACGGGGCGCGGGTCGCTGGCGGACGACAGCAGCTCGAGCGTCGCCCGGCGGTAGAGCAGCGCCTGCTTGATGCGGTCGCCGCCCACGCCCGAGGGCGGGTCGGGCACGGCGGCGTACACGGGACCGCCGAGCCGGGCGTTGAGCGCCGTCACGAGCGCGGCCTCGCTGCGCATGCCGTCGTTCTCGACCTCCTGCAGCGCGATGGCGTCGGCGTCCAGAGCAACCAGGGCGGAGACGAGCTTGGCGCGTTGCAGCGCGCGCTGATCGGCGCTGCGCGCACCGCGGTCTCCGAGCGTGGTGAAGAGGTTGTGGACGTTGAAGGTGGCGACCCGCAGCGCGCCCCCGACGGTCGCCGGGACCGGGGGCCGGGGGTTGGCGGCGATGAGCTCGGGGGCCTCGACGGGCTCGAGCCGGTAGCGCGCCGGCCCGACCCCCATCACCACCGCTGTGACGTCGCGCAGCTCGTCACCCACGCGCGGTGGCCGCCCGTTTCGGTATCGGTAGGGCAGCGGCCGCGGGTTCTGCCGGCGGCTGCCGTCGTCGAGCACGACGCTGTGGCGTCCCGAGGCGTCGGCGCCGGCCGCGGACTGCTGGCTCGCGAACAGCCGGGTATCGGCCAGCTCCAGCTCGCCGTAGCGCGCCAGTGCCTCGACGCCGGTCACGACGAGCGGCCCCGGCAGCCGCACCAGCATGCCCTCGAGCGCCTCCCAGTCCGTCGTGCCGGAGACCGGCAGGCGCACCACGCGGGGTTGCGGGAGCGTCGCCCGGCCACAGCGCTGGAGGAGCGTCAGCGCGCCGAGTGTCGTCATGCCCGACGCCTCGCTCACGGTGCCGACGGCCCGCACCTCGTCGCCCGGACGCGGCGTGGGTTGCCCGTCGGCGGTCTTGACGAAGATCCCGTCCGAGGCGGCACGATCGCCGTTGCCCCGGGCATCCTGCAGGAAGAAGCCGGACAGGCCGTCGGTGCCTGGGAAGGCGGCCGTCACCACGCCGCGCACGGCGACGGTCCGGCCCTTCATGGGGGAGGACGGCCCGTCGCCCTGGACCGCGGCGATGGCGGTTCCGACCGCGTCCGCGGGGCAGGCGGCAGCGTAGCCGGGTGCGGCGGCGCTGAGCACCGCCAGCGCGGTCAGCGCCGTCAGTAGCGTCAGCACCGTCCGCACCGCCGGCGCGAGGCGCGCCGGCGGGAGCGATGGACCTGGCATGGCGTAGTGTACCGGCCGCGCGAGCGCCGGCCGGGACCCTGC
>CAZTTB010000379.1:0-1511 GCA_964616005.1 uncultured bacterium | reverse complement strand
GAGGACGGGCGCTTCGCGTTCACGCCGCTGCCGCGCGTCCGCAAGCCCGACTACGCGCGTCCCGGTGCCGTGGCCACGCTGCTCGACGAGCTGGCCGAGGCCGAGCTGGCGGCGAGCGAGGTCGAGGTGCGGGCGCTGTACCCCGGCCTGCCCGCGGACTTCGACGTGAAGAGCCTGTTGGAGGCCGACGATCGCTTCGTGTTCTTCGAAGGACGCTGGCACGCACGTGCGGCGCTCGAGCGGCGGATCGACGAGGAGGAGTCGCTGAAGCGCGCGCGACGGACCGGGGCCCAGGTTTCCGGACGGAAGGCGCAGGACCCCGCCGCCGCGCCCCTGGGCGCAGCGGTGCCGCGACCTGTCGCCCGGGAGGCAGCGAGCGGGCCGCCGGCGGCCGAGGATCGGCCCGAAGCGCAGACGCCCGGCGGGGCTCGGCAGGAAGCGTTGTGGCAGTCGACCTGGCAGGATCCCTGGCAGACCGGCGCGCCGACGCCCTGGCGCGAGCCGGAGGCGGCTCCGGAGGCGAGCGATCCTGGTCCCGGCGGCGCGCCGGAGCGGGAAGGCGCCCCGGCGCCGGCCGATCCGGACGCGAGCGACGAGCGCGGCGCCTCAGCGGCCGTCCGCGAGCGGCGGGCGCCGCCGCGTGCCTCGACCGTCTTCCCGGGCGACGCGGCTCTGGCGTACGGCGAGGAGGACGACGAGGAGGTCGACCTGCAGACCGTGGGACAGGCCCGCGAGCTGCTGCAGGCGTTCGGCTTCCGCGTGGAGGCGCTCGGACAGGGCCAGCTCATGGTGCACGCCGAGCTCGGGCGACGTGGCTACACGGCGCTGGTGTTCGCGCTGGGCTACGGGCAGCGGCTCGACTGGGCCGCCCTGCTGGCGCGGCGGCGCGAGGCCGGCGCGCGCTACCTGGCCGTCTTCGGTGACCGGCGTGACCTACAACGGTTGCAGGCGCCGGCCGAGCTCGCCCGTGCCACCTTGTGGTCGTGGGAGGGGCTCCACCGGGTACGGACCCTGAGCCAGAGCGTCCCCGTCGGTCCCATCGATCTGGAGCTGCACTTCGAGCGTGAGGGACTCTTCGGACACGGCCTGGAACGCTTCGAGAAGAGCGTGGCGACGCTGGTGGCGGAACGCGGCGCCTTCTCGGAGGTGCTCACCCACCTGGCGGGCCTGCGGGCCCCGACGGTGTTCCTGTTGGAGGACCTGGCGGGCGGCGGGACGCTCAGTCGCGACGTGGTTCTCAAGGTGCTGGAGCGCCTCACCGAAGCTCCCTTCCACCTGGTGGGGCGCGTCGGGCAAGGTGAGTTCTGCTTGCGCCTACCGGTCGGCGACGGTCTCGCAAACCTGGCGGACTACGCATCGTCCCTACGCGGGCGGCTGCCGAATCGCAGTCGCGAGCGGATCACCGGCCTGGGCGAGCCCGAGTGGTTGCAGGCCGACGGGGCGAGCCCCGATGCCGATGGGACCGGACCGGCCGAGGGGGAAGCAGCGGCCGACGGGGAAGCACCGGGCGA
>CAZTTB010000378.1:0-1517 GCA_964616005.1 uncultured bacterium | reverse complement strand
CCCGAGGATGCCGCCGCTCCTTACGTGCCCGCCGGCGGCCGCACGCTGGTGCCCGGCGAGCGCCCGGGCGGCCTGGTACCGGAGGACCCCTTCGAGCGGGGCCTGGTAGGGGACGCATCGGCCGGCCAGCAGGACGCCACCCTGGGGCGCGAAGGCACACCCCCGGGCCGTCCGATCGGCAGCCCGCAGCGCGAGCCTCGGCCCCGGCGAGACGAGGCTGCGATGCGCGGCTCCGGGCGGGGCGCAGCCGCGCGATCGGCCGCTGCCTACGGGCGACGCAGGCAGGCCCGCGCTGGGGCTAGACTGGGGCCCGTGGATCTTCTGCGGTTCGATCGTCGGGCCATCGTCAACGGCCTGATCTGGCACGAGATCCTGGACGAGCCGGCGTGGAAGCGGCGGAGGGCATCATCGCGACCTCGGTCACGCTGAAGCTTCGCAGCCCCGCTGAGGCGCTGTCCCTCTTCGGTCAGAACGACGAAAACCTCCGGCTCCTGCGCACCCGCCTCAGCGCCACGGTGGTGGCCCGCGGCGACGAGCTGCGCCTCAGTGGCGGGGAGCGGGAGGTGGAGGAGGCGGCGCGGACCTTCCGGTCGCTGATCGGCACCATCCGAAGCGGAGGGCGGGTGTCGTTGACCGAGCTGCAGCACACCGATCTCGAGGAGCTCAGCGCGCCCACGGAGACGCGGGAGCCTGCCGACGAGGCAGCCCGCCTGCCGGGTCGCGCACGTCCCAAGACGGCCGGCCAGCGACGCTACGTGGCCGCCATCGTCGACCACCCCATCGTCTTCGGTATCGGGCCGGCGGGCACCGGGAAGACCTACCTGGCGGTGGCCATGGCCGTGGAAGCGCTCACCCACCGCCGGGTCAAGCGCATCATCCTGACGCGCCCGGCGGTGGAGGCGGGCGAGCGCCTGGGCTTCCTGCCCGGGGACCTGCAGGCGAAGATCGACCCCTACCTGCGGCCGCTGTACGACGCGCTCTACGACATGCTGCCGGCCGACCGGGTGGAGAAGCTGCTGGAGCTCGGCACCATCGAGGTGGCGCCCTTGGCGTTCATGAGGGGCCGTACGCTGAACGACGCCTTCATCATCCTCGACGAGGCACAGAACACCACCCCCGACCAGATGAAGATGTTCCTCACGCGCATGGGCTTCAACAGCAAGGTGGTGGTCACCGGCGACACCACCCAGACCGACCTTCCCGACGGCGCGAGGAGCGGGCTCGCCACCGCGGCGACGATCCTCCAGGGCATCGAGGGCATCGACTTCATCACCTTCAGCAAGGCCGACGTGGTTCGCCACCCCTTGGTCGCGCAGATCATCCGGGCCTATGAGCAGCAGCCGTAGCACATCCCGCACCTTCGGCGGCCGCCTGTGGCTGCTGTTCGCCATCTCGGTGGCCGCGCTCACGGCGCTGCTGTTCAGCGTCTACGGCGGCCGCGGCGGGTCCTCGCTGGCGGTGGGCGAGGTGAGCCCGCAGACGTTCGTGGCGCCTGTCGACACCCAGGTGATCGACCG
>CAZTTB010000377.1:0-1518 GCA_964616005.1 uncultured bacterium | reverse complement strand
ACACCTGCGTTCTCCGTACCCTTGTTCCGCGGTTCGACGCAGGTGCAGGTTGCGCCGTAGCGCTTCGGCGGGTCGAAGAGAGTACCTGACCGAGCGATAGTTGGGACGTCAGTCTTCTGCCGCTGGATGGTTGGCGTTGACGATAGGCTTACACCGCATGATACGAATACTGGGCCCGGCCGTAGGGTCGGGCCCCTCTTCTGGAAACCGTCGTGGCCCCGTTCTTCGTCAGGTCCCGATGACGTCGACGAGGATGTCGCCGGCGCCCTCGCACTGCTCCCGCGTCACCTGCAGGTGGGTCGTGGCACGAACCTTGCGCCGGCCGAAGGCCACGAGCAGCACGCCCTGCTCGCGGCACCGGGCCACGACCTGGTCCGCGTCGGGAGCGTCGGGCCGGAGGGCGAACACGACGATGTTCGTCTGCACGGTGCCGGGGTCGAGAAGGACCCGTTCGCTCTGGCCCAGACGCTCGGCGAGCACGCGGGCGTTGGCGTGGTCGTCGGCCAGACGTGCCATGTTGTGCGTCAAGGCATGGAGCCCGGCGGCCGCGTAGTGCCCGGTCTGGCGCATGGCGCCGCCGAGCATCCTGCGGTGGCGGACGGCACTGCGGATGTGCGGGGCGCTGCCGGCCAGCAATGAGCCGGCCGGTGCGCCGAGGCCCTTGGAGAGCGCGACCATGACGAGGTCGAACGGCTCCGCGAGCTCACCCGGGGTGCGGCCGGTCGCGGCGGACGCGTTCCACAGGCGGGCACCGTCGAGGTACGTCGCCACGTCGCGGCTCCGGGCGGCCTCGCAGATGCGAGCGACGTCCGCCTGCGGAAACACCACGCCGCCGCCTCGGTTGTGGGTGTTCTCGATCTCGACCAGCGTGGTGGGCGGGAAGATCATGTGCCCGCGCGGCTTGACCGCGTCGCTGAAGGCCACCTCGTCGAACAGGCCGCCTTCGCCGACCTCGCGGAACTGGACGCCCGCGTTGGCAGCGGAGCCCCCGGTCTCGTGCCAGACGGAATGCGCTTCACGCCCGACGATCACCTCGTCGCCAGGGCGGGTCAGGACCCGCAGGGCGGCCTGGTTGGCCATGGTCCCGGTCGGGAAGAAGAGCGCCGCCTCCTTCCCAAGCAGGGCCGCGACGTGCTCCTGCAAACGGTTGGTGGTCTCGTCCTCGCCGAACTGGTCGTCGCCGACGCTGGCGTCGGCCATGGCCCGTCGCATGCCCGGGTCTGGGCGTGTGACGGTGTCCGAGCGAAGGTCGATGCGTGCAACTTCGGCCATGAACGACCTCCCCCTGCACGGTGCCCCGGACGGCACGCGTCCCGGACGAACGATCCGCGCCATGAGCCAGGGCGCCGCCCCTACCGGTACGATGCCGGTCCAGCCGCCATCACCCACGCGGCGCGACGATAGATCGTGCCGCCCAGGGTCGGCACGGTGGCTGGTGCGCCTGAAGGTAGCACGCTCTGGCGCTGTCTGCGTCGGGTTCCTCTGCGTTCCTATGGACGCGTGACCCGACGCGCCCGG
>CAZTTB010000376.1:0-1519 GCA_964616005.1 uncultured bacterium | reverse complement strand
TCGTCGTGCTGATCGCCTACTCCCTGATCACGCAGGGCGGGCACATCGTGCACGGTGGGGGCAAGCTCGCGCCCAATGCCGTGCAGAACGTGCCGCTGTTCGCCTCGCCGGGGGTGCGCGAGCTCTCCAGCGGGGATTTCCAGGTCGGCGTCGTGGCGCGGGCCTTCGCCTTCGATCCTTCGGACATCGTGCTTCCGGTCGGGGCCAGGACGCGGTTCTACCTGACCAGTGTGGACGTGCTCCACGGTTATCTGATCCAGGGCACGGCCGTGAACATCGAGCTGATCCCCGGGCAGCTCGCCTACTTCGACTACACCTTCGCCCACCCCGGGACCTTCCATGTGGTGTGCGACGAGTACTGCGGCATCAACCATCAGGACATGGTGGGCACCATCACCGTGGTGCCGGTGGCGGCGTACCGTCAGCGCCAGGCGGCCGGCGACCTGCCGGGGCACGTCGTCCCCCCCGGTGCGGCCGGGAGCGCGGCTGCCGCGGCGCGGGCCGCGGCCCCGGTCGACGGTCAGCACGTCTTCGACGCCAACTGCGCGGCCTGCCATCAGCAGAGCGGCCAGGGCCACCCGGGCGCCTTCCCGCCGCTGGCGGGGCACGCGCCGGAGCTCTACCTGGCCGACCGCAGCTACCCGATCGACGTGCTCCTGTACGGTCTACAGGGTCCGATCACGGTGGCGGGGAAGGGCTACGACAACGCCATGCCCGGCTGGTCGCAGCTCTCCGACGCCCAACTGGCCGCGGTGGCGAACTACACCATGCAGGCCTGGGGCAACGACGGCGCCCTGGGCTCGGACTACCGGCCCTACACCGCTGCGGAGGTCGCAGACGCCCGGGCCGCCTCCATGAGCGCCGCCGACGTACGCGCGCTGCGCGGAACGCTGGGGTTGCCGTGATTCGCCACCTGCGCGCCACTCCGCGCGCCACTTCACACATGTCCGAAGGGAGCCCGGCATGGCGGTAGGTACGTTCTCGAGGTCGACGCCCTCCGCCGTCCGTTGGCGCCCCGAGAAGCGGGTGACGGGCGCGTTCCTGATCACCGGCCTGGTGGCGCTCCTGGTCGGTGCGCTGCTCGGCCCGTTCCAGGCCATGAACTACGGCGACGTCAACCTCTACCGCTATCTGCCGTTCCTGAAGTCGTACTACCAGGGACTCACCTTGCACGGTGTGCTCAACGTGTTGGTGTTCACCACCTTCTTCAACTGCGGGGTGCTCGTCTACTTCCCGGCGCGCGAGTTGGACGTGCGGCCCTCGATGGGGTGGTTGTGGAGCTCGTACGCGGTGATGATGGTGGGCCTGGTTCTGGCCGGGGTCGCCATCGTGTCGAACAGCTCGACCGTGCTCTACACCTTCTATCCGCCGTTGCAGGGGAGCTGGGGCTTCTACACCGGCCTCGCACTGGTGGTGGTCGGGAGCCTCATGGTGGCCTTCGAGGTGGTGCGTCTGCGGGCCCGCTGGCGCCGCGACAACCCGGGCAAGGCCACGCCGATCGTCACCTTCATGTCGGTCA
>CAZTTB010000375.1:0-1521 GCA_964616005.1 uncultured bacterium | reverse complement strand
GTCGGCATGCACTGGGAGGGGCTGCTCGGCGTGCCCCGCCGCGCCTGGATCTCCAACATGACTCCCGCGCTCCAGGGGATCTACGATAGCGCCCGCCTGCCTGGGGTGATCACGGCCGTCAGCGGGGTGATCCTGCTACTGGCGGTCGTCTTCTACTTCACGGTGCTCTTCGGCACGCTCTTCTCCGCGCGACGTATCGAGGAGGACAGCGTCGCCATCCCCTTCCCGGACCGCGAGCCGGCGCACGACGACCGCATGGTGCTGGCGCTCGACCGGCTCGGCCTGTGGTTCGTGCTCGCCGTGGCGATCGTGCTGGTGGCCTACCTCCCCACGCTGTTGCACATGTTCACGACGCAGCTCGGCCTGCCCGGCGTGCGTCTGTGGTGAGGGTGCCGGCGTCCGCCCGGTCTCCGACATAGTTGTCCGGCATACCGACCGGGTTTGCGCAAGGACGCTCGCCCGTTGCCAAGGCCGGGTCGGCGGCATCATGGTGGAGGTGGGACGCGCCCCGACGCACGTGGCGCGGGACGCGGAACCCGGAGAGGGGGAGCCATGGCTCTCCTGGAAGGCAAGGTTGGTCTGGTCACGGGCGCGTCGTCGGGTATCGGACGCGCGGTCGCCGAGACGTACGCCCGCGAAGGTGCGAGGGTACTGGTGTCCGACGTGGACGAACGCGGAGGCGCGGAGACGGTCGAGCGCATCCGGGCGGCGGGGGGCGATGCCTTCTTCGAGGTCGGGGACGTCGCCGACCCGGAGGTGGGCGAGCGCCTGGTCGCGCGGGCCGTGGAGCGCTACGGTGCGCTCCACCTGGCCTGCAACAACGCGGGCATCGGTGGCGCACAGGCACCGACGGCGGAGTACCCGGTCGAGGCCTGGCGGAGGATCCTCGAGATCAACCTCTCGGGTGCGTTCTACGGCATGCGCGCGCAGATCCCGGCCATGCTCGACGCTGGCGGCGGCGCCATCGTGAACATGGCCTCGATCCTGGGCGCGGTCGGCTTCGCGAACTCGTCGGGTTACGTCGCTGCCAAGCACGGCCTGCTGGGGTTGACCAAGAACGCCGCCCTGGAGTACGCCGCACAGGGCGTGCGCGTCAACGCGGTGGGTCCCGGCTTCATCGATACCCCGCTTCTGGATCCCCTCAAGGCGGAGCCGGCGGTGGTCGACCTGCTGGTGTCGCTCCACCCGATCGGCCGTCTCGGCACGGCCCAGGAGGTGGCCGACCTCGTCGCGTTCCTGTCGAGTGACAAGGCATCGTTCATCACCGGCGCCTACATGCCGGTGGACGGCGGTTACCTCACGCGCTGAAGGAGCACGTTCGCCTCGTCGGGGCAGATGCCGGCGGGCCCGGGATGCGATCGTCCCGGGCCCGCCGGCCCGCTGTGCGGGAGGGCTCAGCCCTGGTCGCGCAGCGTGCGGCGCAGGATCTTGCCGGTGGCGTTCATGGGCAGCTCGCTGCGGAACTCGACGAGGCGCGGGTACTTGTAGGCCGCCATCTGCTCCCGGCTCCAGGCGATGAGG
>CAZTTB010000374.1:0-1538 GCA_964616005.1 uncultured bacterium | reverse complement strand
ACGGACGCGGCGGCGGCCAGGCCGAACCTGCGGATCTGCGTGGCGAACGCGGTGTTGTAGATGTACTGCACGATGAAGGTCGTGGCCGTGCCGGGCCCGCCGCCCGTGAACGCAAAGACCTCGTCGAAGAGCTGCACAGCCCGGATGAGGGCCAGCACCAGCACCACGAGAAGGGTGGGCATCAGGAGCGGCAGGGTGACATAGCGGAACGATTGCCACGCGCCGGCGCCGTCGATGGCTCCGGCCTCGTAGAGCTCCGCGGGGATCGATTGCAGTCCCGCCAGAAGGATGAGGGTGTAGAAGCCCATCGTCGCCCAGGTGGTGGTGAACACCACCCAGAACATCGCCCAGTGGGCGTTCAGCAGGAAGAGGACCTTGTGGCCCCCGAGCATCTGGATGAATGCGTTCAGCAGACCCTCGCGTTGAAGGATCCACTTCCAGATAAGCGCCACGACGACGGGAGACAGGAGCACCGGGTAGAAGAACACGCTCCGGAAGAACCCGCGGAAGCGGAACGTGCGATTGAGCACCATGGCGGTGATCAGCGCGAACAACACGAGCGCGATGAGCTGGGCCGGGACGAAGATAAATGCGTTGTGCACGGCGCGCCAGAAGGTGTCCTCCTGGCAGGTGCTGGGCTGGAGGAAATTCCCGCAGTTGAAGATCCGCTGGAAGTTGCTGGTTCCCACGAACGGCCGGTTCTGCGGGAACAGGTTCGTGCCTCCGGTGAACGCGTAATAGAAGTTGAGCAGCATCGGGAACAGCACGAAGATGCCGAAGATAGCGAGGTTGGGCAGCAGGAACACCCACGGCATGCGCTTCACGCCGATTGCGCGTTGGATCGGCGCCATCACGAAATCGAGGGCGTTCATCAGGACGTTGAACAGCCCCTGCACGGCGCGGCCCGGCGCTCTCCGCGCCACGCTCAGCGCTCTCCGCGCCCCACCAGGATCGGATTCTGCTCGCATCGCTCTACTCCCCGAGGTACCCGGTGGAGGAGAACCTCCACCGGGTACCGGACCGATCTCAGGAAACGAACGTGCTCAATTCGACGAGCCCGCCGCCTTGAGCTGTTCGTCGATGTCCTGTTGGATGCGTTGGACGGCCTGGTCCATGGTCAGCTCGCCGACCATGACCTGCGTCAGCCGGTCGCGGATGGCGTTGAAGTAGGTGGTGTTGTACTTGTACGCCTGCAGCTTGTAGGCCAGCGGGGCGAGCTTCGGGACCTGGCTGGAGAACGTCTGCAGCGCCGCCTTGGCGAACTGGTTGTCGGTCTGGAAGTCGATGCCTTGCTTGGCCAGGCTGAGGGACCCGGGGATGAAGAGGGTGCGCGCGTAGAACTCCGCGAGGTTGTCGGGCTGCGTCAAGAACTCCATGAGCTTCGCGACCGCCTCGGGGTGCTTAGTCTCCTTCAGGGCGACCAGAGCAGCGCCACCAGGCATGCCCGTGCAGGCGGCGGGGCCGCAGGGGTTGGGCACGGCGACCCAGTCGAAGGCGTTGCCGATCTTGCTGGCGAACTGGCTGATCTGCCAGCTGCC
>CAZTTB010000373.1:0-1539 GCA_964616005.1 uncultured bacterium | reverse complement strand
GGGCCGCCCCCAGATCGTGTTCAGCGCCGCCCCGGACCGCTACTCAGTCGTCGGCCACCGGCCGTCCCAACTGCGGGTCGGCCGTCGCCGCTTCGAGGCGATCGGCGATGTGCGTCGCCCACAGCTCGATACGTGCGAAATTGCGGAAGTCACCAATCACGGCCCGCATCGAGCGATTGATCAGCCAGTCCTGGAGGTTGAGCACGTCGGGGTCGATCTTGCCGGCGAAGAGGGCGATGTCGAGCGGTCGCACCGACATCACCAGCCCGCGCAGCTCGTCCGGGTAGACCCAGCCGGCCAGCGCTTCGACCGGATCGCCGGGCGTGGTGGGCCCGCTGGAGAACAGCCACACCGGGAGCGCGCTCAGTTCCTCCTGGTAGCTCTCCAACAGCTCACGCGCATCTTCCAGCCAACCGCCGGAGTACAGCGCGCTACCCAGCACCACGGCCCGGTATCCCTCCAGCCGCGCGACCTCGCCCGCCGGACGGACGTCCACGGCGTTGCCGCGCTCCTGCAACACCCGACCGATCGCCTCGGCGATCTCCCGGGTGGCTCCATACCGGCTGGCGTACGCGATGAGGATCGGCACCAGGCACCTCCGCGCTCCATCGATGGTCGCGCTGTCACACCGACGGTAGTGCCGACGGCTGGGCCACCCCAGGGCGAATCGTCCGACACCCCTGTAGGATTTTGCCGGACGCTCGACGCGACCCCGCCCGGCTCAGCTCTGCTCGTCCAGCACGTCCTCGAGCCAGGTCATGGCACGCATCATGGAGGGGAACCCGAGGGTCGTCGTCGCCTGCAGGACTGCGTGGCGCAGCTCCGAAGCGCCGATGCCGGCCTTCAGGGCGCGCCGGGCATGACTGTGGAGCGCACCTTCGTGCGCCGATCCCACGGCCAGCGCGAACTTCACCAGCCGCTGGTCGCGTTCGCTCAGCGGGCCGGCGTCGGTAGCGGCCCGGCCGAGGCTCTCGTAGGCCCCGACGACGTCGGGATAGCGTTCCTTCAGGCGGTCGTACGGTTTGGGGCGGCTCATGGGTACGCTCCTCTCGGGGGTTCTCGTGCGTGGGTCCGTCGTGCATAGGTCCGTCGCGCGCCGGCCGGGGGCCGGTCCAGACGGTCGGGAGGGCGCGCCGACAGCACGCGCCCGCGTCACCCCCATGCTACCTGCGGGCGCGACACGACAGCGGGCGGGGCCCGTACGCGCCGGGCCCCGCCCAGGGATGTCGCTTGCCGCCGCCCTAGTGGGCGACCGGGAGACCGGCGCTCGTCCAGGCGCCGAAGCCGCCGGCGATGTTCTTGACGTTCGTGTAGCCGAGCATCTTCAGGTACAGCGTGCCGTAGAAGCCGCGCGTGCCCGCTGCGCAGTAGACCAGGATCGGCTCGTCGAGGCTCGAAGGGAGCTTGTCCAGGCTGTTCGCGAGGTCCGTGATCGGCACCAGCACCGCGCCTTGGATGTGGCCGTTCTGATCCCATTCACTCTGGTTGCGCACGTCGAGGAGGAAGGGCTGGATGGCGTCGATCTGCTGCAGCGCCGCC
>CAZTTB010000372.1:0-1547 GCA_964616005.1 uncultured bacterium | reverse complement strand
CGCGTCTACGACAGCGGCGACATCTTCTACGGCGAGTACTCCGGCCTCTACTGCGTGGGCGCCGAGCGTTTCGTGACCGAGAAGGAGATCGTCGACGGCAAGTGCCCCGACTCCGATGAGCCGCCGGAGTACCGGACCGAGGCGAACTACTTCTTCCGCATGGAGAAGTACCGGCCGTGGCTGCGCGAGACGCTGGAGGAGAACCCCGAGCTGATCCGCCCCGAGCGCTACCGCAACGAGGTGCTCGCCATGCTGCGCGAGCCCATCGGGGACCTCTCCATCAGCCGGCCGCGCAAGCGCGTGCCCTGGGGCATCCCGCTGCCGTGGGACGAGGAGCACGTCACCTACGTGTGGTTCGACGCCCTCATCAACTACTACTCGGCGCTCGCCTCCAAGGGGTTGGAGGCGCGCTACTGGCCGCACGTGGAGCACTTCATCGCCAAGGACATCGTCAAGCCCCACGGCCTGTTCTGGCCGATCATGCTCAAGGCCGCCGGCATCCCGCTGTACCACCACCTGAACGTGCACGGCTACTGGCTCGTCAACGAGCGCAAGATGAGCAAGTCGCTGGGGAACGTCATCCGGCCGCTCGACCTGCAACGCAAGTACGGCAACGACGCCTTCCGCTACTTCCTGATGCGCGACATGAACTTCGGCCTCGACGCCAGCTTCAGTGAGACCGGCATCGCCGAGCGCATCAACGCCGACCTCGCCAACGACCTCGGCAACCTGCTCAACCGCACCCTCGGCATGCTGGCGCGCTACCGCGACGGGGTGGTCCCGGCCGCGGGCGAGCTCAGCACAATCGACGAGGCGTTGAAGGCCAGCTTCACCGCGCTGCCGGCGCAGGTGAGCCGGCGCTTCGACGACCTGCAGTTCGACCGCGCCCTGGAGACGGTGATGGAAGCGGTGCGCAAGGCCAACAAGTACATCAGCGAGACCGCCCCCTGGGAGCTCGCCAAGGATCCCGCCCAGAGCGCCCGCCTCGATACCGTGCTCAACACCTGCGTGGAGGCGCTGTGCTGCGCCAGCATCCTGCTCGAGCCGGTGATCCCGGGCAAGGCCCGCGAGCTGCGCAAGCAGCTCGGCATCAAGCGCGCGCCGTTCGATCTCGACAGCGCCGCGCAGTGGGGCCTGGTGCCGGCCGGCACCCACACCGCGCCCGGCGAGCCGCTGTTCCCGCGCATCGACCTGGAGGCCCTCGAGAAGGCCATGGCCGAGCCCGAGGTGGAACCGCTCGAGCACAAGGCGGAGATCTCCATCCATGAGTTCTCTCAGGTCGAGCTACGCGTCGTCACCGTGGAGAAGGCCGAGCCTCACCCCAACGCCGACAAGCTGCTGGTGCTCAGCGTCCGCATGGGTCCCGAGACCCGCACCGTGGTGTCGGGCATCCGGGAGCACTACGCGCCCGAGGACCTGGTGGGCAAGAAGCTCATCCTGGTGGCGAACCTGAAGCCGGTGACGCTGCGCGGCGTGCGCTCCGAGGGGATGATCCTGGCCGCCGAGGACGAGGAGGGCCACCTGAGCGTGGCCACGCTCGAGGCGGA
>CAZTTB010000371.1:0-1549 GCA_964616005.1 uncultured bacterium | reverse complement strand
TTCGGCGCCCGGCGGCGGAGCGCCGGCCGGGCAAGAAACAACGCCACCGCGTGAGGCGGTGGCGTGAAGGGCTGAGGCTCGATGAGGTCGTGCGGCCATGGTGGGCTCCTTCCCGGCCTCACGGGGCCGGCTTAAAGGCTCCTCCGATTGTAGCTCCGGGCAGGAACGGACTCAAGCCGGTGCGCGGTGCTCCTCGACCCGGGGGCGGGTTCGGACTCGCTTCAGCTGGGCTTCAGCCGTTGCCGGGATACTGAGCCGGGGGGCCGCTGTGTGAAGCGCCTCGCTAGGGTCGTGCAGCGAGTTCGGGGCGTGTCCCGGCACTAGCCGCGGGGCGTCTGCGGGTTGCACAATGGGACAGTCGCAAAGGGAGGACGGAAGGACGCCATGAACACCCTGACCCGTTGGACGGTCGCCCTCGCCGCGGCCCTGCTCGTTGCCCACGCGGCGGCGCTGCAGCCGGTCGACGGTACCGAGGTGGTCGTCACCGACGGCGGGGGTCACCAGCTCGTCGGCTATGGGGTGGTGAAGAACGGCTTCCTGATGCTCCGCATGGGGAACGCGACGGACAGCTTCGTGATGGTGCTCGTCGCCCCGGACGGCTCGGTCCAGAGTTACGACGGGGTGCGCGGCGCCGGCGGCGCCCTGCTGGTCGACCTCCCCGACGGTACCCGCGAGAGCCTGAAGGCGCTGCTCGGCATCCACGATGTCGGGCTGACGGTGGTCCACCAGAGTGCGGGTTCGCCACGGGCCGGAGCTCCGGGTAGCAGGTCCGGGGGGAGCAGCGCCAGTGGCGGCGGCGATGGGAGCTCCGGCAGCGATTCCAGCTCCTCCGGCGACGTCAACGTCTCGGTTGGCGGGGGGAGCTCGGGCGACACCGGCGTGTCCGTCGACACGGGCGACGGCTCCTCCGGCGACGGCACGGATGGCCCTTGAGGCGCCGGCGGGCGCGTCCCGCGCACGGATCCTCGTCGTCGAAGACGATTCGGCGCTCGCCCACCTGGTCGCCGAGCAGCTCGGTCACGCTGGGTACCGCGCCGAGGCGGTCGGTCTCGGCCGTGACGCCCTGGCGCGCACGCAGAGCGACGCCTTCGATCTGGTCGTGCTCGATCTGAACCTTCCGGATATCGAC
The DNA here is from genome assembly GCA_964616005.1 of uncultured bacterium. Taxonomy (GTDB): domain Bacteria; phylum Deinococcota; class Deinococci; order Deinococcales; family Trueperaceae; genus JASBRS01. Next base: position 420 of record CAZTTB010000371.1, on the reverse strand, counting down.
GGCATCGAGGTGGCCGAGAGGATGCGCGAGGACGGCGATACGGCCATCCTGATGCTCACCGCCCGGGCCGACGTCGACAGCCGGGTCGAAGGGCTCTACGCCGGCGCGAGCGACTACCTCGCCAAGCCCTTCAGCGTGCAGGAGCTGCTGGCCCGCGTCCACGTGCGGCTGCGCGAGCGGCAGGCCACCGGCGTCCTCCGTCACGACGACCTCGAGCTCGACCCCGACGCCCTCAGCTGCCGCTGCGGCGATCACAATGTGGTGCTGCCGGAGCGGGAGTTCGAGTTGCTGCGGCTGCTCGTCCGCCACCGCGGCCGGCTCTTCTCCCGCGAGGACATCGAGCGCTCCCTGTACGGCGTCGACGTGCCGGAGTCCAACACCGTCGAGGTGTTCGTGTACAACCTGCGGCGCAAGCTCGGC
>CAZTTB010000370.1:0-1553 GCA_964616005.1 uncultured bacterium | reverse complement strand
TCGAAGAAGATGGCGCCCATCATGCGGCGCGTGTACGAGCAGATGCCCGATCCCAAGTGGGTGATCTCGATGGGGGCGTGCGCCTCCTCGGGTGGCATGTTCAACAACTACGCCATCGTTCAGAACGTCGACTCGGTGGTACCTGTCGACATCTTCGTGCCCGGGTGCCCGCCGCGCCCGGAGGCGCTGATCTTCGCAGTGCAGCAGCTCCAGAAGAAGGTGCGGGGCGAGGCCTTCGACGAACACGGCGAGGAGCTGCCGATGGTTGAGGGGTGGTCGCGGTGAGCGAGCCCTTGACGGGTCCGGCCACGCAGGCGCTGGTGGCGAAGCTCGAGCCCCTTGGCGGGGTGCTCCGTGAGGCCAAGGGCATGGTGAGCGTCACGCTGCCGAAAGCGTCGATCGTCGACGCGGTGGAGCTCGCCAAGAACGGCGGCTTCCCACTGATCGTCGATGTCTTCGGCATCGATTACCTCACCTACCCCGGCCACCAGGGCAAACGGTTCACGGTGGCGTACAACCTGCGCAACCTCGAAGGTACCGAGCGCGTGTTCTTGCGCGTCGACATCGACGACGGCGAGAGCATGCCGACCGTGACCCACCTGTTCAAGGCGGCCATGTTCATGGAGCGCGAAGTCTACGACATGTTCGGCGTGATCTTCGAGGGTCACCCCGATCTGCGTCGCCTTCTGCTCCCCGAGGACTTCGAGGGCCACCCTCACCGCAAGGACTTCCCGCTGGGCGAGACGCCCACCCTGTTCAACGAGGGGCGCTTCCTCGACCCCGCGGCGTTCCGCGCCGGTCTGATCGGTGCCGACGCCGGCCTGACGCAGTGGAAGGGCGGCGCCCGCAAGGGCACCACCAGCGAGCAGGAGTACGGCCAGGGCGCGGGAATGCACGGTAAGGAGAGTGGCAAGCCGTGAGCGTCAAGGACCTCGGTCACGCCGCCGCCGTCACGAGTGAGGAGCGGCACGGCGAGTTCGAGACCAAGTACATGCGGATCAACGTCGGCCCGCAGCACCCCAGCACGCACGGTGTGCTGCGGTTGGTGGTGGACCTCGACGGCGAGCAGATCGTCGCCCTCAAGCCGCAGATCGGTTACCTCCACACCGGCTTCGAGAAGACGATGGAGAACCGCACCTACCAGCAGGGCGTCACCTACTCCAACCGCATGGACTACGTCACGGGCTTCACCCATGACCTCGCGTACGTGCTGTCGGTGGAGAAGCTGCTCGATGCCAACGTGCCCGAGCGTGCCCAGCGGCTCCGGGTGGCGCTGGTGGAGCTCAACCGCATCGCCAGCCACCTGCTCTTCGTCGGCACCGGGCTGCTCGACATGGGCGCCCTGACCCCGTTCTTCTACACCATGCGTGAGCGCGAGCAGATCCTCGACCTGTTCGAGATGGTCTGCGGCGTGCGCATGAACTACGGCTACTTCCGGGTCGGCGGGCTCTACCGCGACGTTCCCGATGAGTTCGTGCCGGCCGCGCGCGCCTTCTTGGACAGCTTCCCGAAGATGATCGAGCAGTACGAACGGCTGTTCGCGAAGAACGACA
>CAZTTB010000369.1:0-1555 GCA_964616005.1 uncultured bacterium | reverse complement strand
GGCAAGATCGAGATCTACTCCAAGACCATCGAGGGCTTCCACTACGACGACTGCCCGCCGCACCCGACCTGGCTCGAGCCGGCCGAGTGGCTCGGCAGCCCGAAGACCGCGCAGTACCCGCTGCACGTGCTCTCGCCGCACCCGAAGTTCCGCCTCCACTCCGAGCTCGACAACACCTGGATCCGGGACTGGTACGAGGTGCAGCAGCGCGAGCCGATCTGGATCAACCCGCAGGACGCACAGGCACGCGGCATCCAGGACGGCGACCTGGTGCGCGTCTTCAACAGCCGCGGCGAGACGCTCGCCGGGGCCTCGATCACCGACCGCGTCACGCCCGGCGTGATCATCATGCACGAGGGCGGCTGGTACGACCCGCTGGACCCCGGCAAGATCGGCACGCTCGACAAGCACGGCAACGTCAACGCCGTCACGCTCGACAAGGGCACCTCGAAGCTGGCGCAGGGAACCATCGCCGACACCGCGCTCGCGCAGGTGGAGAAGTACAGTGGCAGCGTTCCTGCCATCACGGCGTTCACGCCGCCCGAAGGCGCCGCCTAGCGAGACGCAGCTAGCCGCAGCGAGCGACGACGCGTCGTCACGAGCGCGTGGCCGCGCCCATCACCCGGGCGCGGCCACGTCCTCTTTCCGGAGCTTGCTAGACGTGCGGGACGACCAGCGCCACGCTCAGCCGGGCGCACTCGCGCGCGGCGTCCGCGTCCGCCCGAGAGTAGAAGTCGGATGGCGTGAGATCTGCGGCTCCATAGAATGCCAGCTCGCGGTCGCGCCGGAGCTGGCGGGAGCCCTCCGCAAGCTCGTCGAGGCGGTCCTGCAGCGCGGCCGGAAGGCGAGTCCTCTCGGAGAGGAGCACCTCCGAGACGTCGTGGACTCGAGGCGGGTCGATGTCCGAGCCCAGCAGCAGCGCCATCAGCGTGAGCTCCACGATCTCCTGCGACTCGCGCACCGCGTCCGCCCAGCTCTCGTTGGCATACAACACCTCGAGGGCGGCGAGCCGGGCCTGCCCGCGCCGGACGTAGTCGCGCGCCAAGGCGTCATTGCGCATCACCCACCTCCCGCTTCCAGTACGCCTGCCCGTGCACGCTCTGCCGGCGCATCCGGCCCTCGGCGATGAGGCGCCTCAGCGACGCCAGGTGCCGTGAGACGCCGAGATCGGGATCGAACAGCACGATCCCGTCGGTGGCGACCTCGAGCCACAGGCTGGAAGGACGGTCACCGCCGGCCGGCTGGTGGACGAAGTGGGGCTCCACGCGCCGTCCCTCCCAGGCGACCGGCGCTCGGTCCCAGACCTGGTAGAGCCGCCGCGTCACGGCCAGCCCGGGAGCGACGACGACGAGCAGGTCGACGTCCGAGTGCGCGGCGGCCTCGCCCCGTGCCCACGAGCCGAAGGCAACGACGGCCCGGAGATGCTCGCCGGCGACCTTGGCGGCGGCGGTCACCGCGGCGCCTGCCGCGCTCCCGGCCGGCACCGAGGGAGCCGTCAGCTTGCGGGCACAGTACTCGTTGAGCGACAGGCCCGCCTCCCTGGCCGCGTTGCGCA
>CAZTTB010000368.1:0-1568 GCA_964616005.1 uncultured bacterium | reverse complement strand
GGTGGTGACCTACCAGGGAGGCCTCCGCAGCATGGGTCCGAACGCCCGTACGTCGGTCGGCGCCCGTCTCCTCTCCACACCCGCCACCCGTGGACCGAGCTGGATCGACTGGCCGGCCCAACACATCAACGCCGAGCTCAGGCCAGGTCGAAGCGGTCGGCGTTCATCACCTTGTTCCAGGCCGCCACGAAGTCCCGCACGAACGTCTCCTCCGCGTCGTCCTGAGCGTAGACCTCCGCGATCGCGCGGAGCTGCGAGTCGGAGCCGAAGACGAGGTCGACGCGTGTGGCGGTCCACTTCAGCTCGCCCGTCACCCGGTCGCGCCCCTCGAACACGTCTTCGGACTCCGAGGCCGCCTTCCACGCCGTACCCATATCGAGGAGGTTGACGAAGAAGTCGTTGCTGAGCCTCTCGGGGCGCTCCGTGAAGACGCCGTGTGCGGACCGTCCGACATTCGCGTTCAACACGCGCATGCCACCGACGAGCACCGTCATCTCGGGTGCGGTCAGCGTCAGGAGCTGCGCCTTGTCGACCAGCAGTACCTCGGGCCGCACGGCGTACCTGACCTTCTGGTAGTTGCGGAACCCGTCCGCGGCCGGCTCGAGCACCGCGAAGGCGTCCACATCGGTCTGTTCCTGCGAGGCATCGGTGCGCCCCGGCGCGAAGGGCACTTCCACGTCATGGCCGGCGCTCTTCGCGGCCTTCTCGACAGCCGCGCAGCCGCCGAGGACGATCAGGTCGGCGAGCGAGACCTGCTTGCCGCCGGACTGTGCGTCGTTGAACGCCTTCCGGACGCGCTCGAGGCCCTCGAGCACCTTCGCCAGTTGGGCGGGCTGGTTGGCCTCCCAGTCCTTCTGCGGCGCGAGCCGGACGCGCGCCCCGTTGGCGCCACCGCGCTTGTCGGAGCCGCGGAAGGTCGAGGCCGAGGCCCAGGCGGTCGACACCAGCTCGGGGATGGAGAGCCCCGTGGCGAGGATCCTGGCCTTGAGGTCGGCGATGTCGGCCGCGTCGATCCGCTCGTGGTCGAGCGCCGGCACGGGGTCCTGCCAGATCAGCTCCTCGGCCGGGACTTCGGGGCCCAGGTAGCGGGAGCGCGGGCCCATGTCGCGGTGGGTCAGCTTGAACCACGCGCGGGCGAAGGCGTCGGCGAGCTCCTCGGGGTGCTCGTGGAAGTGCCGCGCGATGGGCTCGTAGATCGGGTCCATGCGCATCGCCATGTCCGCGTCGGTCATCATGATGGAGACACGCTTCGAGGGGTCGTCGACGGCCGGCGCCATGTTGCCCGCGGTCGCCTCCTTCGGCACCCACTGCCACGCGCCCGCAGGGCTCTTCACCGACTCCCACTCGTTGCCGAACAGCATGTCCAGGTAGCTGTTGTCCCACTGTGTCGGAGTCGGGTTCCAGGCGCCCTCCAGGCCGCTGCCGATGGTATCGGCACCCTTGCCGCTGCCGAAGCCGCTCGTCCAGCCGAGCCCCTGCTCCTCGATAGGGGCGCCCTCGGGCGGGGGCCCGACCAGCGCCGGATCGCCGGCGCCGTGGGTCTTGCCGAAGGTGTGGCCGCCGACGGT
>CAZTTB010000367.1:0-1570 GCA_964616005.1 uncultured bacterium | reverse complement strand
AGCCAGAAGGCGCCCGCCAGCAGAACCAGACGCACCCCGTCCCAGATGAGGTGCGTGCCCTGACGCTCGAGCAGGTTGAGCGTCTCGGAGACCGGGAACACCCCGAACTGCACCAGGAACATCGGCGCCAGCAACCGCACGAAGTGCCCCGACGTGCGCCACGACTCTCCGAACAGGAGCGCGAACAGGCCCGGCCCGACGAGCGCCAGCGCCACGGCGGGCAACGCCGCGAGTGCGACGAGCCGGGCGACCGTCGCCAGCAGCAGGCCGCGCAGCCGGCCGGAGTCTTCCCGCAGGATCTTCGCCGCCTGCCCGACGTAGACCTGGCTCACCGAGCGCCCGAGGAGCGTAACGGGGGCGCCCACCACGCGCTGCGCAAGCGCCACCCAGCCGGCCACGCGGGCGTCGTACAGCGCCACGAACAGCAGTGCCGGCACCTGCAGCGAGGCCGTGCTGAGTAGCGACGACACCGCCGAGTACTGCGGGAACCGGCGGTAGCGGCGGGCGGCGGCGGCCATGCCAACCAGGCTCACCGAGCTCAGGACGGTCCGCGGCTGCCGCAGCACCAGCTGCACCAGCGGCCCGACGGAGCCGACGCGACCGATGACGTCGCCCCCCAGCAGGCCCGCCACGCCGCCGTGGAAGAAGCCGAACACCAACTGGGCCACCACCTGGAGGACGCCGCGCGCGGCCGTGGCCCCTCCCAGGGGGCGGAAGCGCTCCTTGCGGATCGCCCAGTAGCTGAGCGCCTGGAAGACCGCGGCTCCGGCGACGCTGATGGGCAGCAGCCACAGGTACCGCGCCAGCGGCTCGGCGTGCAGCCAGGCCAGCACGGGGCCGCGTACCCCCGCGACCAGCAGGCCTGCCACCACCGACACCCCCAGCGCGATCGACAGCGACAGCGCCAGCACGTTGATCGCCTCGTCGTCGCCCGGGGCGACCGACACAGCGACCTCGTAGCGGAGCGAGCCGATCACCACCAGGAACGACAGCAGGGCCACGAACACGCCCAGGTAGCCGAACTCGGAGGGAGTGTACAGGCGCGTGAGGACCGGCGAGGCGAGCAGCAGCACGGCCTGCCCGCCGGCGGTGCCGGCGACCAGCACCCCCACATTGCGCAGCGTGCGCCCGCTGGGAATCAACGAGCGCAGCACCGTGCCCTTCTCTCGCCTCATCCCAGGGCATCGGACAGGACGCCGACGACGTGGTCCTGCAGCTCGGGCTCCATCTCGGGCCAGATCGGCAGGCTGAGCACCTGCGTAGCCGCGAGATCGCTCACCGGGAAGCGCGGGAAGCGGCCGGCAAAGGCAGGCAGCCGATCCTGCGGCACCGGGTAGTACACCATGGTGTTCACGCCCCGGGCCTTCATCGCCGCGCGGACGGCGTCGCGTTCGGCGTGCTCAAGCCTCACGGTGTACTGGTGGAACACGTGGCCGTCCACGATGGCCGGGGTCGCGACGCCAGGCACCTCGGCGAGGCGCGCGTTGTAGCGCTCGGCCACGGCGCGGCGGAGGTCGTTGCGGCGCGCGACGTGCGGCAGCTTCACGCGCAGCACGGCGGCCTGGAGGCT
>CAZTTB010000366.1:0-1579 GCA_964616005.1 uncultured bacterium | reverse complement strand
CCGACGGCGGCATCCACGACCAGCTCGGCGGCGGCTTCGCGCGCTACAGCGTGGACGCGCTGTGGGACGTGCCGCACTTCGAGAAGATGCTCTACGACAACGCCCAGCTCCTGCAGCTCTACGCCGAGGGCTACCGCCGCAGCGGCCGGGCCCGCTACGCCGTGGTGGCCGAGGGGATCGTCGGCTGGATGGCGCGCGAGTTGCTCACCCCGGAGGGGGCGCTATGCAGCTCGCTGGACGCCGACAGCGAGGGAGAGGAGGGGCGCTTCTACAGCTGGACGGAGGACGAGATCGACGCCGTCCCCGGCATCGACGCCGCCTTCGTCAAGCGGCACTTCGGGGTGCGCACGCCGGGCCCGTTCGAGGGGCGCAACGTGCTGCGCGTCACCGAGCCGTTGCCGGCCACGGCGGCGGCGTTCGGTCTCGAGCCCGAGGAGGCGGCCGCCCGTCTGGGCCACGCCCGCCGCGCCCTCGCCGCCGCCCGCGAACGTCGCCCGCGTCCGGCCTTGGACGACAAGGTCCTGGCGTCCTGGAACGGGCTCGCGCTCACCGGCCTGGCCGACGCCGCCCGCCTGCTCGGCTCCGAGCGGTCGCTGACCCTGGCCCACGGGCTGGTGCGCTTCGTGCGGGCGGAGCTGCTGCAGGACGGGCGCTTGTTGCACGCGTGGCGGGGCGGGAGCGCCCACATCGAGGGGCTGCTGGAGGACTACGCCTACCTGGGCCTGGGCCTGCTGGCGCTCCACCGCCTCACCTTGGAGGCGCCGCTGCTCGAGCTGGCGCTGGACCTCGCCGAAGTCGTGCGCCGCGACTTCGAGGCGGAGGACGGCGGCTTCTACTCGACCTCGCGTCGCGCCGAGCGGCTGCTGGTGCGTCCGCGCTCGCTGGCCGACGCCGCCGTCCCGTCCGACAACGCCGCCGCCGCCGAGCTGCTGGCTCGGCTCGCCCGCGTGACGGGAGACGGCGCATCGGCGGAGGCGGCCGCGCGCGCCGTCGGGCCTTTGGAGGACGTCATGGAGCGGCACCCTCAGGCGTTCGCCACGGCGCTCGCGGTCCGCCGTATCCTGACCGAGCCGCCGCTCGAGGTGGTGCTGGTGGGTGACCCGCGCGGCGCCGACACCGCCGCGCTGGCGGCCGCCTGGCGCCGCCGCGCGGATCCTACGGTGGCGGCGCTGTTGGTGAGCGGGCCCGACGACGCGCTGGCGCGGCGCTGCCCTCTGGCCCAGGGGCGTGAGCGGCTCGAGGGGCGCGCCAGCGCCTACGTGTGCCAGGGCGGTGTCTGCCGCCTGCCGGTCGTCGAGGTGGCGGCGTTCGAGCGCGAGCTCGACGCCATCGGACTGGCGCCGCTGTCGATCCCGCCGCACTCGGGGTAGCCGCTCCGCTTGACAGCGAGCGGACGGCGCGGCATGCTGACCCTCGCCTGACCGACCGGTCGGTCACTGGTCGCGGTCGTGGCGGCCACGCCAGGCGTGGGCGCGCCCCGCGACCGGAAGCCACTCTGGGAGGGATCGAACATGGAAGAGAGGGCCCGCAATCGGCTCCTTGCCGTGCTCTTCGTGGGCGTGCTCATGGGCGCGCTCGA
>CAZTTB010000365.1:0-1595 GCA_964616005.1 uncultured bacterium | reverse complement strand
CGACAGCAGCCCCGACAGCAGCCCCGATACCAGCGCGTCCAAGGACAGCCAGACCGAGACGGGGAGCACCAGCGGCGACGATCAGGTGAAGGTCGGCGCCAACCTGAGCGGCGGAGTCAGCACCCACACCGGCTCCGACGGGACCTCCACCGACTCCGGCGCCAGCGGTTCCGCCTCCACCGACGACTGACCTACCTCGAGCCTGGGGGCCGCCCGGCGGCGGTCCCCTCGGGAGCCGCACCTCCCGAGCGGGCGAGCGCCGCGTCCGGATCCGGACGCGGCGCTCGCCCGTCCTCGAACCTGGGGACGATGGCGACGGCAGCCACTCAGCGAGTGCGGGCGCTCGCGCTGAAGCGCTCCAGCGCCCGTAGCTCGATGCCGTCGTCGAGCGGCGCCAGCGCGTCCCAGCCGCGCCGCTCTGCGATCCAACCGAGCAGCAGGTCGGCAAGCCAGGGGTTGCGCGCCAGCACCGGGCCGTGAAGGTAGGTCCCGATGGCGTGCCCGTGCACGACGCCCTCGTCGGCCGCGCCCTCGAAGGCGTTGCCGTGCCCCTGGACGACGCGTCCGAGGGGCTTCCCGCCGGCCAGCCGAGTGTGCCCGCCGTGGTTCTCGAAACCGACGAGGAGCTGGGGCACGAACGGGCTCTCGACGAGCATCCTGCCCACCAGGCGCGGCGAGCCCCGCGAGGTGGTGACGGGCAGCAGGCCGAGGCCGTCCACCGGACGGCCGTCGACCTCGAAGCTCTCGCCGAGGAGCTGGTAGCCGCCGCAAACCACCAGCGCGGCGGCGCCGTCGTCGAGGAGCGCGCCGAGCTCGCCGGCGTGCCGCCGGAGGTCGCTCATGATCAGCCCCTGCGCCAGGTCCTCGCCGCCACCCATCACGACGGCGTCGACGTCCCGCGGCCAGTCGTCGCCCACGTCGACGCGGACCACCTCCGCGGTGCGGCCGCGCCAGGCGAGCCGTCGACGCAGCACCTCGAGGTTGCCGCCGTCGCCGTAGGTACCCATCTGGTCGGGGTAGAGCCAGGCGATGCGGGCCGGCCGGCCGTTCGGACCGGTCCGCACAGGCGGCGGCGCGGCGCCGGCCTCACCGTCGGGCAATTCCAGGCCGGTCCCTGGCGCCGGCGCCAGGGCCCTGTCCAGCGATTGGCGCGCCTGCTTGAGGTTGGTATAGGTCGACAGCACCAGCACCGACCCGTCGCCGGGCGCCTCCCGTACCGCCACGGTTAGCGCGTCGTGCAGCGTGGTGTAGGCGGCGGCGGCCGGCCGCGGGTCCAGGTAGCGCATGCGGATCAGGAACTCCAGCGCGCGTGAGCCGCCCACCGTCACCCGGCCCAGGTCGGCGGGGTAGCGGGCGTCCCACAGCCAGGACACATCGACACCGTCGGCCGAGCCGTCGTTGATGAGGAACACGTGCCCGTCGACGTGCTCCTGAGCCAGGTTCCAGCTCATGCTGGCCGGGTTCTTGACCAGCGCCAGGCTCACGCGCCTGCCCTCGATGGTGCGTACCTCTCCCCTGCCGCCGACCGTTCCCGGCCAGACCTCGAGCCGGGGCTCCACGCCCAGCTCCATCGCGGCCGCGAGCGCGGCGGTCGC
>CAZTTB010000364.1:0-1600 GCA_964616005.1 uncultured bacterium | reverse complement strand
GAGAGTTGGAGAAGCGGCACATGGACCCGGAAGCCTTCAGCGGCTACCTCGACGTGTTCCGCCACGGCATGCCGCCCCACGGCGGCTTTGCGGCCGGTGCCGAGCGCCTCACGGCCCTGCTGCTAGGCATCCCCAACGTCCGCTTCGCGCGCGCCTTCCCCCGCGACGGCAGCCGCATCCAGCCCTGAGCCGCGAGCGGCCTCGGGGCGCCACGCGAGCGACCGCAGGTCCGAGCGCTTGCGTGCGCCGCCCGCTCGCCGTGACGATTGCGCCCCGGGAACGCGGCCTGCGGAACACGATGGGAGTCGGCATTCGCCCCCTGAAGCACCGCGCACGTGCACGTTCCGAAAGCGCGTTCGCGCCAGACTAGGGGCATGGCCGGGACGAGCCCCAGGGCCGACTGCGCATCGGCGCACCGTGCACGCGACGGCGCCGCTTCGGCGGGCGGCACCCCCATGGTCGGGCCGGCCGCTACCGGGAGCGAGGCGCGAGTCGTTCCACGGGGCCTCCGGAGCTGCCTCGAGCACGAGCTGGAGAACCTGCGGCGACTGCTGCGCTATCGCGGCCTGGAGCGCAGGTTCGGCGATCAGCTCGGGCCCGTCGACGAAGCCGTGCGGAAGGCGCTGGATGCAGGCTCCCGAACCCTCTCGCTATCCGCTCTGCGAACGATCACCGCGCTGACGACCGAAGTGAACCGCGAGCCTTGGAAGCGTGTGGCTTCCAGCGACCGCAACGCTGACCGAGCCTGAGCCGCTCTCCGGCAACGGGCGACCGTCGGTTCGAAGCGTCCTCGCGGGCCGCTCTGCTGAGGCCTCGCCAGGGTCTGCGCCACCACCACCGGCCGGGTCACGGTCCGGGCGCGGCTTCGCCTTCGTAAGCATGTCCATGACGACGGCCTCAGCGCGCCTCCTGGTGCGCCTCCTGGGATGCCAAGCTCACGCCACTCCGTCGATCGGCCATCGAGCTGCCAGTACGTGCGGTGGCAGGATTGACGGCCGATTGACGGCCCTCCGCTACGCTCGCCGAAACCCGGAAGGAGGGTAACGATGCGTCGAGGTGTCGTCTCGCTACTCTTGTCGATCGCTGTTCTCGGGCTGGGGGCGTGCGCCCCCGGAGCTACCCGTGGTGCCGCGAGCCCTGCCGACAACGGATCCGCCGCCGCTCCCGCTGACACCATGGCGGCGGCTGACCAACCCTGCGCGTCACCGGACACGCCGGTGGTGGCGGTGATCCAGTTCGACAACACCACGGCGCAGTACGGCACCACCGTCACCGGCGTCGAGGACGCGGCCACCGCCCGCCTCATCACGCTGATGAAGGAGTCGGGCTGCTACACAGTCGTGGAGCGCAGCGTGCTGCAGGACCTCATCGCCCAGCAGGGCCTCGAGTCCCTCGATCCCATCGAGCTTGCGAAAGCCGCGGGTGCGGGCTACGTGGTCACGGGCGTCGTCACGCGTGCCACCATCGCCAAGCCACAGGTGGGGCTGTTCGGCGTGTCCGTCGGCGCCGCCACGGCCCGCGTCGAGGTAGACGTGCGCGCCACTGACATCATCACCGGCGAGGTCGTGGTGTCGATGACCGGCGGCGGGGACGCCTCGAA
>CAZTTB010000363.1:0-1608 GCA_964616005.1 uncultured bacterium | reverse complement strand
TCGAGGACGGCGCCACCCTGCAGATGGGCATCGGCGCCATCCCCGACGCGGTGCTGGCCTCCCTCGGCGACCACCGCGACCTCGGCATCCACACCGAGATGTTCTCCGACGGCGCCATCGAGCTGATCGAGAAGGGCATCATCACCGGCGAGCGCAAGGTCAGCCACCCCGGCAAGGTGGTCGCGAGCTTCGTGATGGGCACGCGCCGGCTCTACGACTTCGTCGACGACAACCCGCTGCTGGCGCTGCTCGATGCCGGCTACGTCAACGACACCGCCGTGATCCGCCGCAACCCGCGGGTGACCGCCATCAACAGCGCCGTCGAGGTCGACCTCACGGGACAGGTGTGCGCCGACTCCATCGGTACCCGTCAGTACTCCGGCGTCGGCGGCCAGATGGACTTCATGCGCGGCGCCTCGCTCTCCGAGGGCGGCAAGCCGATCATCGCCCTGCCCTCGACCACCCACGACGGGGCGAGCCGGATCGTGCCGTTCCTGAAGCAGGGGGCGGGCGTGGTCACCACCCGCGCCCACGTCCACTTCGTGGTGACCGAGTACGGTGTGGCCAGCCTCTACGGCAAGGCACTGCGCCAGCGTGCGCGGGCGCTCATCGGCATCGCCCACCCCGACCATCGCGAGGCCCTGGAACGCGCGGCCTTCGAGCGCTTCCACCGGATGCCCGCCTGACGCCGCCGCCGGGACCGCCGCAAGGACAGGCGCCGGGCCCCCAACGTGCGGCGCCCGCTGCCTGAGGCAGCGGGCGCCGCGTTCCAGCCCTGAAGGCGAATCAGGCGCGTTTACGTGGCTTCGTGCTGGCGCCGAACAGGCTGTACAGCGGGCAGAAGCCCACCACCCCGGTGAGCAGCAGGATCGCTCCGACGATGGCGAAGACCACCATCCATACGCCGGAGAGCCAACCGAACACCCACGCGGAGAGCAGAACGAGCCCGGCGATGACCCGGATGACCCGATCGGTTGCGCTTTCGTTGATCGTCATGGCCTTGCCTCCTCGAACCGCAGCATAGCGCACTATTCGCGCCATAGGAATGGTAGAAATAGGAACAATGTCGAGTCGCGACGAACTCCTCCGCCACCTCAAGATCCGCGGGCCCAGCACCGTCCGCCAGCTCGCCGAGGCCACCGGCCTGTCCGACAACGCGGTGCGCCACCACCTGGCGCGCCTGCGCCAGCAGGGCTTCGTCGACGAGCACGCCCTGCGCGAGGGGGTGGGCCGGCCGGCGCACCGCTACGCCCTCACCGCTCAGGCCGAAGGTGCCTTCCCCAAGCGCTACGTCGACCTGCTGGAGGCCGTGCTCGAGAGTGCCGCTGCGCGGGGCATACTCGACACGCTGCTCGACGACGTGGCGGCCGCGCTCGCCGCGCGCGTCAAGGACGAGCTCGAGCCGCTCCCACCGCGCGCGCGGCTGCTCAAGCTGATGCAGCAGCTCGACTACGGCGAGATGCTGGGGCGCCTCGCCAACACGCCGGGTGGCTGGGAGTTCGAGGCCTACAACTGCGTCTACCGCGCCACCGGAGAGCGCTTCGTCGGCGTCTGCGACCTGCTGCCGAAGGTCGTCGTGGACGCCACCGGGATGGACGCCGAGCGCGT
>CAZTTB010000362.1:0-1613 GCA_964616005.1 uncultured bacterium | reverse complement strand
CTAGACACCCCTGCGCGACGCGGGCGCCAGATCGTTGGGCGCTAGATTCGTGGGCGCCAGGCACGCGGGCGCGAGGCGCTCGAGCGTGGCACGTTCCCGGTCATCGAGGCCCAGCAGCTCCAGGCTCTCGTCCCACAACCGTTCGGCCGTCGCGGCGCGGCGTGCCGGACGCGGCGGACGCACCCGCCGGCCGTCCTTCCAGAGGCCGCCGCTGAGGCCCGTCAGCTCCGGGTCGCACGCCAGGAACAGGGCCGTCTCGGCCGCCGCTGCGGGCTCGCGACCGACGACCGCCATGGAGAGGCGGATCCAGAACTTCAGGAATCCCCCGCCGTGCCCGAACGCGGTGCGCACGACGCCGGGGTCGAAGGCGTGGGCGCCCAGCGCCTCCGCCGGCAGGCGCCGGGCCAGCTCGGTCGTGAACAGCACCCCGGCGAGCCGCGCCTGGGCGTAGGCGACGAGGCCGTTGTAGCCGCGACGCAACTGCACGTCGCGGTGCACGCGCCCCCAGTGGGCGACGAGCGAGGCGGTGGTCACGACGCGGCCCCGCGCCGCCAGCAGCGGCTCGAGCAGCAGCAACGTCAGCAGCATGGAGGCGAGGTGATCGAGCGCGAAGGTCATCTCGATGCCGTCGGGGGACAGCCGGCGGCGCGGGAAGAAGCCGCCGGCGTTGTTCACGAGCAGGTCGAGGCGCGGCGTCACGGCGCGCACCTGCGCCGCCAGGGCACGGACCTCGGACTGGACCGACAGGTCGGCGGGCAGGAAGCGGTGCCCGGGGTTGCCGGTCCGTCGCCGCAACTCCGCCGCCACCTCGGCGCCGGGACCGCCCTCTCGCGAAACGAGGAGCACCGTCACGCCGCGCTCGGCCAGCCCGGTCGCGACCGCGCGCCCGATCCCCGCGCTCCCGCCCGTCACCAGGGCCACCCGACCCCGCATGACATCGTCCGTCGTCGGCACGCCCAACTGTAGCGCCGCGCCGGCGGGGCCTTCGTTCTACCGGCTCGCCTGGTAGCGCAGCACCCGCACGTTCTCCACGGTGATGAGCCCGCCGCCCTCCAGCAGACGCTCGAGCCGCGCGATCAGGGCGTCGATGCGCTCGGCGTCGTCCACCACCTCGATCACCACCGGCAGGTCGCCGGAGAGGCGCCACGGCTCCGGCCGGTGGATGATGCTGTCGGCACCGAAGCCGATGGAGCCGTGGAGCACCGTGGCGCCGGCCAGACCGAGCTCGCGCGCCGCCTCGACCACCGCCCGGAAGGCGGGCACCCCGCCCACCCGGTCGCGCTCGCCCAGGAACACGCGCAACAGCCTCCCGGAGGGAGCTTCGTCGCCCAGCTTCACCGTCGCCGTCATGCCGGGTTCAGCCTAGCACCGGCGCTCAGAACGTCGACGGCCGCGTTCCCTGCGCCCGTCCCGAGAAGGCGGCCGCCCAGGCGCCGGCGCGGCGCAGTTCGCCGTACAGGATGGTGCCGGGGCCTTCCGAGGCCATGAAGCTCGTGGGCGGGCTGATGACGTGGGCGCCCTTCTCGCGCAGACGCTGGGTCAGCCCGCTGGCGGTCGAGCCCATCATCCACTTCGCTCCCGGGCGCCAGGTGTCGAACGCCACCGCCAGCTTG
>CAZTTB010000361.1:0-1615 GCA_964616005.1 uncultured bacterium | reverse complement strand
GCTTCCTCGGACTGCCGCGCGCCCATCCGCCACGCCGACAGCACGTACACCGGCAGCGACATGATCTCCAGGCCCAGCAGCAAGGTGATGAGGTCGCCGGCGCCCGCCATGATCATGGCGCCGGTGGCGGAGAACAGGATGAGCGGGTAGTACTCGGGCTGGTCCAGGTCGCTGCGCTTCAGGTAGTCGTAGCTGACCAGCACCGCCAGGAGCGTGCCGAGCAGGATGACGAAGTTGAGCGCCAGGCCAGGGGTATCGGCCAGGAAGCGCAGCCCGAAGCTCGAGCCGGCGCCGCTGGTGGCGTGCATCACCCACAGATTGGCGTTGAACGCGCCGGCGACCACAGCACCGACCATCGCGAGCCAGGCGCTCGACCGGCCGTCACGCTGGAACAGCGCGAAGAGCGTGGTGATGGCCGCGGTGATGAGTAGCGTCAGCTCCGGGGCGAAGTTCGCCCAGTGGATGTCGATGGCGGGTGGGAAGCTCACCGGCTACCTCCAAGCGCGTCGGCGAGCGCTCCCGGCCCGGCCTGGACCGCCAGCGCGGCCGGCGGAGGCGCCGGTGCCTCCGCCGTCGCCGTCGGCGCGGCGATCAGCTTCGACTGCTCCTGGATGCGCTGCAGCTGCGGCGCGGGCGACAGCCCGAGCCACAGGATGCCGGCGATCAGGGGGATGAGGGCGAAGGTCTCCAGCGCGCCGATCTCGCGGGTGGGCTCGCGCTCCTCACCCTGGTACAGGCGCTGGAAGAAGTTCACCCCGTACACGCCGGCCGCGATGACCGACAGCGTGGCGAGGGCGGCGAGCCACGGATGTTGCTGGTAGGTCCCCAGCAGGCTGAGGAACTCGCCAGGGAAGTTGGCGAGGCCGGGCACGCCGATGGCGGTGAAGAGCACGAACAGGCTGAGGGCCGACAGCGCCGGGGCGCTCTTGGCAAGCCCGCCGAACTTGTCCAGATCGAAGCTGTGGCGACGCTCGTAGAGCATGCCGGAGATCAGGAACAGCCCGCCGGTCGACAGCATCTGCGCGGCCAGCAGGAAGATGGCGCCGTTGAGGCCCGCCAGGTGCAAGCCGAAGATGCCGACCCCGACGATGCCCATGTGCGACAGCGAAGCGTAGGCGAGCAGCCGCTTGATGTCGGTCTGGGCGGTGGCCGCGAGGGCGCCGTAGAGCGCCGTCACCACCGCCAGCGCCAGCAGCACCGGACCGACCCGCTCCACGCCGATCGGCAGCAGCGGCATGGCCCAGGCGAAGAACCCGAACGCACCCACCTTGTAGAGCGTGCCGGCGACGTCGGCCGCGCCGGAGGGGTGGTTCTGCTCGTTGAAATCGATCAGCCACGAGTGCAGCGGCCACATCGGCAGCTTCACCGCCATCCCGATGGCGAGGCCCACGAACAGCCACACCTGGGTGGCGCCGGCCAGGTGCGGCGTGGCGGCCATCAGGTCCGCGAAGCGGTAGCTCGCCGCACCGGACAGCGGCTTGATCGCCAGGATGCTGATGAGCATCAGGAAGCTGCCGCCGATGGCGTAGACCAGGTACTTCAGCACGGCCGCTCGGCGCTTGTCGCGCCCGAACATGCCGAGCAGCAGCAGGCTGGGGATGAGCGTGACCTCCCA
>CAZTTB010000360.1:0-1639 GCA_964616005.1 uncultured bacterium | reverse complement strand
CCCGCCCCTCCAACTTGAAGCTGTTGAGCGTCTCGTCGATCTTCTTCACCCGCTCCCGGTGCTCCCGCACCAGCGCACCGCGGTCCTCCACCGCCGGCTCCGGCTCGTCCAGGAGCGTCAACGGCGGCACCTGGATCGGGATCCCTCCGTAGGCGGGCACGTCGTCGGCCTGGGCCGTCTCCCCTTCGCCCGGCGCGTCCGTCGCACCCTCCGCGGCCTCCACGCCGTCGTCGAGCAGGGCGGCCTCGAGCTCCGGGTCGTGCCGGTCCCGAGGACCGGCCCCCGGTGCTTCGTCGACCAGGAACGGGTCGTCGGACGACCAGGGAGGGACGTCGTCGGATTCCGGCGACGACGGCGCGATGCCGGCATCGGCCGCTGCGCTTGCGCTCCCTCCCGACGCCACCGCGACGGCAACGGCCTCCCGCGCCTGTTGCGCAGCCGTCTCGGCCCGCTCGGCGACCGCCTCGAGCGCGCTCTGCCAACCCGTCAGCTTCGCCAGGCCCTCGGTCCCCTGCCGGTCGAGCTCTTGCGCGAGCGTGTCATCGAGGGTGCCGATCTCCTCGAAGTCGGGATAGGCGTCATGAACGCCCTCGATCTCCTCCACCAGGCCGCGCCACGGATCGAGCCAGGACGCGTCTGCTGCCAGGCGCTCCGCATCCGCTTCGACACGCGCGTACTCCTGGAGCCGGCGGCCGTGATCGGCCGAGGCGCGGGCCAGTTGGCGCGGGCTCATGCCCTTCATGGCCCGCTGATCGAGGTCCCGTTCGCGCGTCACCCGGCGGTGCCGCTCGGTGAGCCCGGTCAGGTCGAGCGCCAGGGTCTTGCGCAGCCGATCGAGCGCCCGCGCGGACGCCGCCGAGCCCCGGACCGGATCGTCGAGCGATGCCTTCATGGCCCGCACCCAGCCGTCGAACGTGACCGCCCGGCCGTTGCCGCCCGCGCCGCCGCCGGCGTCGACGGCGTCCTGCGGCGGCCTCGCGCCTTCGGCCTTGAGCAGCTCGATCATCTCGCCGGCCCGGTCCTTGGCGAAGTCAGCTACCGCGTTCTGCCAGGCCTTCAGATCCGCCCGGGCGTCACTAAGATGATTCGCTTGGGGCGCGCCAGACAGCCGTCGGATTGAAGCCTGCACTTCCTTTCTCCAACGTTCCAGTACGGTGCCACCGGGGAACAGGGTGCTGAAAGCATGTAGGTCCGCGTCGAGCTCCTGGAGCGCCTTGCGCACCTGCGCCACATCGGCGCGGAAGGCCGCGCGTTCCTTCGCCTTACGGCGCGCCCGCCACAGTCCCTTTCCGAGACCGCGAACCGCCTTCACCACCGCCAGGAGGAACGAGCGGGTGAGGAAGGTGGGCGCCCGCCCCAGAACGAGATCGAGGCCCACGGAGGCCACGAAGAGGGCGGGGACCACCGCCAGCGCGCCCCAGGCGCCGGTCAGCGAAGCGCGCAGCGCCGACCCGTACCGTCCCGTGTGGGCGGCGGCGACCGCGACGACCACGCCCCAGGCGCCCGCGGCGAACAGAACGTAGCCGGCGAGCAGACGCGGCCACCAGCGAGGGCTGCGGCGCAACAGGAACAGCCCGCCCAGACCCAGCAGCGGCAGCGGCAGTGCATAGGCGCCCCAACCGAAGCGCCCGGTCAGTGC
>CAZTTB010000359.1:0-1639 GCA_964616005.1 uncultured bacterium | reverse complement strand
ACGCCCTGGTGCTGATGCCCACCGGCGGCGGCAAGTCGCTGTGCTACCAGATCCCCGCCATGCTGCGCCCCGGCGTCGGTGTGGTGGTGTCGCCGCTGATCGCGCTCATGCACGACCAGGTCGGCGCGCTCAGGCAGGCGGGGGTGCGCGCCGCTGCGCTCAACTCCAGCCTCGCGGCCGGCGAGGCCGCGGCGGTCGAGCGCGATCTCATCGAGGGGCGCCTCGACCTGGTCTACGTGGCGCCCGAGCGGTTGCTCACCGAGCGTTTCCTGGGGCTGATGGAGCGCAGCCGGGTGGCTCTCTTCGCCATCGACGAGGCCCACTGCGTGTCCCAGTGGGGGCACGACTTCCGCCCCGAGTACATCGGGCTGGGCATGCTCGCCGAGCGCTACCCCGAGGTGCCGCGCATCGCCCTCACGGCCACCGCCGACGACGTCACGCGCCGCGAGATCCTCGACAAGCTCCACCTCGGCCGCGCGCGACGCTTCGTCTCCAGCTTCGACCGTCCCAACATCCGCTACGCCGTGGTCGACAAGGAGAACGCACGCCAGCAGTTCCTCGACTTCTACCGTCGGGGCCACGAGGGCGACGCCGGCATCGTCTACTGCCTGTCGCGCAAGAGCGTCGACGGCACCGCCGCCTGGCTGGCCAAGCGCGGCATCGATGCGCTGCCCTACCACGCCGGGCTCGACGCCGACACCCGCCGCGCCAACCAGGAGCGGTTCCTGCGCGAGGACGGGGTGGTGGTGGTCGCCACCATCGCCTTCGGAATGGGTATCGACAAGCCGGACGTGCGCTTCGTAGCGCACCTCGACGCGCCCAAGAGTCTCGAGGGCTACTACCAGGAGACCGGACGCGCCGGCCGCGACGGGCTTCCCGCCGACGCCTTCATGACCTACGGGCTGGGCGACGTGGTCATGCTGCGCCGGATGCTCGCCGGCTCGGAGGGCGACGAGGCCTTCAAGCGCATCGAAGGTCAACGGCTCGACGCCCTGCTGGGCTACTGCGAGACCGCGCGTTGCCGGCGCCAGGTGCTGCTGGCGGCGTTCGGCGAGGAGCGGGACGAGCCCTGCGGCAACTGCGACACCTGCCTCACGCCGCCTGCCACCTTCGATGGCACCGTGGTGGCGCAGAAGGCGCTGTCGGCGGTGGCGCGCACCGGCCAGCGCTTCGGCGCCGGCCATCTGGTGGACGTGCTGCTGGGGAAGGCGACGCCGCGGGTGCAGCGGCTCGGGCACGACCGCCTGCCCACCTTCGGGGTGGGAAGCGATCTCGACGAGCGCCAGTGGCGCGCCGTGCTGCGTCAGCTGGTGGCGGCCGGCGCCCTCGGGACCGACGCCGACGGGCACGGCTCGCTCAAGTTGACGCCCCGCAGCGCCCGGCTCCTCAAGGGCGAGGAACCGTTGACGCTGCGTCGCACTCAGGCGCCGAGCGCCGGCCGGTCGCGCGGGCGTTCGCGCGGGCCGTCGCGGGTCGGCGCGGAGCTCTCCGGCGCGGATCTGGACCTGTTCGAGGCCCTGCGCGCGCTGCGCAAGAAGCTGGCCGACGACCAGGGCGTGCCGCCCTACGTGATCTTCCACGACGCCACGCTGCGGCTGATGGCGGAGACGAAGCCCCGTTCGCGGGCGGCGCTGGCCGG
>CAZTTB010000358.1:0-1657 GCA_964616005.1 uncultured bacterium | reverse complement strand
GTGGCCGCGCGCGAGGCCAGCATCTACACGGGCCTGGCGATGGCCGAGTACTACCGCGACATGGGCTACAGCGTCGCCTTGATGGCCGACTCGACCAGCCGCTGGGCCGAGGCCCTGCGGGAGATCGCGGGGCGGCTCGAGGAGATGCCGGCCGAGGAGGGCTACCCTGCCTACCTGCCCAGTCGCCTGGCCGCCTTCTACGAGCGCGCCGGCGTGGTGGAAACGCTCTCGGGCGAGTCCGGCTCCGTCACCATCATCGGAGCCGTCAGCCCGCCGGGCGGCGACTTCACCGAGCCGGTCACCCAGCACACCCAGCGCTTCACGCGGGCGCTCTGGGCCCTCAGCCGCGATCTCGCCGGAGCCCGTCACTACCCGGCCATCAGCTGGGAGAGCAGCTACAGCTTCTATGTCGACGAGGTCGCCACCTGGTGGGATGCGGAGGGAAGCGAGGGCTGGACGGACCTGCGCCGCCGCGCCGTGTCGATCCTGGAGCAAGATGCGCGCCTCGAGCAGATCGTCAGGCTGGTCGGAAGCGAGGCGCTGCCCGACCGTCAGCGCTGGGTGCTGGAAGCGGCCCGGCTGCTCAAGGAAGGCTTCCTGCGCCAGAACGCCCTCCACCCCATCGATGCCACCTGCCCGCCGAGGAAGCAGGCGATGCTGTTGGCCCTGTTCGTGCGGCTGTACGAACGCGGCCGTGACCTGATCGATGCCGGCGTGCCTCTCGTGCGGGTACGGTCCGCGATCGACGCCGGGCGCCTGCTCCGGCTCAAGGAGACCGTTCCGGGCGATGACCTGTCGCTCATCGAGGCCGCCGAGAAGGAGACGGAGGCCGCTCTGGTGGCGCTGCGTCCCAGTCCGCCCGCGACGAACGCGACCGAAGCCGCGTCGCCGGAAGGGGACGCGCCATGAGCGCCTCCGGCCGCTCTGGCCGCATCGAGCTGGTGGGCGCCGACCGCATCGAGGGTCCGCTCCTCCTGCTCGAGGGCTTCGGTAGGGCGGCCTACGGCGAGGTGGTCGAGGTGCACGGCGCCGGGCCCGTCCGCCTCGGTGAGGTGCTGGCCTCCTCGGAGGAATCGGCCGTGATCGAGTTGTGGGGCAACACGGCCGGTATGACGCCCGAGTCGCTGAGCGTACGCTTCCGGGGCGAGACGCTGCACGCGCCCGTGGCCGAGGAGATGCTCGGGCGCGTGTTCGACGGGCTCGGTCGGCCGCGTGACGGCCTGCCCCCTCCGATCGCGGAGCGCCGCGTCGACGTCCACGGGCGGCCCATCAATCCCGCAGCACGCGCCTACCCGCGCGACCCCATCGAGACCGGCGTGTCCGCGATCGATCTGATGAACACCCTGGTGCGCGGGCAGAAGCTCCCGCTGCTGTCCGGGTCGGGGTTGCCCCACAACGAGCTGGCGGCGCAGATCGCCCTGCAGGCCCGCGTCGCCGACGAGCGCGAGCGCTTCGCCGTGGTGTTCGTCGCGCTGGGAAGCTCGCACGACACCGCTGCGTTCTTCCGTCAGCAGTTCGAAGACTCCGGCCTGCTGTCCCGCACGGCCCTGTTCCTCAACCTGGCCGACGACGCGCCGATGGAGCGCATCGTCACGCCCCGCGTGGCGCTGTCGCTGGCCGAGCACCTGGCCTTCGAGCACGACTACCACGTCCTCGC
>CAZTTB010000357.1:0-1660 GCA_964616005.1 uncultured bacterium | reverse complement strand
CCTTCATGACGTCGAGCACCTCGTTGATCATCTCGGGATCGAGCGCGCTGGTGGGTTCGTCGAACAGCATCGCCTTGGGCTCCATCGCCAGCGCCCGGGCGATGGCCACGCGTTGCTGCTGACCGCCCGAGAGCTCCTCGGGGTACTTGTGGGCCTGCTCGAGGATGCCGACGCGGTCGAGCAGCCGGCGCGCGATGTCGACCGCCGCCTTGCGGTTGGCGCCGCGCACGCGCATGGGCGCCAGGGTGACGTTGCGGAGCACCGTCATCTGCGGGAAGAGGTTGAACTGCTGGAACACCATCCCGACCTCGCGCCGCACCTCGGCCAGCTCGGCGGCGTCGTGCAGCTCGATGCCGTCGACGATGATGGAGCCGCCATCGTGCTTCTCGAGACCGTTGATGCAGCGGATCAGCGTCGACTTGCCCGAGCCCGAGGGGCCGATGACCACGACCACCTCGCCGCGCGCGACCTCCACGTCGACGCCCTTCAGCGCGCGGAAGGCGCCGAACTGCTTCTCGACACCCTTGAGCTGGATGAGGGGGGCTTCGCCTTCCACGCTCACGGGGTCCCCTCGTCATCGGCCGACGCGAGCCGCGTCAGCCGCCGGCCGCGCCGGCGATGGATGGGATCGGCGATGCGCTCGAAATAGACGAACAGGAAACTGGCGACCATCGACAGCACAAGATAGATGACCGCGGCGGCGGCCCACATCATCGCCGGCTGGTAGTTGTAGGCGATGCCCCGCTCGGTCGCGAGGGTGAGCTCCACCACGCTGATGGTCGACGCCAGCGAGGAGTCCTTGAGCAGCGCCAGTGCGTAGTTGCCGAACGGCGGGATCATGATGCGGACGGCCGGCGGGATGACCACGAAGCGCATGATGTCGTTGCCGCCCAGCCCCAGGCTGGCGGCGGCCTCGACTTGCCCCTTGTGGATCGACTCGATGCCCGCGCGGATGACCTCCGCCAGATAGGCGCCGTAGCCGAGCGAGAGCGCGGTCACGGCGGCGGCGAAGGGGCTGAGGTGGGGAGGGAGCAGGACGCTCCCTCCACTCAGCGGTCCGAAGACGACCTTGTTCAACCAGGTGAAGATCTGCGGCGTCGCGAAGTAGGCGAAGAAGATCTGCACCAGCGCCGGCGTGCCGCGGAAGAGCTCGATGTAGAACCTCGCCAGGCCCCGCACGACCACGACGCGGGAGCGCCGCATCAGCGCCGCGATCAGGCCGAACAGCAGCGCGAGGACGTAGGTGAGGACCGACAGCTCCACGCTGAGCACGGCACCGCGCAGCAGCGCGTGGACGATGGCGGGGGTGAGGATCTGGCTCATGTCACCGGTCGAACGACGTCATGGCTACTTGGTGGTGATCGGCATGTTGAAGCAGCGGGACACGATGTCCTGGTTGAACCACTTCATGCTGATCTGCTTCAGGGTGCCGTCGTTGTAGAGCGCCACGAGCGCCTTGTTGAGCGCCGCCTTGAGCTCGGGGTTGTCCTTGGAGACGGTGACGTTGGCCAGGTCGACGTAGAGCAGGTCGCCGACCGGCTTCAGCGGGGCGCCCTGGCTGATGGCGTACGAGCCCACCGCGAGGTCGGTCACGAGGCCGCCGACGATGCCCGACTGCACGGCCTGGATGCCGGTGGGGTCGTCCTTGTAGGTCTTGAAG
>CAZTTB010000356.1:0-1660 GCA_964616005.1 uncultured bacterium | reverse complement strand
CTGCCGACCCCGGCGCTGCCGACCCCGGCGGCCCCGTCCGCCGTCGGGCCGCCCACCGCCTCGAGAACCAGCACGTGCTCCGGCTCGAGCGCGGCGTAAGGGCCCACGTACAGGTGGCCGAGCAGCTCCGGGTCGTCGTGGAGTGCGCTGGCGTCCGCGCCTGCGTCGCCCGTCGCCAGGCACACCCGGTACAGGTCGACGACGTCGTCCGGCCGGAAGGCGCGGATGGGGTGGGCCTGCGCCGCCTCGCTCACCGGGGGACCTCCCCGCGACTCGCCGCGTCGCGGAAACGCGGTTCCGGCTCGGGCAGCATGGACCGCAGCGTGCCGGCGAACCCGCGCCCGTAGGTGTTGTCGACGCCATCGCGCGGAGGCTCGGGCGGGCGCCCGTCACGGCGCGCCGCCAGCTGCCGAACGGCGCGCGCGGCCTCGACCAGCACGTCCTGCACGTACGGACGGAGGCTCACCACCAGTTCCCGATCTCGCAACCGCGACAGCCGCCCGGCGAGGTCGGCGAGCCGCGCCACGGTCCCCGCCACGGCGTCGAAGGTCGAGCCCCAGGCGGCGGGCGGGGTCGCCAGCAGGGCACCCACGTCGTCGAGGAACGCGCGCGCCGACGGACCGTGCTCGAACGGCAGGTACAGGAAATCGGCCAGGAAGGCCAGCTCGTCGGGGGTCGGGGGTTCGCTGCCGACCGGCTCGAGCGCGCTCGCCCAGTCACGGATGGCCTCCAGGAAGGCGGCGCGGGGTTCGAAGGCGTCGTCGTGCAGGTAGGCGGCCAGGGTCGCGAGCGGGACGGTGTCGGCGGCGAGCTCGCCGTTGGGATTGAGGAGGATGCCGGAGACCTCTTCGCGCAGGGCCGCGGGGCGTCCCTGGTAGGGACCGAGGTAGACGCGTCCCAGGTCGTAGTCGTTGGCGTGGAGGTTGTCCCACAGCAGCGGCTTGCGCAGCAGTCTGCGCGCCACCTCGCGTACCCCCTCGACGCCGATCGTCTCGGACACGACGTCCGGGCCGGTCCAGAAGACCTCGATGCCGGGCTCGAGGCGCTCCCCGAGCTCGCCCAGGTAGGGGCTCTCGCTCACGGCGGGGCGCGCCATGGCGGCGCAGTAGTCGGTGGGGCAGAACAGCAACGTCCCGCCGCCCGCCGCCTGGAGCTGCGCATGCAGCCGGTTGGCGGTGTCGGCCTGGGCGGCGGCCAGGCTGCCGAAGCGGAAGGCGTCCGCGTCCGAGAGCGTGCGCGGCACGTCGTCGAACAGCAGCGCCAGGGTGCGCACCCCCAGGTCGAGCACCTGCGCCACCTTGCCCTGCAGCGCGGCGGCGTCCGCGCCGTCTGCGAAGCGCAGGTCGAGGCCGGGAGCCAGGGCGTAGGCGAAGGTCACGCCCCCAGCGGCGGCTCCCTCCACCAGCCTCGCCAGCCCCGTGCGCTCGGCGTCATCGTACGGTTCGCGCCAGAGCAGGCGGTGCTTGAGGTCGTCCTTGGGTGCATAGAGGTAGGTGCCGAGTCCCCACGCGCCCATCCGCGCGAACAGCGCCAGGCGCTGAGCCTCGCTCCAGGGGCGGCCGTAGAAGCCCTCGATCACGCCACCGCGGAAGCCCGCGTCGTCGCTCATGTCCGCCTCCCTCGCCGCATGCCGCGGCCTGGCTACCAGGATAGGGGCCGC
>CAZTTB010000355.1:0-1662 GCA_964616005.1 uncultured bacterium | reverse complement strand
GGTACGCGTGGACACGCCCAGCGAGGACGCTCTGTTCGGCCCTTGGTTGCGGCGTCGGCGGAAGGTCCTCGATCTGACGCAGAAGGAGCTCGCGCGTCGCGTGGGGTGCTCCCCCGCGACGATCCGTAAGGTCGAGGCTGACGACCGTCATCCCTCGCGTCATCTGGCGCGCGTGTTGGCGGGTGTGTTGGGGGTTCCGGAGCCGGAGCTCGAGGCGTTCGTCCGCTTCGCGCGTGGCGGCTGGGCGGATCGTCCGCCGACCAGCGCAGTGCCGGACTTCGATCGCCCTTGGCTCGTCGGGGCGGCGTCCTCCAGCGGCGGGGCGATGTCCGGTGAGGTGCCCCTGACTGCGGCGGAACCGGCAAACGGGACGCCGGAGGATGAGGCGGAGCACGTTCCTGAGGCGCCGCGCATCGTAGCTCGCGAGCGTGAGTTGGAGCGCCTCGATCGGGAGCTGGAGCATGCGCTTGGCGGCAACGGCCGCGTCGTGCTCGTCTCCGGTCAGCCGGGGCAGGGCAAGACGGCGTTGATGACAGCGTTCGCGGCGCGGGCGCAGGCCGCGCACCCGGAGTTGCTGGTGGCGGTGGGGACCTGCAACGCGTACACGGGGCGTGGCGATCCGTTCCTGCCGTTCCGTCAGATCTTGGCGCAGTTCACGGGTGAGGTGCCCGCGGGCTCGCATCTCGATGCGTTCCAGCGCGAGCGCGCCGCGCGCCTGACGCGTGCGGTGCCCAGAGCGGCCGACATCCTCGTGCGCAAGGGGCCTCACCTGCTCGACAGCCTGGTGCCTGTGGCGGCACTGGGCGCGCGCATGCAGCAGGCTGGCGTTGCTCTGCCTCCGCTGCCCGCTACCGCTGGCTCGATGCCGGGTGCGGCGAGCATGGTGCAGCCGGGGGGCGAGAATCAGCGAGCGTTGCGTTCCGAGACCGCCGCCACCCTGGCGGCCCTGGCCGAGGACGCTCCGTTGTTGTTGGTGCTCGATGACCTGCACTGGCTGGACGACAGCTCCGCGGAGCTGTTGTTGCATCTGACTTCGGTGGTTGCGGGGCACCGTGTGCTGGTGTTGGGGGCATTCCGGCCTGCAGACCTGCAGATGTCCGGCTCAAGTGGGGCCCGCGTGTCGCATCCTCTGGTCGAGCTGGCGCAGTCGGGCGCGACCACGATCGACGTGGGTCGCAGCGACGGTCGAGCCTTCGTGGATTCCTGGGTCGACCGCGAAGCGAACGCGCTCGATGAGGACTTCCGTGCTGCCCTGGTGCGGCAGACGGGTGGGCATCCGCTGTTCACGATCGAGTTGCTAAGGGCCATGCGGGAGCGGGGGGATCTCGTCAAGGACGAGGCGGGCCGGTGGTCGGCCGGGCCGGACCTGCACTGGAATCAGGTACCGGACCGGATCGCCGACGCTCTGGCGGCGCGGGTCGGGCGTCTCGATGCCGCTGCCCGGGACGTCTTGAGGGTGGCGAGCGTGGAGGGTGAAGTGTTCACGGCGGAGGTGGCCGCCAGGCTGTTGGGGCTGGAACCGCGGCAGGCGGTCGCTTCGCTGGGTTCGGTGCTCGATCGCGGTCACCGCCTGGTGGCGGCGGTGGACGTGCAACGCGTCGCGGGCGGCCTCGTCTCTCGTTACGCCTTCCGGCACAACCTGATCCAGCGCTACGTCTACGA
>CAZTTB010000354.1:0-1665 GCA_964616005.1 uncultured bacterium | reverse complement strand
CAACCGGCGCCCTCAGTCCAGCCGCGAAAGCCGCCGGGCCCTACGCCAGCCCCTCTACCTCGCGCCGCACGCCCGCCATGCGCTCCTCCAGCGCCGAGAGCTCGCCGTCGAGCTCCTCGAGGCGGTCGAGCTCGGCGCGCACGAAGCGGGTGTAGGGGGTGATGGCGCCGGAGAGCTTCTCCTGCGAGCTCGCCAGCTCCGACTCGAGCGCCCCGCCGAGGCTCTCCTTGAGCCCCTCGCGCAGCTGGTTCATGCGGGCGCTCAGCTCGCGCTTGGCCTTGCGGCGCTGGCGCGGCATCACCAGCAGCCCCACGCCCATCAGGGCCAGGCCGAGAGCGATCCCGGTGACGTCCACGGCGGTGGTGGTGAGGATCGCCAGGACCGCCGCGCCCAGCCCGATGCCGCCCACCTCCAGCAGGCCCGACTGCACCACCGCGCCCTGAAGCGCGTCGGCCAGGCGCGACGCCTCCGCCTTCTGGTCGTAGCCCTCCAGCACCTTCTCGGAGCGCTCGTGCAGGGCACGCACCAGCGCCTGACGGTCGTACTGGAAGCGCCCGCCGACCTCGCCGATCACCCGTTCGCGCTCGGCGGCGCGCTGCTCGTTGACGAAGGTCATGACGTCTTCCCAGAGCTGCAGGTTGCGCTGGATGAACCAGTCCACCAGCTGGCCCACGGCCTGGTCGACGTCCTGCTCGACATTGCGGAGGACGCGGGTCTGGAACGCCTCGCGCACCCGGCTGGTGTTCATCAGCAGGAACAGCCGCCTGAGCTGCACGGTGTCGTCGAAGAACTCGTGCCCGCGCTTCTCCACTTCCAGCAGCACGTTCTCGATGCGGGCCAGGTAGCCTTCGTACTCGCGGCGCATGTCCTTCTCGAACTGCGCCCGCTGGCGCTCGATCTCCTCCAGCGTGCCGCGGTCGTGGGCGAGCAGCTCGAGGCGCGTGCTCAACACCCCGCGGTAGTGCTCGGCGGTGCGGCGCGCCACCCCCAGCGGCGTGAGCAGCTTGAGCTTCAGGCGGTCGCGTCCCAGCCGGGCGGCGATGGCGCGCTCCAACGCGCCCAGCCCGCTCGCCTGCACGGCCGCCGCATCGTTGGCGACCCGCGCCTTGAAGGCGCGCTTGGCCGACACGCCGAACACCTCGGGCTCGCTGCCGAGGGTCGCCTTGGCGTGGTCGCGCACGTAGGCGAGCACCTTCGCCTCCGCGCCGTCGCCCTCCAGGATGTCGACCTTGTTCACCACCATCAGCACCTTCTTGCCCCAGGAGGCGATCAGCTCCAGGAAGGCGCGCTCGCTCTCGGTGAAGGGCCGGTCGGCGCTGGTCACGAACAGCACCAGGTCGGCGCGCGGCACGAAGCGCTCGGTGAGCTCCTGGTGGCGCTGGATGATGGCGTTGGTGCCCGGCGTGTCGACCAGCGCCAGGTCGCGCAATAGCGGGGCCGGGAAGCTGCGCCGCACCAGCGCGGGCGCCTCCTCGCTCTCGCTGGGCGTCTCGCCGTAGGTGACGACGGTGATGCGGTCGGTGGTGGGCGTGACGCCCTCCGGCATCACCGCCTCGCCCACCAGGGCGTTCAGCAGCGTCGACTTGCCGGCGTTGAACTCGCCGCACACCACCAGCATGAAGATGCCGTCGAGGTCGCGCATGGCGTTGCGCAGGTCGGCGACAT
>CAZTTB010000353.1:0-1676 GCA_964616005.1 uncultured bacterium | reverse complement strand
CGGAGATGCCTTCCTGCTCGAGGGTGTCGGCGGCCTCCAGCGTCTTGTGGAGCGACCCGCCGTAGGTGAGCAGGCTGACGTCGGTGCCGGGCCGCCGCACCACGGCGTGCGCGATGTCGACGGGTCGCGCCGGGTCGGGCGCGGGTCCGTTCGCGTTGTAGAGCAGCGCGTTCTCGAAGATCAGGACGGGGTCGGGGTCGGCCAGGGCGGGTGCCAGCATGCCGCCAGCGTCCTCCACGGTCCCGGGTGCGAGCACCCGGATGCCGGGGATATGCGCGTACCACCCCTCTAGGCTGTGAGAGTGTTGGGCGGCCAGCTGGCGTCCGCCGCCCGTGGCCATGCGGATGACCAGCGGCACGTTGAACAGACCGCCGGACATGTGCAGCACGGTCGCCGCGGTGTTCATGATCTGGTCGAGGGCGAGCAGGCTGAAGTTCACCGTCATGACCTCGACGATGGGGCGCATGCCGGCCATCGCCGCGCCGATGCCGGCGCCCACGAAGGCCGACTCGGAGAGCGGCGTGTCGCGGATGCGCTCCTCGCCGAACTCCTCGAGCAGGCCCATGCTGACGGCGTAACAGCCGCCGTAGCGGCCCACGTCCTCGCCCATCAGGAACACCCGCTCGTCGGCGTGCATGGCCGTCCGCATGGCTTCGCGGATCGCCTCCCGGTAGGTCGTGGTGCGCGGCTCGGCCGCGGGCGCGGCCGGGGGCCGTGCGGGGGTCGCGACGGTCACGATGCCATCTCCCTTCGGGGGTCCTGGACGGTGCCGGGCTCGCTGTAGACGAAGCGCTCGAGGTCTTCGAGCGGCTCCCACGTGCCGGCTTCGGCGAACGCGACCGCGGCTGCCATCTCCTCGGCGGCGAAGGCTTCGAGCCGACCGTCCTCCTCGTCGGTGAGCAGCTCCGCGGCCCGCAAGCGGTCACGGAACAGCGCGATGGGGTCGCGCTCCTTCCAGCTCGCGACCTCCTCCTTGTCGCGGTAGAGCTCGGGGTCGAACATGCTGTGCGCGCGGAAGCGGTAGGTGCGGTACTCGATGAAGTGGGGGCCGCCGCCGGCGCGCACCGCCTCCGCGGCCTTCCGGGTGGTGTCTTCTGTCGCCAGAACGTCCATGCCGTCGACGTCCCAGGCGGGGATGCGGTAGCTCGCGGCCTTGAGCGCCAGCCGGGTCTCGGACTGCACCCGCTCGATCCCCGTGCCCATGCCGTAGAGGTTGTTCTCGCAGCAGAACAGCACCGGGAGCTGCCACACGGCGGCCAGGTTCATCGACTCGTGGAACTCGCCCTCGGCGACCGCGCCGTCGCCGAAGAAGCAGGCGCTCACGCGCTGGAGCCCCCGCATCTTGTCGGCCAGCGCCATGCCGACGGCCAGCGGGATGCCGCCGCCCACGATGGCGTTGCCGCCGTAGAAGTGGGTGTCGGCGTCGTACAGGTGCATCGACCCGCCGCGGCCGCGGCTGCAGCCCTCCTGCTTGCCGTACATCTCGGCCAGGATCTTCTCCGCGCTCACGCCGCGGATCAACGCGTGACCGTGCTCGCGGTAGGTGGCTACCACCGCGTCTTCGGGCCTGAGCGCACGCATGGCGCCGGTGGCGACGGCCTCCTCACCGATGTACAGGTGCAGGAAGCCGCGGATCTTGGTGGCCTGGTAGAGCTCGGCGCACTTCTCCTCCATGT
>CAZTTB010000352.1:0-1686 GCA_964616005.1 uncultured bacterium | reverse complement strand
GAGCGCGGCATCGTGATGACCGGCGGCGGCGCCAAGCTGCGCAACCTCGACGCCTACCTCAGGCGCGTGACCAACATCCCGGTGGCGGTCGCGGAGACGCCCGAGGACTGCGTCGTGCTCGGCACCGCCAAGGCGCTCGACATGTCCCACGTGCTTCAGGACGCGCGCAGCACCGTCCTGCGCTACTGACCGGGGCGCGGCGCCGTCCAACAGCGGTAGGCGTGGTGGGAGACGAACCCGGCGGTGGCGTAGAGCGCCAGGGCGGCGGCGTTGGCGGGATGGACCTGGAGGTAGGCAGCCGCAACACCCTCCGCCTTGCCCCAGCGGGCGATGCCCGCCAGCACGGCTCGTGCCGCGCCGCGCCGGCGCGCCCTGGGACGCGTGGCCATGTTGAAGACACCCAGCCGGGCGCCGGCAGCCACGCCCAACCCGGCGCTCACCGGGAAGCCGTCCAGCTCCGCGGACACGAACACCGCGGACGACGCCATAGCCCGGAGGCCGGCGGCCCGAACCGCCATCGCCGCCGCATCGCTTCCGCTGCCGCGCGCCAGCGTCTCCAACCAGGCGTCGCTCGGGGCCCTCTGCCAGCGAACCCGGAACTCCCCCGTGCCGGCGCAGGGCGCCATCGCCGTGAGCTCGGCGGTCTGCACCAGGGCGCCCGCCTCGCAGGCGTAGCCGCGCCGGGCGAGCGCGCCCTCGAGCGCTTCGATGGGCGCGTGCACGGCCCCGGTGGCGTTCTCAGCCGCCGGCGATCTCCATCAACTCGAGCTCGAAGTTCAGATCCTGGCCGGCGAGCGGGTGATTGGCGTCGAGCGTGACGCTGTTCTCACCGACCTCGGCGACGGTCACGGGCACCGCCTGGCCATCGGCCTGGCGCAACTCCAGCCGCATCCCGGGAGCGATGCCCAGGCCTTCCGGCACCTGCTCCCGCGGCAGGTCGAGCACCAGGTCCGAGCGCCGCTCACCGTACGCCTCGCCGGCCTCGACACGCGTCTGACGCGCCTCGCCGACCTCCATGCCCTCGACGGCCTGCTCGAAGCCGGGGATGACCTCGCCCGAGCCTACCGTGAACTCCAGCGGCTCCCGCTCGCGCGACGAGTCGAACACGGTTCCGTCGTCGAGGCGCCCGACATAGTGCACTCGCACGGTGTCGCCATTCTTGGCGGCTGCCATGGTGGCCTCCTTCCTGGCGACCGGGCCGCCCGGCGTGGGGGGCGGCCGGCGGCCGCGGCGGGGCAGTCTAACCGCCGGCGGGCGCGCCGCCGGCTCAATGGATCACGAAGATGCCGAGCAGGCCGCCGGCCACGATCAGCAGGGCCGGATGTACGTTGAAGCGGAGCGACAGCACGAAGGCGCCGGCCCCCAGCAGCCACAGCGCCCAGTTGCGCAACCACTGCGGCGGGAGGCCGAAGGCGCGCGGCGCGAACTCCCACACCACCAGCGCCAGCAACGCCACCACCACCGGCCGCACGCCCCGCAGGAAGTGCTCGATGACGGGGCTGTTGCGGTAGCGCATGTACAGCGCTCCCAGCGCGATCATCGCCAGCGCCGTGGGCACGGCGATGCCGATGAGCCCCATCAGCGCCCCCAGCCAGCCGGAGACCTTGAAGCCGACGTAGCCGGCCAGCTTGGTGGCGATGGGCCCGGGCAGCGAGTTGCCGAAGGCGAAGGCGTCGAGGAACTCGT
>CAZTTB010000351.1:0-1706 GCA_964616005.1 uncultured bacterium | reverse complement strand
GCGTTCAGGAACGCCTCGTCGGCGAGATCCGTGCCGACCGCGATCACCCGGATCCCGGCCGCACGCACGGCCGCCGCGGCGTCCAGCGCGGCCTCACGGCTGTCGGGCATGCCGTCGGTGATGAGCAGGACCACGCGGCGGCCGCTGCGCAGTCGCAACCGGCCGGCAGCCAGGTGCAACGCACGGGCCATCGCGGTGCCCCCGTTGGGCGTCAGCCGGGCGATGCTCTTCTGGAAGCGGTACGGGTCCCGCGTGGCACCGGTGAGCACCCTCGCCTTCGAACCGAAACCGATGACACCGACCGCGTAGTTCCTGTGCCACGCCTCGTAGAAGAAGCGGATCGAGCCCTTCAGGAGCTGTTGCATCTTGCCGGGGTCGGCCATGCTGGCCGACAGGTCGAGGCACAGGTAGACGGTGCCGGCCAGGCGCGCCCGTCGGCCGACCAGCGCATCGACCGCCCGGCGCGCCAGCGACGCCCGCACGGCCCCGGGCTCGGAACGCACGGCCCGGAGTCCGGTCCCCCTCGAGCGATCGTCCGCCATGGCCCACTCTAGCGCCGACCCGGACGCCCTCGGGCCGCAGGCGTATGCTCTTGCATGATGATCCTCGACACCCCTACCGGACGCCTGTACGGCACCCTGGAGCTGCCCGCTACGCCGGGGCCCTTCCCGGTCGCGCTCATCATCGCGGGCTCCGGTCCCACCGACCGGGACGGCAACACCGCCCTCCTACCAGGTCGCAACGACGCCATGAAGCTCGTGGCCGAGGCGCTGGCCGGAGCCGGCGTGGCATCCCTGCGCTACGACAAGCGCGGCATCGGCGAGAGCCGCGACGCCGGCTTCGAAGAGGCCGACCTGACCTTCGATCAGGCGGTGGACGACGCCGTCCGGTGGCTGCGGATGCTGGAGGACGACGCACGGTTCACGGGAACACTCGTGGTCGGCCATAGCGAGGGGTCGCTGGTCGGGATGCTCGCCGCCGGCCGGGCCGAGGCTTCCGCCTTCGTGTCGCTGGAGGGCGCGGGGCGGCCAGCGGCCGACGTGCTGCGCTCGCAGCTCCGGGTGCAGCTCCCTGCCGAGCTGATGGATGAGGTCGATGCTGTGGTGCGCGACCTGGAGACCGGGCGAACGGTGGCCACGCTGCCGCCCGGCATCGCGGCGGTGCCCCAGGTCGGGCAGGCGCTGTTCCGGCAGAGCGTGCAGCCCTACCTGGTGAGCTGGTTCCGGCACGACCCGGCGCTCGTCCTGGCCGCGCTGGACATCCCGAGCCTGGTGGTGCAGGGCACGACCGACCTCCAGGTGCCGGTGGAGGACGGCGAGCGCCTGGCCGCTGCGGGGAAACGCACCACGCTGGCACGTATCGAAGGGATGAACCACGTGCTCAAGGCCGCCCCCGCCGAGCGGGACGCCAACCTGGCGGCCTACTCCGATCCTGCTCTGCCGTTGGCGCCGGGGCTGGTGGAGGCGCTGCGAGGTTTTCTGGCAGGGGCAGGCCTCGCCCCTTGAACTCGCCGGGAGCGCACGGCGCTCTCAGGCGTCGCCGTCGCGGTCTTCGCGACGCACGAACAGCACCAGGCCCAGAAAGATCAGCAGCAATGGGCCCATCACGTTCCAGGACAACCCGAACAGGAAGACGACCGACACCAGCAGCAGAACCACACCGGGGATGACCTGGCGCGACACCTCGCGGTCGACACTGCCGCTCGC
>CAZTTB010000350.1:0-1708 GCA_964616005.1 uncultured bacterium | reverse complement strand
AGCTGCTTGGCCAGCGAGGCGTGCAGGATGCTGTGCACCAGCGTCGACTTGCCCGAGCCGGAGGCGCCGGTGATGCAGGTGAGCGTGCCCAACGGGATCGCGACGTCGATGTCGCGCAGGTTGTGCTCGCGTGCCCCGACGATGGTCAGCTTCTTGCCGTTGCCTTCGCGCCGTTTGCCGGGCACCTCGATCTTGCGCTCACCGCGCAGGTAGGCGGCGGTGAGCGAGTTCCGATCCTGTTCTAGCTCGGCGGGGGTGCCGGCCGCCACCACCTCCCCGCCGTGCACGCCCGCGCCGGGGCCCAGGTCGACGATGTAGTCGGCCGAGCGCATCGTCTCCTCGTCGTGCTCCACCACGATCAGGGTGTTGCCGAGGTCGCGCAGGCTCATCAGGGTGCGCAACAGCCGCGCGTTGTCGCGCGGGTGGAGGCCGATGGAGGGCTCGTCGAGCACGTAGAGCACGCCGGTCAGCCCGCTCCCGACCTGGGTGGCCAGGCGGATGCGTTGCGCCTCGCCGCCCGACAGCGTGTTGGCGGTGCGGTCCAGGCTCAGATAATCGAGGCCGACGTCCTCCAGGAAGCCCAGTCGGGAGTTGACCTCACGCAGGATGGGGCGCGCCACCTTGCCCGCCTGCCCCGGCAGGTCGACTTCGGAGAAGAAGGCGCGCGCGTCGAGCACGGTCATCCCCGACACGTCGGCGATGTTGCGGTCGGCGACGGTGACGGCGAGGACCTCCCTCTTGTAGCGGGTGCCGCCGCACTCCGAGCACGGCACCAGCGACATGTACTCCTCGAGTCGCTCGCGGGCGTACTCGCTGGTGGCCTCCTTCAGACGCCGATCGAGGTTGGGGATGACGCCCTCGAAGTCGGCCTTGAAGCGCATCGTCTCGCGGCCGCCGCGCGTGTAGACGACCTCGATGGGCTCGGGCGTGCCGCGCAGCACCAGGCGGCGGACATCCTCGTTCAGGTCGCGCCAGGGGGTCTGCAGGTCGAACTGGTAGGCCTCGGCGAGCGCGCGCAGCCGGTCCCAGTAGAAGACCTTGGAGCCGTCCGAGCGGGCGCCGCTCCACGGCTGGATGGCGCCCCGCGCGATGGAGAGCGTTTCGTCGGGCACGATGAGCTTGGGGTCGAACTGCTGCAGGTAGCCCAGCCCCGAGCAGTGGGGGCAGGCGCCGTAGGGGGAGTTGAAGCTGAAGGTGCGCGGCTCGAGCTCCTCCAGGAAGGTGCCGTGCTCCGGGCAGGCGAACTTCTCGCTGAGCAGCTCGTCGACATCGTCGTCGGGCAGGAACACGCGCATCAGGCCCTCGCCGCGCGCCAGCGCCAGCTCGGTGGACTCGGCGATGCGCGTGCGGTCCTCCTCGTTGAGCTTCACGCGGTCGACGACGATGTCGATGTCGTGCTTCTCGTAGCGCTCGAGGTTGGCGTCGATGGCCTGGTCGAGGGTCTGCACCTCGCCGTCGAGGCGTACCCGCGCGAAGCCCTCCTTCTTGAGGTCCTGGAAGAGCTTCCGGTACTCGCCCTTGCGGCCGCGCACGAGCGGGGCGAGCAACATGGCGCGGGCCCCGGGGTAGCGCTCGAGCATGCGGTCGACGATCTCGCTCGCCGACTGCCGTTCGATGCGCCGCCCACACTCAGGGCAGTGCGGCACGCCGGCGCGCGCGAACAGCAGGCGCAGGTAGTCGTGGATCTCGGTGACCGTGCCGACGGTGG
>CAZTTB010000349.1:0-1713 GCA_964616005.1 uncultured bacterium | reverse complement strand
TGCGCGCCGTCGCCCGGGCCAACGGCGATAACCGCCTGGCCATCGTCGTCCCCTGTCACCGCGTCATCGGGAGCGACGGGAAGCTGGTGGGGTACGGCGGGGGCCTGTGGCGCAAGCGCTACCTGCTGGAGCTGGAGCGGCGGGCGGGAGGCGCTTCGACAGTGGGCTGACCGAACGCGGTCCGGAGGGCCGGCTCCCTAGCCGCGCAGCACGCTCAGCGGCAGGTAGCACGACACGATCCAGTTGGGCGCGTCGACCACCTCGCTGATCTTCAGATCGGCCGCAACGCTGCACAGGACGTAGGCCTGCTCGCGGCTCAGTCCGTGGTTCCGTGCCAGCCAGGCCACCATGTCGCGCACCGCCGTGCGTGCGTTCTGGTAGAGGTCGGGGCCGTGCGCGGTGGTAGCGAAGTAGCCGGCGCTGTCGGCACGGGTGAGGGGGCTCGGGGTGGTGAACTGCAGCTCCCGTACCGCCAGGTCCCTGCGCACCGTGAACCGTAGCGT
The DNA here is from genome assembly GCA_964616005.1 of uncultured bacterium. Taxonomy (GTDB): domain Bacteria; phylum Deinococcota; class Deinococci; order Deinococcales; family Trueperaceae; genus JASBRS01. The sequence goes on along the minus strand of CAZTTB010000349.1, from coordinate 1,210 downwards.
CACCGTCATGGGGGCCTCGATGCCGGTGCCGCACACCTCGCCGTCGCCCTGTGCGGCGTGGCAGTCGCCGGTGGAGAAGAGCGCTCCCGGCGCCAGCACCGGGAAGTAGCCGGTGGCGCCCACGGTGAGCCCGCGGATGTCGATGTTGCCGGCGTTCGCGCGGGGCGGTGCCGTGAGGAGTCTCCCGGACTCGGCCGGTGCGACGCCCATCACGCCGCAGAACGGTTCGAAGGGGACCGCCACCGCGTCGGAGTCGCGGAAGCGGCAGACGTCGCCGTCGAGGTCCCAGTGTTGCAGATAGGGAGCGGCGAACTCATCGGGGATGAGGCCGATGCCGCCGGGCTTGAAGGCGGTCCAGCCCCAGCCGTGATGCTCGAGCTCGAGGATCTCGACCTCGAGCGCGTCACCCGGACGGGCGCCTTCCACGAACACCGGTCCGGTCAGCGCGTGGGCGCGGGACGCGTCGAAGGTCGCGTAGGCGCCCGCGTCCGATCCGGGCGTCAGCTGGGCGTCGCTGGCGTCCTTGCACTCGAAGGTGACGGTGTCGCCCGAGGCGATCGTCAGGCGGGCGGGGTAGTCGCGGTCCCAGAAGGCGTGGACCACGCTGTCATCGAGGTAGTGCTCGGCCACGGTGAGGCTCCTCTTCGCCCGGAGGCCTCGTCGGGCACTCCGGAGGGAACGGCGCCCGCGGGACGCCATGGCTCACGATACCGGCCGACCGGGCTCAGCGCAGCCGCTTGCCCATCCACACGGCGTGACCCTCCTGCCCCTCGCCGAGAGGGATGAAGCCGAGGTGCTCGTAGAAGCCTATGGCGCGCGCGTTGGCCGCCGCCACCCCCAGATGTACGCCGGCGGAGCCGTCCCGCCGCAGGTCCTCGAGCAGGCGTTCCATCAGCGCCCTCCCATGGCCGCGACCCTGGGCGATGGGGAGCAGATCGATGTGAAGGTGCGACGGATAGGGCCCGAATGCTTCGGGCACGGTGCGGGGGAAAGCCTTGTCGGGGTGGTGCAGCAGGTGCATCAGGCGCTGATCGGGCGTCCAGCGCTCCGGGTCGCCGCCCGGATCGGGGTAGCGGCGCTGCAGGGGCGGTAGCCAGCGCGCGCGGACGCGGGCGTGGAAGGCGAGCGTGTCGAGCGCGCCGACGGCGTAGCCGGCCACAAGGGAAGGGACGCTGGCAGGCATGCTCGCAGCCGCGCTGCCGACCCCGGC
>CAZTTB010000348.1:0-1716 GCA_964616005.1 uncultured bacterium | reverse complement strand
CGAGTACCAGACCATGATGAGCGAGCTCACCGGGCTCGACGTCTCCAACGCCAGCATGTACGACGGGGCCACCGCAACGGCGGAGGCGGCGCTGCTGGCGGTCCGGCAGACCCGGCGCGAACGGGTGCTGGTCAGCCGAGGCGTGCACCCCGAAACGCGTGCCGTGCTCGGCACCTACCTCGAGGCGCTGGACATCCGCATCGACACGCTCGATCTGGAGATGCTGTCGACGCCGGTCCCCTCGGTGGACGCGGACGTCGCCTGCGTGATCGTGCAGCAACCCAACTTCCTGGGTTCGCTCGAGGCCATGGGGGCGCTCACGAACGCCGCGCACGCGGCCGGGGCGCTGCTCGTCGCGGTCGTCGACCCGTTCAGCCTCGCGCTGGTGAAGCCACCCGGCGCATACGGGGCGGACATCGCGGTCGGTGACGGGCAGACGCTCGGGAACCCGACCGCCTACGGTGGGCCGAGCTTCGGCTTCATGGTGGTCGAGAGCGGGTTGCTGCGCCAACTCCCCGGTCGCCTGGTCGGTCAGACGGTGGATGTCGACGGCCGCCGCGCCTTCGTGCTCACCCTCCAGGCCCGCGAGCAACACATCCGCCGCAGCAAGGCCAAGTCCAACATCTGTTCCAACCACCAACTCACCGCGCTCATGGCGGCGGTGAACCTGGCGGCCCTCGGTCCCCAGGGCCTGCGCGAGGCGGCGGTGGGGTCGGTGCGCCAGGCCCACCGTCTGGCCGACCGTCTGCTGGCGGCGGGCGCCGGCATCGAGCGGAGCGTGCCGTTCTTCAACGAGTTCACGCTGCGCACGCGCAGGCCTGGCCACGAGGTGCGCTCGGCGTTGGCCGGGCGCGGCGTTCATGCCGGCGTGCCCGTGGGGAGCGAGTACGGACTCGGGAATGCGGTGGTGTTGGCGGCAACGGAGCTGGTGCGCGAGGGCGATATCGATGCCCTCGTAGGCGCCCTGGAGGACGTGGGGGAGCTGGCCGGACACGGGGTGAGCCATGACTGACGTGCCCGCACGGGACTTCCCGCTGCTGTTCGAACGTTCCAGGCCCGGCCGGCGCGCCGCCCGCCCCCCGACCGTCGACGGCCCCGACCTGGCCTCGCTGCTCGGCGAGGATCAACTCCGGGAAGTGCCGCCGCGTCTGCCGGAGGTCTCCGAGCTCGATCTGGTGCGCCACTTCACGCAGCTCGCGCATCGCCAGTTCAGCATCGACGGGAACGTCTACCCCCTCGGCAGTTGCACCATGAAGTACAACCCCAAGGTGCACGAGGAAGCGGCGCGCTTGTTCCAGGACCTTCACCCGAACCAGGCGCCGGAGACCGCGCAGGGCACGCTTCGGCTGCTGTTCGAGCTGCAACGCGACCTGGGGGCGTTGACCGGCATGGACGCGGTCAGTCTGCAGCCCGCGGCCGGCGCACACGGTGAGCTCACCGGCATCCTGATGATCCGCGCCTACCACCGTGCGCGCGGCGAGGGTGACCGCCGCAGCGTGGTGCTGGTGCCGGACGGAGCCCACGGGACCAACCCCGCCACCGCGGCCATGGCGGGGTACCGCGTGGTCGAGGTCGCCAGCGACGCTCGCGGCGAGGTCGATCTCGCCGCCTTCACGGCGGCGCTTGGCCCCGAGGTGGCTGCGGTCATGTTGACCAATCCCAACACGGTCGGCGTGTTCGAGACGCGCATCCTCGAGATCGCTCGACGCGCGCACG
>CAZTTB010000347.1:0-1717 GCA_964616005.1 uncultured bacterium | reverse complement strand
GGAACGTGCAGGGCTGGCTCGAGCGCGAGCGCTGGCACGTGCTGTTCGCCCGCTACCGGCGCGGCGACGAGCTCGACCTGGTGCACGGCGACACCGTGCTGCGCCCCGGGGACGACGTCACCCTGGTGGGCGCCGCCGAGGACCTGCAGGAGGTGGTGCCGGCGCTCGGGGAACCGAGCCCCGAGCACCTGGAGTTCGACCGCGCGCGCCTCGACGTGCGCCGCATCTTCGTGTCCGACCCGGAAGTGGCGGGCAAGGCGTTGCGCGAGCTGGGCCTGCTGGAGCGCTTCGGGGCGCTGGTGACGCGCGTGCGGCGCGGCGACAGCGACCTGCTGCCCAGCGGCGGGATGCGCCTGGAGCTCGGCGACCGCGTCCGCGTCGTCACCCGCCGCGACCGCATGGAGGCGGTCGGGCACTACTTCGGCGACTCCTACCGGTCGCTCTCCGAGATCGACGTGTTGCCCTTCGGCCTGGGGATCGCGTTGGGCCTGGCGCTGGGGCTGGTGCCGTGGCCGCTCCCCGGCGGCCTGACCTTCCGGCTCGGCTTCGCCGGCGGCCCGCTGGTCGTCGCGCTGGTGGTGTCCGCGCTGCGACGCACCGGGCCGATCCTGTGGCAGCCCCCCTACAGCGCCAACCTGACGCTGCGCCAGCTCGGGCTGGTGCTGTTCCTGGCCGGCATCGGCACCCGCAGCGGCCACGCCTTCGCCACCACCCTCGCCGCCGGAGGCGGCCTGCGCCTGTTCCTGGGCGGGGCGCTGATCACCTGCGCCAGCTCGTTGCTGACGCTGGTGGTCGGCAGCCGGCTGCTGCGCATCCCCATGAGCCTGCTGATCGGGATGCTCTCGGGGCAGCAGACCCAGCCGGCGGTGCTGGGCTTCGCCAACGAGCAGACCGGCAACGACCTGCCCAACGTGGGGTACGCCACCGTGTTCCCGCTCGCGACCATCGCCAAGATCCTGCTGGCGCAGGTGCTGCTGCTGGCGCTGCCGCGCTGACCGCACCCGGCCCCGCCCCCGCCAATTCTCGGACACCACAGTCCTTTTTCGACAGGCCCGAACCGGGCGGCAGACGCCGCATCGCCTCCAAATCCGAGTGCCGCCTCCGCGTTTGTCTGCTAGCATGGAGACAGCTCGGGTTGCCGCTGGAGCACTGGCATGCATGACATCCGGACCCTGCTGAGGCGCGAGGAGAGCTACGCCATCCACGCCCTCATCTACGCCGCCGAGAACCCGGGCGCGAGCGCCGCCCTCATGGCCAAGGACCTGCAGATGCCGCCCGCCTTCCTGGCGAAGGTGCTGCGCAAGCTGTCCGCCGCGCGCTTCCTGGAGAGCAAGCCGGGGCGCAACGGCGGCGTCACGCTGCGCGTCGATGTCGAGCGGTTGTCGTTGCTCGACGTGGTCGAGGCGATGTCCGGGTCGCTGGTGGTCGATACCTGCCAGACCCAGGTGCGCTGCGCCACCCAGCAGCGCAAGGGCTTCTGTCGCCTCAACGTAGCGTGGGTCAGCACCAGTCTCGCCATCCGCGAGACGCTCGACCGCGTAGTGCTGGCGCAACTCATCGACAGCCGACACGGCGCCTGACGCCGCTCACGGCAGCAGTCGGGCAAGGTCCTGCATGGCGTCGTCCATGGCGCGCTCGCCGGCGGCGATCGCCTCGGCGGTGCCGGAGCCGTCGAACATGGGCGTGACGGCGAAGGGCGCGGGCTCGAGCCGCAAGA
>CAZTTB010000346.1:0-1719 GCA_964616005.1 uncultured bacterium | reverse complement strand
CGTGGAGATCCGCAACTTCTCGATCATCGCCCACGTCGACCACGGCAAGTCGACGTTGGCGGACCGCATCCTCGAGCTCACGCAGAGCGTCGCCGAGCGCAACCGTCGCGACCAGATGCTCGACACGCTGGACCTCGAGCGGGAGCGCGGCATCACCATCAAGGCGAGCCCGGTGCGCGTGTTCTACAACGCGAACAACGGCAAGACCTACATGTTCAACCTCATCGACACGCCGGGCCACGTCGACTTCGGCTACGAGGTATCGCGCGCACTGCGCGCATGCGAGGGGGTCCTGCTGGTGGTCGATGCCAGCCAGGGGGTCGAGGCGCAGACCATCCAGAACGCCTATCTGGCGGTCGACAACGGGCTCGAGGTGCTGCCGATCATCAACAAGATCGACCTGCCCAACGCCGACGCGGACGGCGCCATCGCCGAGCTGGAGGAGGTGATCGGCATCCCCGCCGACCACGCCGTCAAGGTATCGGCGAAGACCGGCGAGAACGTGGAAGCCGTGTTGGAGGCGATCGTCGACCACCTGCCGCCGCCGCGCATCGACCCCGAGGCGCCTCTGCGTGCGCTCATCTTCGACGCCGTCTACGACAGCTATCAGGGCGTCATCCCGTTCCTGCGCGTGTTGGACGGGCGCCTCGCGGCCGGTGACCGCATCCGCATCTACAGCACGGGCAAAGAGTTCGAGGTCGACAAGGTCGGCTTCTTCGAGCCGGGACTGGCGCTGTCGGAGGTGCTCGGACCGGGCGAGGTGGGGTGGCTCACCGCCAGCATCAAGGACATCGCCGACACCCAGATCGGCGACACCATCACCCGCGCCGACGAGCCCACCGACCATCCGGAACCGGGGTTCAAGCCGGCCCAGCCGGTGGTCTTCTCCGGCCTCTACCCGACCGACGCCGACGACTACGGGCGGCTGCGCGAGGCGCTCGAGAAGCTGAGCCTCAACGACGCTGCCTTCACCTTCGAGCCCGAAACCAGCGACGCGCTGGGGTTCGGGTTCCGCTGCGGCTTCCTGGGGCTGCTGCACGCCGACATCGTGCAGGCCCGTCTCGAACGGGAGTACGACCTGGGGCTGATCGCCACTGCGCCCGCGGTGGTGTACGAAGTGACCACCACGGACGGAGCCACGGCGCTGATCCAGAACCCGGCGGCCCTGCCCGACCCCGACCGCGTCGAGAGGATCCGGGAACCGTTCGTGCGTCTCAACGTCTACGTGCCGGAGGAGTACGTCGGCAACGCCATGGGGTTGCTGCAGGAGAAGCGCGGCGAGATGAAGAACATGCTCTACCACGGCAAGCGCGTGGAGCTGCGCTACGAGGTCCCCTTCGGCGAGATCCTCTACGACTTCCACGACCGTCTCAAGAGCCTGACGCGGGGCTACGCCAGCATGGACTACGATTTCATCGGCCACCGCGACGGCGCGCTGGTGAAGATCGATGTGCTCGTCAACGAGGAGCGTGTGGATGCGCTGTCGACCATCGCGCACCGCGACAAGGCCTACGAGGTCGGGCGGCGCATCGTGGACCGCATGGCGGAGGTCATCCCGCGGCAGATGTTCGCGGTGCCGATCCAGGCGGCGATCGGCGGCAAGATCCTGGCGCGCGCCACCGTCCGCGCCTTCCGCAAGGACGTCACCGCCAAGTGCTACGGCGGCGACATCACCCGCAAGAAGAAGCTGCTGGAGAAGCAGAAGAAGGGGAAGGCGCG
>CAZTTB010000345.1:0-1735 GCA_964616005.1 uncultured bacterium | reverse complement strand
GGGGGCTGCGCGCCTTGTCGCCGCGGTAGAAGCGCTTGAAGACGTTCGGCAGGTCGAGCTGGCGCCGGGAGGCGTCGAACACGGTCGCCTCGTCCTCGAAGACGCCGTCCTGCAGCCCCTCGACGTAGCCGCGCAGGTTCGACGGCGGCGTCCGGAACTCGTGGGCGACGTCGGCCAGAAGCTCCACGCGACGCTCCTCGCTGCGCTGCAAGGTGTCGGCCATGCGATTGAAGGCCGCCGCCAGCTCCCCTACCTCCCCCGGCGCCCTCGTCGTCCTCGACCACCAGGATGCGCTGCGCCATGGGGCCCCACGCTACACCGCGGGTCCGCCCGGCCGCCGCGGTCTCGCCTGCAGCCGCGTCGCCAGCAGGTGCACCGCCAACACCCAGGCCGACCCGAACGCCCAGCCGGCCAGGATGTCCGACGGGTAGTGGACCTGGAGGTAGGGCCGCGCCGTGCCGATCGCGAGCGCCAGCACCAGGCCGAGCACCCCGAGCCAGCGCCAGCGGTGCGGGAGGGTGCGCCACAGCAGCAGGTGCAGCGCCAGGAAGAACGCCATGCCGCCCATGGCGTGTCCGCTCGGGAACGAGAAGTTCGATTCGTGCACCAGGTGGGCGTAGAGGGCCGGGCGGGGGCGCGCGAAGAACGCCTTGCTGGCGAGGTCGAGGGCGGCGGCGCCGCCCACCTCGAGCGCGAACAGCACGCCCAGCCGCGGCTGCCGCAGCGCGAACAACGCGGCGATCAGCAGGGCGGTCACGGCTCCAAGGGTCTTGGGCTCGCCGATGACGCTGAGGGTGCGCGCCAGGGCCGTCCGGCCCGCGCTGATGTGGAGATGGAACCACGTCAGGACGGGCGCGTCGAAGGCGAAGCCCTGGTGGATGTAGACGACGCGGGCCATCAGGGCGAAGACGGCCAGCAGCACCAGCGGCGCCAGCCATGGCACGAGGGTCGACCGGCCGCGCCGGTCGTGGTCGGATACGGAGCCACGCATGCGTGGCAGCCTACAGCGGATCTCTCTGAGATTCCGGTGGAGCCCCCGGTGCGCTCACAGGTCCGTTGCACGCGTGCCGGTCGGCTCGAGCCCGAGCCACACCTCCTGCAGGTCGGCCAGCGCCGCGCGCACCGCGTCCTGTTGCCCGTCGGGACAGGCCACGATCACGAAGGCACTGATCTTGCCGCCGGGGAGCTGGGCGTAGGCGCCCACCTCGCGTACACGCCGTGTCACGTCCAGCACGTAGTCATCCACGAACTTGCCGGGAAGGCGCTGCTTGAGCGTCTGCTGCTCGCCGATGATCTCGGCGATGCGCCGCACGTCGCCGGCGGCGAAGGCGCTCTCCAGCTCGTAGGCGATCGCCTTGAGCTCGTGCAGCACCGGGTAGGCCTCTTCGAGCCGGCTGCCGAGCAGGTCGAGCGACGGCTTGGTGCGCGCGTGACGCCCGCTGTAGAAGAACAGCAACGACTCGATGAACGCCTGCCGGGTGGCGTCGGACAGCGCCACGTCGCGCGCGACGGCCTCCGCCCCGCGGTACTCGATGAGCTTCAGGCCCCCCAGCGCGGTGATGGTGGGGTCGTGGTAGCCCGAAGCCCCTTCCAGCACCTCGACCTCGATGTGCCCGGCCTCGCGTGCCAGCTCGGCGGCGCTGACCGCCTCGCCCTTGAAGCGGTGCATGGCGTGCAGCAGGCTGACCGTCAACGCGCCCGACGCGCCCAGCCCGCTCTCGCTGGCCAGGTCGGC
>CAZTTB010000344.1:0-1746 GCA_964616005.1 uncultured bacterium | reverse complement strand
CCGCTGACCGACGAGGACCGGCAGCCCTGGCTCGAGCGGCTGCGGCAGCTCATCGAGGAGCACGCCGCCGAGGGACGCTCGCTGGTGCTGTCGTGCTCGGCCCTGAAGGAGCGCTATCGGCAGCTGCTGAGGGGAGCCGAGCCGGAAGCCCGCGTGAGCTTCGTCTACCTGCATGGCGACTTCGACACCCTGCTGAGGCGCATGCGCCGGCGCAAGGGCCACTACATGAAGGCCTCGATGCTGCGGAGCCAGTTCCGCGACCTGGAGGAACCCGAGGACGCGGTGAGCGTCGATGTGCGCAGCAGCGTACCGGCCTCCGTGCGGCAGGCGCTGGCCGGGCTCGCCCAACGCGGGGTACGGGCCGGCGGCGCCGCAGCAACGAGCGAGGCCCCGCACGACGCGAAGGAACGCGAGACACACAGCAAGGAGGGGAAACCATGAGCACCGCATCCCCGGCACGGTCGGCGGCCGCCGACCGCTGCTTCAGCCCCGAGCCCGCGCAACGCTCGCTCGCCCGCGAGCTGTTCGCCGGCATCAAGGACCTGCCCATCGTGGGGCCTCACGGCCACGTCGACCCCCGCATGCTGGCCGAGGACCGGGCGCTGCCCGACCCGGCGCAGCTCTTCATCGTCCCCGACCACTACGTCTTCCGCATGCTCTACAGCCAGGGCGTGCCGATGGCGGACCTGGGGGTCCCCAGCCGCGACGGCAGCGAGGTCGAGCGCGACCCGCGGACCGTCTGGCAGCGCTTCGCCGAGCACTTCCACCTGTTCCGCGGCACCCCCACCGGGCTGTGGCTGACGCTGGAGTTCGAGCAGCTCTTCGGGATCGACGAGAAGCTGAACGCCGACAACGCCCAGCGTATCTACGACGCCATCCAGGACAAGCTCCAGCAGCCCGCCTACCGCCCGCGGGCGCTGTTCGAGCGCTTCAACATCCACATCCTGGCCACCACCGACGCGGCCACCGACACGCTCGAGCACCACCGGGCGATGCTCGATCAAGGCTTCGACCGGGTGCGCCCCACCTTCCGCCCCGATGCGGTGCTCAACCTCGACGCCGAGGGCTGGCGCGCCAACGTCGACCGCCTGGCCGAGGTCTCGGGCCTCGAGGTGAGCGACTACCCGGGCTTCCTGCGGGCGCTCGAGCAGCGCCGCTCGTTCTTCAAGCAGCTCGGCGCCGCGGCCACCGATCACGCCGCGCTCACCGCCGACGTGGCGCCCCTGCCCGAGGCGGAGGCGAGCGCCCTGTTCGAGCGCGCCCTGGCCGGCACGACGCGCGGCGACGACGCGCCGCGCTTCACCGCCCACATGCTCTTCGAGATGGCCCGCATGAGCGCCGAGGACGGGCTGGTGATGCAGCTCCACGTGGGCAGCCTGCGCAACCACAACAGCCGCGTGTTCCGCCGCTTCGGCCTAGACAAGGGCGCCGACATGCCGCTCGCCACCGAGTGGACCCGCGCCCTGCAGCCCCTCATGAACGCCTACGGCAACGACCCCCGCTACCGCCTGGTGGTCTACACGCTGGACGAGAGCAGTTACAGCCGCGAGCTCGCGCCCATGGCGGGGCACTACCCGGCGCTCACGCTGGGCGCACCCTGGTGGTTCTTCGACAGCGTCAAGGGCATGGAGCGCTACCTCGACGCGGTGATGGAGACCGCAGGCGCGTACAACCTGGCCGGCTTCAACGACGACACCCGCGCCTTCGCCAGCATCCCCGCGCGCCACGAGGTGTGGCGGCGGGTGG
>CAZTTB010000343.1:0-1751 GCA_964616005.1 uncultured bacterium | reverse complement strand
CTACCTCGTCGACGGCATCCGCCGCACCGTCCTGGGCGGGTCCGGCGACCTGCCGATGCTCCTCTGCCTCGCCGTCACCAGCGCGTTCGCCGTGCTCGGCCTCGCCGCCGCCTCGCGCGCCTTCGCGACGAAGACGAGGCGGGGCTGACCCTGCGTGGAACGCCGAGCATGCGCCCACGCGACACGGCCGTCGTCATCACCGGCGCGAGCACGGGCATCGGCTTCGCGACGGCACGAGCGTTCGCCGGCCAAAGCGCCACGAACCTCGCATGCGGACGCGCGCCGCCAAGCTCGAGGACGCGGCGGCTTCCATCCAGTCCGCGGCGTCCTGACAGACACCATCGCTGGCACCACGGCCTGTTGTCAGTGCTTCCCACGCTCGGAAGGCGATAGCTCACCTGCTGGGGGTCCGGACCGAACCCGAGATCTCGGACACCCGATCGGACGAACCCGATGACGTCGGGGGCTCAACCGAGGCGGGGTCGGGGTAGATGGCTCTGGACAGGCCCTGCACACAACGCTCACACTCGAAAGCATGGGGGCTGGAGGCTCAGACCTGGAGCAGTATCTGGCCACGACGCCCATGTGCGACTACGACCACCCCTCGATCCAAGAGCACGCTCGGGCCCTGGTCGCCAGCGCACAGACCGAGCAGGAGAAGGCAACCCTCATCGTCGGCTATGTCAGGGATGTAATCCGGTTCGGCATCGCCTTCTCGCACTCGAGGGCGTCCCAGATCCTGCAACGCGGCTACGGCGAATGCGTCACCAAGACCAACGTGCAGATCGCTCTGCTGAGAGCCGTCGGCATACCAGCTCGGATGCGCTGGGTGCTGGCACAGTCGCAGGCGCTGGCCGGTCTGATTGCCCCCCTCATGCTGCGGTCCATGAAGAAGGAGGCCTCTCACTTCTGGGCTCAGTGCTACCTCGGTGGCCACTGGATCTCGTGTGAAGCGCTGTTCGATGGGCCGCTCTACCACGGCATGCTCAGGCAGGGTCTGGTCACCACGGACCAGATTCCTACCATCGACTGGGACGGTGAGCACGACCTCGAGATCCTTACGCCGTGGATCACCAGCGATCAGGGCGTTGTGGCCTCAGCCGACGATGCGGTCCGGGCCTATCAGGGCAACGACGAAGGAGCGCCTCCCGTGTGGATCGAACGACTCATGGCACCCGTGTTCGTTCCGTACAGCCTGCGGTTCTCCGATCGAATTCGGCGCTCCGCCCCGAGGTCGTTGCCCTCGTCGAGTTGAGACCCGTAGCATGCGTCGCGAGGACGATGAGGCCGAAGGGAATCCCTGTCCCCAGAGAGCTCGCGAACATGTCGAGGCTCCGATGGACGACGAACGCGGCCGCAACGAGATCCATGACCATTGCGTACGCGACGCACCCCACCGCGATGAACCACGGCGCTGCAGCGCGTGCCGTCCGGATGCACAGCGGCGACACAGCAACGAAGAACGGAGGCGCCCGCACGGCATGGACCAGCATCACGTTCCTCTCCGACGTGATAGCCATGCCTATACCATCGTGGCGCCGCACAGTGTCCCGCCGACGAACGCAAAGGCCAGCGAAGTCCCGACTCTTCTGACGATCACGAGATCGCCTCCCGAACCGCCCTGGGTTCGATGGAGACTCGGTTCTCACGAGTTGGCAGAGAGTGGAGCGGCGCCAGTGCGATAGGACCCGGAGACGAAGGAGCGCCCGGTCCGGCTCTGGATCGACGGAAGCGGGCGTGACGTCGCCACG
>CAZTTB010000342.1:0-1762 GCA_964616005.1 uncultured bacterium | reverse complement strand
CGAAGCCAACGTGCTGGCGAACGGCTGGAAGGCGTCGGCGTGCCCCTCGGAGGCGAGCAGGAAGGTCTCCCCGAAGAGCCGGAAGCCCACATGCAGCAGGATGAACACGCCGACGATGAGGCTGTCGCGTTGGATGCCCCCGTCCTTGACCTTGTCGTGCAGCAGCGTCGGCTCGCCCATCTCCAGGCGCGGGTCCCGCGCCCAGAAGCGCCGCACCAGCATGTAGACCATCCCCACCAAGATCAGCACCGTCAGCACGTCGGCCAGCAGCCGGTAGAGGTCGCCCACGAGGCCCAGCCGGATGCCCTCGGTCCAGGCGTGCGGCAGATAGCCGTTGAGCAGGTCGATCAGGTTCACGAACAGGTAGAGCACGAAACCGTAGAAGATGAAGCTGTGGAAGAAGCTCACCCACGGCCGCGCCCGGAACACCGTGCGCTGCGACAGCACCCTCGCGATGCCCGCGCCCAGCCGGACGGGGAGGTGGTCGAGCCGCGGGTAGCTGCCTTCGCGTCCGCGCAGCACGACGCGGACCACGCGCGCGAAGCCCACACCGGCGAAGTACAGCGACACCAGCGTCAGGACGAGGAAGACGAGTTTCTCCGGGGTACTCAGCACGTGGTTCCCTCCAGCGACCTGCCTGGGAAGGTGTCCCTCCAGCGGGTGACGCCTGCGTCCCAGTCTAATCGCCCGGCGTTGCGTGCTCGCCGGGCGGCGTCGGGGACGGTACACCTCGCGTAGCGACGCGAGGCGAGGCCTCAGGCGTCGGCGAGGGCGGTGCCGAGGTAGAGCCTGCCGATCTGCGGGTTGCCGAGGACCTCGTCGTGCGAGCCTTCGAGACGCACCTGTCCGCTCTCCAGCACGATGCCGTGGGTGGCGATGGCGAGGCCGGCCCGGACGTTCTGCTCGACCAGGAGGATGGTGCGGCCCCCCTGGTGCATGCGCGCTACGGTCTCGAACACGGCCTTCAGGGTCTTCGGGTCGAGGCCCATCGAGGGCTCGTCGAGCAGGATCATCTCGGGATCGAGCATCAGCGAGCGGGCGAACTCCACCAGCCGTTGCTGACCGCCCGAGAGGTTGCCCGCCTTCTCGCCGGCGCGCTCCTTCACGATCGGGAACATGGCCTCGACCTCGCGCATGCGTTCGTCGACGAGCGCCGTGTCGGCGATGGTGAAGCCGCCCAGGCGCACGTTCTCACGCACCGTCATGTCGGGGAACAGGCTGTGGTTCTGCGGCACCTGGACGATGCCGAGCGCCAGCGCCCCGCGGGGGTTGAGGCCGGTGACGCCTCGCCCCTTGTAGACGATCTCGCCGCGCCGCGGCTTGAGCAGGCCGCTCACCACCTTGAGCACCGTCGACTTGCCGGCGCCGTTGGGCCCGACGATGCAGGTGACCGAACCCTCCTCCACCGTGAGGTCGAGGGACTTGAGCACGTCGCTGCCGTCGTAGCCGGCCGTCACCTTGCGCAACTCGAGTAGCATGCTCAGGCCCCCAGGTAGGCTTCGAGGACCTGTGGATCGTTGCGAACGGTCTCGGGGTCGCCTTCGGCGATCGTCTCGCCGTGGTTCATGACGACGACGCGGTCGCACAGCCCCATCACGAACTCCATGTTGTGCTCCACCATCAGGAAAGTCACCCCGCGCTCGTTGAGCTCGCGGATCCGCTCGGTGAGGTAGCGGATCATGGTCGGATTGACGCCGCCGGCGGGCTCGTCGAGCAGGATCACCTCGGGCTCGGCCACCAGCACGTAGGCGAACTCCAGCAG
>CAZTTB010000341.1:0-1771 GCA_964616005.1 uncultured bacterium | reverse complement strand
CCGCGGATGTAGATCATCGCCTTGGTCGCCTGGATGGCGTAGCAGCCGATGATCATGCCCTCGATGAGCTGGTGCGGGTCGTCCTCCATGATGTAGCGGTCCTTGAACGAGCCCGGCTCCGACTCGTCGGCGTTGACCACCAGCAGGCGCTGGCGGCCGTCGACCGGGGGCATGAACGACCACTTCACGCCCGTCGGGAACCCCGCGCCGCCGCGGCCGCGCAGCTTCGAAGCCTTGACCTCGTCGATGACCTGGCTCGGCGACATCTGGGTGAGTGCCTTGGTGGCGGCCTCGTAGCCTCCGTGCGAGCGGTAGTAGTCGAGCTTCCAGGCTCCATCCACGCCCACGTGGCGGTACATGACCACCTCGTAGCGGGGATCGCGCCGGCTGGTGATGGGGCGCGCGGCCTCCGGGGCGTCGGCGACGTCGCTCATCAGCCCTCCCCCTCTCCCGTGGACGCGCGGCCGGAGGCCGCGCTCATGAGGAAGTCGGCCTTCTCGGCGCTCTCGTTGTCGCCGCCACGCTCGCGCCATGCGTCGGGCATGTCACCGTGCTTCAGTGCCTCGATGAGCTGGTCGCAACGCGTGCGGCTGACGCGCTCGTAGTAGACGTCGTTGACCTGCAGCACCGGGCCCGTGCCGCAGGAACCGAGGCACTCGACCCTCTGGATGCTGAAGCGGCCCTCGGCGTCGGTCTCGCCGTTGACGATGCCGAGCTTCTCGACCAGGTAGTCGTAGAGCTGGTCGCTGCCGGCGAGCGAACAGGAGAGCGTGGAGCAGACCTGCAGGTGGTACTTGCCCACCGGCTCGCCGTGGTACTCGGAGTAGAAGCTCATCACGCCCTTGACTTCGGTGGGGTGCATGCCCAGGATCTCCGCGATCTCGGCGATGCGCGCCTCGCTGACGTAACGCTCGGCGTTCTGGACTTCCCACAGCAGGGGCATCACGGCGCTGCGCCTGCCGTACTCGGGGTAGCGCCCCAGGATCTCGTCGAGGACCTCTTGCTTGTCCGCGAAGTAGGCGGGGATGGTGTCGAGCTCAACCATGTTCGTTCCTCACGGCGCCACCGGCCTCCGGCCGCTGCGCAACGGGCCGCGCCGTCGTCGCCCGCCTCACTTGTCCACGTCTCCCAGGACCGGGTCGAGGCTGGCGATGTTCATGACCATGTCGGCGAACAGGCCGCCCACGCAGGCCGGTTCCAGCGACTGCAGATTGATCAGGCTCGGCACCCGGATCTTGACGCGGTACGGCATCGAGCCGCCGTCGCTGATGATGTAGAAGCCGAGCTCGCCGCGGGCGCTCTCGGTGGCCACGTAGACCTCGCCGCGCGGCGGGTGGAAGCCCTCGGTGACCAGCTTGAAGTGGAAGATCACCGCCTCCATCGAGTTCTCCAGCTCGCTCCGGGGAGGCAGGCTGATGCGGCGGTCGGGGTCGCGGATCGGACCCGGCTCGAGCCGGTCGAGCGCCTGACGCACGATCTTCAGGCTCTCGCGCATCTCGTCGATCCGGATCCGCAGGCGGCTCAGCAGGTCCCCTTCGGTGTAGGTCGGCACGTTGAAGTCGTAGTCCTCGTAGCCGCTGTAGGGGACGGTCTTGCGCAGGTCGATGCCCACCCCGCTGGCCCGCAGGCTGGGGCCCGTGAGGCCGTGCTCGAGCGCGGTCTCCTTCGGCAGGATGCCCACACCCTTGGTGCGCTGCAGGAAGATGTCGTTGTTCCCGAACAGCCGCACGTACTGGTCGATCATCTTCGGGAAGCTGTCCAGGAAGGCGCG
>CAZTTB010000340.1:0-1772 GCA_964616005.1 uncultured bacterium | reverse complement strand
GAGGGCCTGCGCGAGAACCCCGATTCGCTGCTCGACGCCATGAACGAGGGCGACTATCGCGAGATCGGCGTGCGGCAGAGCGCCACGGCGCGCGAGGCGCTTTCGGCCATGGTCGCCCGCGGCTTCCGCATCACCCCCGTCGTCAACGAGAAGGGCGTGCTGGTGGGCAACATCACCTTGCGCGCCCTGCAAGAGCTGGCCGAACAGGGCTGGGTCGAAGGCGACCAGGCGTCATGAGCGGGCTGCGCCGCTTCTTCACGCCGGCGGCGCTGGTGTGGCTGGCGTTCGCCGTCGTGCTGCTGGTGCTGTTGACCGTGCGCGAGCCCATCCACGATCCGCAGCTCCGTGCCGCGGGCGTCACCAACGCCACGATCGTGCCCGATCTATGGTTGCCGGTGTTCAAGGTCAACGCCAGTACCTTCCTCGACATCAAGGGCAGCGACGATCTGCGGGTGCTCACCTTCGGCATCCTGCCTGCGGTGGTCAGCGACAGCCCCAACCCGGCCGCCACCGGCGACGTGGCGGGGGCGCCGGTGCGGGTGACCCTGGGCTGGTTCGCGCTGTTCATGGTGCTGGTCGAGGGGTTGCTCGGCCTGCGCTACGCCGAGGAGGACGAGAAGCTGGTGCGGCCGCTGGTGCGCGCGGCGGGGATCTTCCTCGTCATCTGGTCGTTCTACGGCCACGAGCCGTTCTGGGACTGGATGCTCCATGGCATCTTCCCGACCAGCCCCGACCTGCTGTACAACTCCAACACCGTGATCAGCCTGGCCGGCCAGCACCTGACGCTGGTGGTGATCTCGTCGATCATCACCGTGGCGATCGGCCTGCTGCTGGGCATCATGGTGACGCGCGCGGAGTTCCGGGAGTTCCTGCCGCTGGTGTCCGACATCGTGAACTCCGGCCAGACGGTCCCCACCCTGGGCATCGTGGCGATCATGGCTCCGATCATCGGCTTCGGCTTCTGGCCGGCCATCGTGGCGCTCATCCTCTACGGCCTCCTGCCGGTGGTACGCAACACCATCGTCGGTCTCGAGGGAGTCGACCCCTCCATGATCGACGCGGCCAAGGGGATGGGCATGACGCCCAGCCAGATCCTGTGGAAGATCGAGGTCCCCAACGCCAGCCGCATCATCCTGGCCGGCATCCGCACCAGCGTAGTCATCAACGTGGGTACCGCGGCGCTGGGCGCCTACGTGGGCTCCGGCGGCTTCGGCAACCCGATCGCGTCGGGGCTCAACCAGGCGATCCAGCCCTGGGTGCTGCTGGGTGCGTTGGGCGCCGCCCTGCTGGCCATCCTGCTCGACTACATCCTCGGCCGCGTCGAGTACGTCATGACGCCGAAGGGGCTGATCATCGAGCGTTGAGGCGGTCGACCGGCGCCCGTGCGGCGGCCCGCGCCGACCGCTCCCGGGCGCCGTGCGTGGCGTGTTGCATGCGTTCCCGGTCCGGGATGCCGTACACTGGCGGCGGCCGGCCGGGGGCGGTTCGTGGACGCATCCTTGGAGCGAACCTGGAGCCCCCCGGAGGGGCGACGGAACTCGAACGCCATGCACGCCGGGCGCGGGCTAGAATAGCTGGCACAGCAGGCGAATGCACCGGCCCGCCTTCCGCGTGGGGGTAGGCCCAATCTTCGACAGGCATCGGGCAACACGGAGGTTCACGGTGGCTAGAGTACGCGTCACACAGGAGGGGTACGAGCGCCTTCGGGCAACGCTCGAACAGGAGCGCGAGCGCTTGGACGAGGCGACGCGCATCCTCCGGGAGCTCACGGG
>CAZTTB010000339.1:0-1774 GCA_964616005.1 uncultured bacterium | reverse complement strand
TCGGGGGGGAAGGGGGCGAGCGACCCGTCGGCCACGAGCTCGAGCCCGACCAGCAGGCCGAGGCCGCGCACGTCGCCGAGGACGGGGTGACGCGCCGCGAGGGTCTTCAGGGCGTTCATGAGCTGATCGCCGCGCTCGCGTGCGTTCCTGACCAGGTCGTGCTTCTCGACGTAGTCGAGGACGGCCAGCGCGGTGGCGGCGGACAGCGGGTTGAAGCTCAGGGTATGGCCGTAGAGGACGGCGCCGGAGCCCTGCCGGATCGGCTCCATCAGCGCGTCGCTGGCCAGCACCGCGGAGACCGGGGTGTAGCCGGCGCCGAGACCCTTGCCGAGCACCAGCAGATCCGGCGCCACACCGTAGTGCTCGACGGCGAACATGGCGCCGGTGCGGCCCATGCCCGTCATCACCTCGTCGGCGATGAACAGCACGTCGTTGGCGTCGCAGATGGCGCGGATGCGCGCGTAGTACTCGTGCGGCGGCGTGATGGCGGCGCCGCTGGCGCCCACCACCGGCTCTGCGATGAAGGCGGCGACGTGGTCCGCGCCCAGCGCGTCGATGTGCGTCTGCAGGTCGTCGGCGCAGGCGAGCTCGCACGACGGGTAGGCGAGCGACAGCGGGCAGCGCAGGCAGTACGGGGTGGCGACCCCGGCGTCCTTGGCCAGCAGCGCCTCGAAGCGCGAGCGCCGGAGGGCGTGACCCGACATCGACAGCGCGCCCAGGGTGATGCCGTGGTAGCTGATGCGCCGCGACAGCACGTGGGTCTTCTCGGGCCGGCCGCGCTCCTGCCAGTGCTGCAGGGCCATCTTCGCGGCCAGCTCGGTGGCCTCGCTGCCGCTGTTGACCAGGAACAACCAGCGCAGGCTACCCGGCGCCAGAGCGCCGAGGCGCTCGGCCAGGGCCTCCGCCGGCCGGTTGCCGAACTGCGAGCGGAACGCGAAGGTGAGCCTCTGGGCCTGCGCGTGCATGGCCTCGAGCACCTCCGGCACGCCGTGTCCGATGTTCGAGCTGACGGCACCGGAGCAGCCGTCGAGGTAGCGCCGTCCCTCCTCGTCGTAGAGGTAGAGCCCCTCGCCCCGCACCGCGATGGGCGGGACGCGGTCGAGCCACGGGTGGATGACGTAGCCGGTGCGGCCCGGAGCGTCGTCGCTCACACCCTCAACCCCCGATCCCTTCGGCCCGTACCGCGGCGAACGCCTCGCCCAGGATCGCGAAGGCGCGCCCCAGCTCGTCGTCCTCGACCGTGAGCGGCACCAGCACGCGCACCACGTTGCCGTCCCGGCCCGCCTTGAGCAGCAGCAGGCCGCGCCGGCGCGCCTCGGCGATGATGCGCTCGACCTGCCGTGCGCCGCGGCGCACCCCGTCCTCGCCGGGAGTGATCAGCTCCGCGGCCACCATGGCGCCGAGGCCGCGCACCTCCGCGATGACGTCGTGTTCGGACTGCAGCGCTTCGAAGCGCTCGAACAGCGCGGCGCCGACGGCGCCGGCGCGCTCCAGCAAGCCGGTCTCCTCGAACACGTCGAGCACCGCCAGCGCCGCGGCACACGCCAGCGGGTTGCCGCCGTAGGTGCCGCCGAGACCGCCCGGATCGGGGGCGTCCATGACGTCGGCGCGGCCGATGACTCCCGACAGCGGCAACCCGCCGGCGAGGCTCTTGGCCACCGTGATGAGGTCGGGCACGACGCCGCTGTGTTCGATCGCGAAGAGGCTGCCGGTGCGCCCGAAGCCGCTCTGGATCTCGTCGACGATCAGCAGCATGCCGTGGCGCTCGGTGAGC
>CAZTTB010000338.1:0-1781 GCA_964616005.1 uncultured bacterium | reverse complement strand
TACCCGGCGGGGTAGCTCTCCAGCACGATCACGTCGCTCACGAGGGCGGCCCGGCCGAGGCCGCCCTCGAAGAGGTCGTGACTCAGGATGGCGTTCTCCGGCACCATCCCGCGTTGGATCCGGGTTACCGCTGCAACGTCGTAGATGCCCTTCCCAACGAAGATCCCCTCGCCGAAGAGGTCCATGTACGGGTCCGACACCGCCCGGGCGTACAGGTCGACGCCGGAGCCGCCGGCGAACACCCGACTGAAGAGGCTCCGCGACTCGTCGGTAGGAAGGATGTCCACGCGGGGCTGGAGGACCGTGTAGCCGTGACGCAGGCTGCCGTCCTCCGCGAACCGGGGTCGGACGAGAGGGTGCGCGATCGTGCCGGCCAGGCGGGCGGCGCCGCCGGGAGGCAGCACCGTGTCGGTGTCGAGGGTGATGACGAAGGCGTAGCCGATCGGTCCGGCAGCCGGGTCGTCAGGACGGCCCTCGGGACGAACGAAGCTGCCCCGCTCGCCGCGCTCGATCCACGCGTTCAGCTCGATCAGCTTGCCGCGCTTGCGCTCCCAACCCATCCAGCAACCTTCGGAAGGGTTCCAGCGTCGTTCGCGGTGCATGAGGTAGAAGCGCGCGTGCGGCTGGCGACCGCGAAGGGCGTCGAGGTGCGCTTCGAGGGACTCGAGCAGCGCGTCGTCCCCGGGGACGTCACGCTCGGGTGCGTCCGGGAAGTCGGTCAGGACGGCGAAGCCGATGTTGGGATCGGCGTTGCCGACGGCATGCCGTTCGAGTTGCCTGAAGAGCGGAGGGATGTCGCGCTCGGCGGACACCAGGGTGGGGATCACGACGAGGGTCCGGGCGTGGTCCGGTACGCCCTCGGAGAAGTCCAGCTTCGGGAGCCTCCTGGGCGGGAGCAAGTGGGTGATCGCGTAGTGCACGAGCGTCTCGGCCGCGACGATCGCGGGGGCGAGGAAGGCGACGAGCACCAGAGGCAGCGAGATGCCGACACCGTGCCACGCCGCCGGGAGCGCGACCGCAGCCAGGATGAGCCCGGTCAGCGTGCCGATGGCGGCGAGGTAGAGCGGGGCGCGCAAGCGTCGACCCCACTGGCGGAGCCACCCACCGGCGCCGGGGCGGACGCCGAGGCGCCTCTCGAGAAGGCTGCGCCCGTGCCCGAACAGAACGTTGCCGACATGCTCGGCATCGGCCGCCTCGCTCACGATGCGCACGGCCGCCGACGCGACGTCCGTTTCGGAGCGCCCGCTGCGTCGAGCGACGGCTTCGACGACCCTCCGGTAGGCATCCCGGGTCGGCAGATCCATGGTGGCGTAGAGGCCGGCGGGCTCGCTTCGCAGGCAGCGTTCGATGAGGCTGAGCGACTCGACGAAGACCGTCCAGTCCTGCTTCTCGATCTCGTGCAGGCCCTGCACGATCCCGGCGATCGTGCCCGCTTCGGCGGTGGTGTCACGTGTCGTCGGCAACTCCCGGTCGGCCGCGTCGACGAGCCGCTCGAGCACCTGCACGCGCAGGAGCGCGGGCAGGGCCCAGAGCTCGGCCAGCATGAGGGGAGCGACGCGTTGGTAGGCTTCGACGAACGTTTCGAGCACGCCGATCTGCACGCGCCCTCGGCAGCGGTCCAGGAAGCCGCCGATCAGGACCTCGACGCGCAGGGAGTTGGCGCTTCCGTCGGCCACGCATGGCAAGGCCCGGTAGAAGGCGTCGGATACGTCCTCGTCCGCCTGGCGCAGGGTACGGAGCACGAGATAGTCGTTGTCCAGCAGCCAGCGGCCGCCGTCGGC
>CAZTTB010000337.1:0-1787 GCA_964616005.1 uncultured bacterium | reverse complement strand
TAGGCGGTCCCGGCGGCCAGGAACGACGCCATCGAGCCGGCCTCGGTGATGCCCTCCTCGAGGATCTGGCCGTCGCGCGACTCCTTGTAGTACAGCAGGTTCTCCCGGTCGACCGGCTCGTAGAGCTGACCGACGCTGGAATAGATGCCGATCTGCCGGAACAGCGCCTCCATCCCGAAGGTGCGCGCCTCGTCGGGCACGATCGGCACCACCAGCTTGCCCCAGGCCTCGTCGCGCAACAGCTTGCGCAGGATGCTGACGAAGGCCATGGTGGTGGAGACCTCACGGCCATCGGTGCCCTGCATGAACTCTTCGAAGGCATCGGCGGGGGGCGGGTCGAGCGGCTCGGACTTCGGCGAGCGAGCAGGCAGGAAACCCCCCAGCTCCTCACGACGCTCGAGCAGGTACCTCAGCTCGGGACTGTCCTCCTCGGGCCGGAAGAACGGGTACTTCGTGATCTCCTCGTCGCTGACCGGCAGCTCGAAGCGGTCGCGGAAGGCCCTCATCTGGTCCACGTCGAGCTTCTTCTGCTGGTGCGTGACGTTCTGCGCCTCACCGGCATCACCCATGCCGTAGCCCTTGACGGTGCGGAACAGGATGGCGGTGGGCGACCCCTCATGCTGCACCGCCCGCTGGAACGCGGCGTAGATCTTCACCGGATCGTGGCCGCCACGGTTGAGCTGCGCGATGTCGGCGTCGGTCCAGTCCTCGATGAGCTTCTTCAGCTCGGGGGTGTTGAAGAACCGGTCGCGGAGCTCCGGCGCTCCGAACGCCGCGTAGCGCTGCGACTCGCCGTCGACCATCTCCTCGAAGCGCCGGGCCAGCGTTCCGTCGTGATCGCGCGCCAGCAGCTCGTCCCACTTGCTGCCCCACGCCACCTTGATGACGTTCCAGCCCGCGCCCCGGAAGATGCCCTCGAGCTCCTGGATGATCTTGCCGTTGCCGTACACCGGGCCATCGAGCCGCTGCAAGTTGCAGTTGACGACCCAGATGAGGTTGTCGAGCTGGTTGCGCGCCGCGATGCGGATCGCACCCAGCGTCTCCACCTCGTCGGTCTCGCCGTCTCCGACGAAGGCCCAGACGCGTCCGTTGCCGCCCGGAAGCAGCCCGCGGTCCTCGAGGTAGCGCCGGAAGCGCGCCTGGTAGATCGACGCCAGCGGGCCGATCCCCATCGACACGGTCGGGAAGGACCAGTAGTCGGGCATCAGCCACGGATGCGGGTACGAGGACAGGCCCGGCTCGTCCTGGAGCTCGCGACGGAAGTTCCGCATCGCCTCCACCGGGAAGCGCCCCTCCAGGAAGGAACGCGCGTAGAAGCCCGGACTGGCGTGGCCCTGGAAGTAGACCAGGTCGGCGTCGGCGCCGGCCTTCGGACCGTGGAAGAAGTGGTTGAACCCCACCTCGTACAGGGTCGCGGCGGACGCGTAGGTCGCGATGTGCCCGCCGATGCCCGACGAGACCTTGTTGGCCCGGACCACCATGGCCATGGCGTTCCAGCGGATCAGGTTGGTGATCCGCTCCTCGATCTCGAGATCGCCCGGATACTCCGGCTGCTCGTCCACCGGGATGGTGTTGATGTAGGGGGTGGTCACGTTGTACGGGATCGGGACGCCGTGCTTGTAGGCGTGATGCTCCAGCATCTGCAGGATGTCCTTCACGCGGTCCGCGCCGCCGCTGGCCAGCACGTAGTCGAGCGACTCGAGCCACTCGCGCAGCTCGGTCTCGTTGAGCCGGCGTAGCTCGTCGGGCTCGAGCTGCGACCGATCCAGGTTGAGGAGTTCGTCCAA
>CAZTTB010000336.1:0-1795 GCA_964616005.1 uncultured bacterium | reverse complement strand
CTTGCCCGCCCCGGTCTCGCCCGTCAGGGCGTTGAAGCCCGGCTCGAGCTCGAGGGCGAGTGCGTCGACGATCGCGAAATCGCGCAGCTCCAGGGTCCGCAGCACGGCGTCCAGTATAGGGCCGGGGGTCGGGGCCGGCCACCGCCGGTCGGCAGCCGCCGAGATCGCCGCGCCGCCCGCAGGCGCGGCGCCCACGCGACCTGCCGGCCATCCACACCTGGGCCGCGCGTCCGCGGGTGCGCGCTAGACTCCTGACATGCCCGACGGAAGCGGTCCCGGAACGCTCACCTGGGTGGAGTGCCCGAGGGACGCCTGGCAGGGGATGGCACGCAGCATCCCCACCGAGCGCAAGCGAGCGCACCTCCAGGCGCTGTTGCGGGCCGGCTTCCGGCACCTCGACCTCGGCTCCTTCGTGTCCCCTCGGGCGGTGCCCCAGCTCGCCGATACCGAGGCGGTGCTGGCCGGGCTCGACCGCCCTGTCGGCGCCGACTTCCTGTGCATCATCGGCAACGAGCGCGGCCTGGAGCGCGCTGCCGAGGCGACGGGAGTGAGCAGCGTGGGGTTCCCACTCTCGGTGAACGAGACCTTCCAGCAGCGCAACCTGGGCCGGTCGCTGGCGTCGTCCTGGGAGCTGGTCGAGCGGTTGGTCGAGGGAAGCGCCGAGCACGGCCTCGAGCTGGTGCTCTACCTGTCGATGGGCTTCGGCAACCCCTACAGCGATCCGTGGCGCCCTGCCGATACGGCCGAGGCCGTGGCGCGCGCGCGCGATCTCGGGGTGCGTCGCATCGCGTTGGCCGACACCGTGGGGCGCGCCGACGCCGTCGCCGTGTCGAGCGTGCTGTCTGCCATCGAGCACGTCCCCGAGCTCGGCCTGCACCTCCATGCGCGTCCCGACGGCTGGCAACCATTGATCGCTGCAGGCGTGGCGGCAGGGATCCGGTGGTTCGAGGGGGCCCTGTCCGGCGTCGGCGGCTGTCCCTTCGCCGGCGACGCCCTGGTCGGCAACTTGCCCACCGAACACGTGCTCCCGTGGCTCGCCGCCCGGGGCGGCGATGCCGGCGTGGCGCTCGAAGCGCTTCCCGAGCTGGCGGCGGACGCCGCTGCCATCGCCGACGGGTACGCGGTGGACCGCTGAGTTGCGCCGCGCCGCCGAGCGAAGCCGAGCCGCCCCGCCAAGCCGAGCTCAGGCGTTCGCCGCGGCCCCCCAGCGCTCGAGCTCGTGCCGGGTGGCATCGGTCAGCTGCCGCATCGCCTCGTCCATGTTCCCGTGGACGGTCGCTCCCGCGGCGGCGACGTGGCCGCCACCGCCGAGCTCGCGGCAGATGGCCTGCGCCGACACGCCGCCGCGGCTGCGCACGCTGAGCTTGACGCCTCCGTCACGCTCCTTGAGCAGGACCGCCACCAGCGTTCCCTCCGCGTAGCGGATCAGCCCTACGAAATCGTCGGAGTCGTCGTCGCTCTCGCCGATGCGCTCGCGCATCGCGCGGGTGAGGCGAGCGGTGACCAGGCGCCCGTCGAGGTGGAAGGCGACGGTGCCCATCACCTCGCCCAGCATCTTGAAGTAATCGGGGTGGCGCCACTGCAGCCGGTCGGTCAGCTCGGCGTAGGGGACACCGACGTCGATGAGCGCGCCCGCCGCCTCCAGCACCGAGCGGTCGGTGTTGCCGTGACGGAAGTTGCCCGTGTCGGTCAGCATGCCGGTGAGGCAAGGCGTGGCCACCTCGACCGTCCAGGAGACGCCCATGGTGTCGAGCAGGTCCTTCACCATCAGCGCCGTCGCCGCCTTGTCGGGCTC
>CAZTTB010000335.1:0-1804 GCA_964616005.1 uncultured bacterium | reverse complement strand
CGTTCTCCAGGCGCTTCACGAAGCCCTCCGCCACCAGCCGGTCCTCGTCGTCGAGGTCGACCTTGCGCCCGAAGGCCGCCAGGCTGATCACGCCCACGGTGACGCCGCGGCGCTTGACCGGCAGGGTGAGCTGCGTGCGCAGCCCCAGCGCCACGAACTCGGGCAGCGCACCCTCCCAGGTGGGGTAGTCGGAGAGCGTGCCCTCGCCGCTGGCCGCGACCGTGCCGACGAGACCGGTGCCGACCGGCATCGGCTGCTCCTGAAGGGCGCGCAGCCCGTCCGGTACGGCGCCCCACAGGCGGGCGACGTGGCAGGCGCCGCCCTCGATGAGGTAGTACACCCCCAGGTCGAGCCGCAGCTGGCGGGCCAGGTCCTCCAGGCCCGCGTCGAGCAGCGCGTCGATGTCGTGGAGGCGCTCGATGCGCGCGCCGAAGTTGGCGAGCTGATGATAGGCGGCCGCCGTCTCCTGCAGCTCGGCGTTGAGCCGGCGCACCCGCTCCAGCGCGCTCCGGCGCTCGGTCACGTCGGCGATCGATCCGATGGTGCCGACGACGGTGCCGCCGGCATCGCGGGACGGCGCAGCGCTCACGCGGACCCAGCGACGCTCGCCGTCAGGACGCACGATCTCGGTCTCGTACTCCTCGGCCACCCCCTGCAAGCGGCGCCGGTTGCGCTCCTCCTGCCGCGCCCAGTGCTCCTCGGGCATCAGCAGCCGGTACGCCACCTGCCCCTCCAGCTCGGCCGGGCTCCGACCCGTCAACACCCCCATGCGCGGGTTGGCGTAGAGGATGCGCTCCTCGACGTCGGTGAGGATCAGCCCCTCGCCCATACTCTCCACCACGGTCCGGAAGCGCAGCTCCGAGCTCTCCAGGCTGGCACGCTGCCGGCGACGTTGCCGCGCCTCGCCGAGCTCGCGCTCCACCGCCGGCGCCAGCCGCGCCCAGTGCCCCTTGATCAGCAGGTCCTGAGCGCCCGCCTTCAGCACGCCTACCGCGGCCTCCTCGCCGATCGCTTCGCTCACCACGATGCACGGCGTGTCGGGCGCCACCTCCCGGAGTACGGCCAGGCTGTCCAGCGCGTTCAGTCCGGGGACCTGGTGGTCGGCGAGCACGATGTCCCAGGGTGCCCCGGTCAGCGCGCCGCGCAGCGCCGACGCGTCGGCGACGCATTCGCTCGTCACCGCGTACCCGGTGCGCTCGAGCTGCTGCGCCAGCAGGCCCGCCTCTCCGGCGTCGTCCGCGACGAACAGCACGCGCAGGATGGTGGTGTCGCCGTCCCCACGGCCCATGCCTTCCCCTCTCCCAACCTGAAGTGGAAGGCGGCCCCCCAATCCTGATTCGCCTTCGACCCGCACCCGCCCACCGTGCCGCCGCACGCGGACCCTCCGCCTGCTGCGCCGCACCGTGGCGAGCCCGACCCCGGTGCCGGGACGCTCTCCGTAGCCCACTTCGCATCCTGCACCGGCGTTCCGGACAGTGTAGGGCATTTCGCGCTCGGCGCTGGCGCCGCCGCCGTTGGCGCGGCCACTCCTCGGCCCGCCCTCGGCTCGGCCCGCCCTCGGCTCGCAGTCGGCTCGCAGTCGGCTCGCGGGTGAGCGCGCCCCTCGCTCGCCCCGCGCCTGCGCGCCGCGGGGTCACGAGGAAGCCGCGTCCCCGACGCGGTCCAGGGGGATGACCGGTTCAGGGGTATCATGGGCCATCGCGACGCGCAGCGCCGAGGGAAGGGGACCCATGCTCGCTCCCACCGGATTCGATCCCTGGCAGTGGTGGACGACGCTCCAGCCGCAGGGTCGGCTGCTGGCCGG
>CAZTTB010000334.1:0-1806 GCA_964616005.1 uncultured bacterium | reverse complement strand
TCGAGGTCGACGGCGGGGTCGAGGCGGGGAAGACCTTCATCGACGGCCTCGAGCTGGCGTCCAACCTGGTCAATCTGGGCGACGCCAAGACGAGCGTCACCCACCCCGCCAGCACCACCCACTCGCAGCTCGACGAGGCTGCTCTGCGCTCGGCCGGCATCTCGCCGGGCCTGGTGCGGGTGAGCCCGGGTATCGAGCACATCGACGATCTCATCGAGGACTTCGACCAGGCGCTGCGCGCCGTCCGGCAGCCGGTCCCGGCGTGAGGCGATGGCCCCAGCATGAGTAGCCAGTCCGGTTCCCACACCCGTTCCGCTGCGTCCGCCGCGTCCGGCGGCGGACGCAGCGGCGCGGCTGCCGACAACCCCGGCCATCGCACGCTGATCCACGAGACCTGGGGGGATCACGCGGCGCTCATCGCGCGCAGTGAGGCGAGCCCCGACGGCAGCGTGGGGACGGTCCGGCCCCAGATCATGGACGTCGCCGATCCCGGCGCCCCTTTGGAGCTCGAGCTCGGCGGAAGCCTCGAGCGCGTGGCGCTGGCTTTCGAGACCTACGGGGAGCTCAACGCGCGCGGCGACAACGCCGTCCTGGTCACCCACGCCCTCACGGGTTCCGGTCACGCTGCGGGCCGCACCGATCGGGAAGAGGTGCCGGGCTGGTGGGACCCGCTGATCGGCCCCGGCAAGGCGATCGACACGCGCCGCTACTTCGTCATCTCCAGCAACGTCCTCGGCGGGTGCTACGGCAGTACCGGCCCCAGCAGCGTGAACCCCGCTACGGGGCGCCCCTACGCTCTGGACTTCCCGCGCTACACCGTCAGGGACATGGTCGAAGCGCAGCGTCGGCTGGTCGACCGCCTCGGGGTGCGTTCGCTGGCCGCCGTCGTGGGCGGCAGCATGGGGGGCATGCAGGTGCTCGAGTGGGCGGCCATGTATCCCGAACGGGTTCGTGCCATCGCACCCATCGCCATCGGGCCCCGGCACTCGGCCTGGGCGATCGGTCTCAACGAGGTGGCGCGCCGCGCCATCGCCTCCGACCCCGAGTGGCAGGAGGGACGCTACCCTCAGGGTCGCCAACCGGAGCGCGGGCTGGGCCTTGCCCGTGCCATCGCCATGCTGTCCTACCGGAGCTTCGACTCCCTGGAGCAGAAGTTCGGGCGCGAGCGCACCGCCGCCACGTCGGACCTGCTCGGCCGGAGCTTCGAGATCGAGTCCTACCTCGATTATCAGGGCGTGAAGCTGGTCCAGCGCTTCGACGCCAACACCTACCTGTACCTGACGCGCGCCATGGACGACTACGACGTCGCCGCCGGGCGAGGCAAGCTCGCCCGGGTGCTCGGCGGCATGGCCATGCCGGCACT
The DNA here is from genome assembly GCA_964616005.1 of uncultured bacterium. GTDB lineage: Bacteria > Deinococcota > Deinococci > Deinococcales > Trueperaceae > JASBRS01. The sequence goes on along the minus strand of CAZTTB010000334.1, from coordinate 443 downwards.
GGTGATGGGGATCACGTCGGACGTGCTCTACCCCGAGGCCGAACAGCGGGCACTGGCGCAGGCGCTGCCGAACGCTACCTACGCCACCATCCGCTCGCCTCACGGCCACGACGCCTTCCTGATCGAGTTCCCTCAGGTCTCGGCGCATCTCCGGCGCTTCTTGCAGGAGCTCACTTGAAGAGCATGCGCAGCGGTCGGTCGTCGATCCGCTGATCCTGCGGGGCCCCGAGAGCGTGTGCCCAGGACCGAAGGGGAGACCCGCGGGGTGCTAGACTGAGTGACTACCAGGGAACGTAGGCCCTGGGTCACCCGCACGGGGGCGACACGGTTTCGACGGGGCCCTGTCGGGGGTTAGGTTGCGCGTCGCGGACGCAGCTGGCCGCGTTACCAAGCTGCAACGCCAATAACTGGCAATAACACCTACGCTCTGGCTGCGTAACCCG
>CAZTTB010000333.1:0-1810 GCA_964616005.1 uncultured bacterium | reverse complement strand
CGTCGAAGTCGGCGTTGAAGGCCTCGCACACCAGCGGGTGGAGCTGGATCGCCTGACCTTCGACCAGCACCGGCTCGAAGGCCTGGATGCCGAGTCGGTGGAGCGTCGGAGCGCGGTTGAGGAGCACCACCCGATCCTGGATGACCTCTTCGAGGGCATCCCAGATCTCGTCGCGCGTGTCCCGGTAGCGCTCGAGCAGCTTACGCGCGCTCTTGATGTTGCTGACGATGCCACGATCCTCGAGCTTCTTGAACAGGAACGGCTTGAACAGCTCCAGCGCCATGCGCTTGGGCACGCCGCACTGGTGGAGCTTGAGCTGCGGCCCGACCACGATGACGCTACGCCCGGAGTAGTCGACACGCTTGCCCAGGAGGTTCTGGCGGAAGCGCCCCTGCTTGCCGCCGAGGAGGTCGGTGAGCGAGCGCAAGGGCCGGTCGGAGCCGGGGTGTACCACCGCGCTGCCGCGCCGCCCGTTGTCGATCAGCGCGTCGACCGCCTCCTGCAACATGCGCTTCTCGTTGCGCACGATCATCTCGGGCGCACCTTGCTGCATGAGCTTCTTCAAACGGTTGTTGCGGTTGATGAGACGCCGGTAGAGGTCGTTGAGGTCGCTGGTGGCGAACCGGCCGCCCTCGACCTGGACCATCGGCCGCAGGCTGGGCGGCATGATCGGCACCGCATCGAGGATCATCCAGGACGGCTCGTTGCCCGAGGCCAGGAAGGCGCGCACGATCTCCAGGCGCTTACGGGCCTTCGCCCGCTTGTGCCGGCTGGGCGATTCCATCTCCTCGACCAGCTCGGCCTCGAGCGTCGGCAGATCGAGGCCGGTGAGCAGCTCGGCGATCGCCTCGGCGCCCATCTTGGCCTCGAAGTCGTACGACTCGATGACCCGCACCTGTTGGCGCACCAGATCGATCTCCACCCGGCCCGAGATATCGGACTTGAGCCGGCCCTCGTCGGCGAGCTCGTCGCCGGGAAGCACGCGATCGCCGTTGACGACGATGGGTTCGTCCTCGTACGGGTAGACGCGCGCGCGCGACACGATGATGCTGGCCGGGTAGGCCAGGTGGACGGTGCCGTCGGCGGCCGCCACGATCTCCTGGGCCGCGTCGATGGCGCCAACGACCTTCTCACCGGCCCGCACGTCGGCGCCGGCGCCGACCAGCACGTGCATGGTGGGGTTGATCTCGTGCACCTCGCGGCGCGCCCACTCCACCTTGAGGGTGACGGTGACGTCCTTGCCCTTGGCCTTGCTGGCCCGCACCGTCGCGGTGGCGTCGGCGGGGAGCTCGAGGGTGGTGCCGCTGGCGGCCTTCGCCAGCTCCATGCCCTCCTCGATGAACTCGCCGTCGCCCACGAGCAGCTCCATGCCGCTCGGTACCAGGTAGGCGTAGCGGACTTCCTCGTCGTCGACGTCGCGGATCATCAGGATGCCGCCGCTCGCGCCGATGGGGAGCAGCTCCGCCACGCCCTCGGCTTCGCTCTTGAGCGTCACGTCGCTCGTGAGGTCGGCGATGGGCTGGCCGCCCTTGTAGCCGTCCTCCTCCTCGATGAAGTCCTTCTTCGGCAGCAGCAGCCGGCCGTCGCGCGACTCGCGGTAGTCCAGCGTGACCTTGCGCGGGAAACGGTACTGAGCGATGCCGGAGAGCTTGGACTTCACGCCCTTGGCCAGCGACTGGCCCTGCTCCACCTGCTCGCCGTCAGCGACGACCGCGTCCTCGCCGCCCTGCACCGTGTAGGTCTCCTGCATACCGTAGCGGAGCTGGCGGTACTCGTCGTCGGTCAGCAGGTCGCCGCGCCGCAACGGGCG
>CAZTTB010000332.1:0-1821 GCA_964616005.1 uncultured bacterium | reverse complement strand
CCGGCACCCTTGTCCGCACCGGCGGCCGCGGCCTTCGGCTCGGCCTTGGCGCCGCCCTTGGCGCGGCTCTTCGACCCGGACGCCGGGCCGGACTTGGCCGCCGCCTTGCCGCCTCCGCGCTGGGCGCGGCCGTTGCCGCTCGCCTGGGCACCCTCCTCGGCCGTGAACGCCGAGGGGGCCTTGAGCGTCTTGGGAGGCTTCTGTCGCACGGGCTTCTCCTCGATCTCCACCTCGGGCATCTCCATGGTCGCCGGGATGAGGTCGATCTGCCGCTGGGTGGGATTGGCCTGCAGCACCTTCACCTCGACGCGGTCGCCCATGCGGTAGCGCTTGCGGGTGTGCTTGCCCATCAGCATCAGGGCGTCCTCGAGGTAGATGTAGTAATCGTCGTCGAGGTGGGAGACGTGCATCAGGCCCTCGACGCCGTTCTGCAGACTGACGAAGACCCCGAAGTTGGTGACGCCGCTGACCACGCCGTGGAAGCTCTCGCCGATGTGATCCTTGGCCCAACGCGCGTGGTAGTAGCGGCTCAGGTCGCGTTCGGCGCTCTCGGCACGGCGCTCGCGGTCGCTCGACTGCTCCGCCAGCTTCGGGAAGTCGGTCTTCAGCCGCTCCTTCAGCGTCGGCGACAGGCGGTGCTGCAGCAGCGCGCGCATCACGCGGTGGACCACCAGGTCGGGATAGCGGCGGATCGGGCTGGTGAAGTGGAGGTAGTTCTCGAACGCCAGCCCGAAGTGACCCAGGTTCTCGGAGCTGTAACGCGCCTGCTTCAGGCTGCGCAGCAGCAGCGTGTTGACGATCTGCGACTCCGGCTTGCCCGCCGCCTCGCGCAGGATGCGCTGCAGGTCCTGCGGCCGCGCCTTCTCCAGGTCCAGGGTGTATCCCAGTCGGGCGAGCGCCTTCTGCAGGGCCTGCACCTTCTCGACGCTGGGATCCTCGTGCACCCGGAACAGTGCGGGCACGTCGCGCCTGTCGAGCTCCTCGGCCACCAGTCGATTGGCCAGCAACATCATCTCCTCGATGAGCTGCCGGGCGGTGTTGCTGCGCACGGGCGTGAGGTGCAGCGCGCCCTGCTCGTCGACGTCGACCTTGGCTTCGGTGAAATCGAAGTCGAGCGCGCCCGCGCCGATGCGCTGCTTGCGGAGCTCCTGGCTCAGGTTGATGAGCACCTTGATGTCGCGTTCCAGCTTGCGCTTGCCGTGAGGGAGGCGCCCTCCGTCGCTGAACGTCTGCACCTGCTCGTAGGTGAGGCGCGCGTCGGACTCGATCACGGTCTCGCGGAAGCGCACGCTCTTGACCTCGCCGGCCCGGGTGATGTCGACGAACACCGACAGCGCCAGCCTCGGCTGGCCCTCGACCAGCGAACAGATGCCGTTGGAGAGCGACTCGGGCAGCATCGGCAGGGTGCGGCCGGGGAGGTACACGCTGGTGGCGCGCTCCTGCGCCTCGTCGTCGAGGCTGGTGCCCTCCGCCACGTAGTAGGAGACGTCGGCGATGTGCACGCCCACGCGCAGCAGGCCGTCCTTGCCGCTACCCTCGAGGCGCTCGAGCGACAGCGCATCGTCGAAGTCCTTGGCATCCTCGCCGTCGATGGTGAAGGTGGCGTTGTGGCGGTAGTCCGAACGGCCCGCCATCATCTCGCCGTCGACCGTGGGCGGGACCGCCCTGGCCTCGGCATCGGTGTTGGGGTCGAACTCGGCCTTGAGCCCGTACTTGACGATCACGGCCTTGGTCTCGACCTCGGGGTCGTCTTCGGCCCCTAGGAACTCCTCGACCTCGCCGAAGGGCTCCTTCTCCCCGGAGGCCTCGGGCCACACCATG
>CAZTTB010000331.1:0-1834 GCA_964616005.1 uncultured bacterium | reverse complement strand
ATGTCACCACCGCCGACATCCAGGCCGTCGTCTCTGGCGCCTGAGGGCGTTGGGAGGCGGAATACCCAGCCGACAGGCGCGCAGTCCAGCTCGTATCCCGATTCGCTGTTCGCTGACCGCTTGCGGACAGCTTTGGCCAGGCTCTCGTCGGCGGTCTTGACCCACACGAAGGGGCTGGCGCCCGCGTTCCAGCTCGTGGTGAACGCGTCGATCCGCCCCGGATCCGCGGGCTGACCGGCGCCATCCAGCGCGCACGGCCGGCCGGCGCACCACCGTTGCTGGTTGCCGCCGACCAGGAGGGCGGCCAGCTGGTCGGGCTGGGCGAAGGGACGACGCAGTTCGCGGGCGCGATGGCCCTCGGCGCGACCGGTGACGAAGCGCTGGCCGAGCGCGTCGCCGGGGCGACGGCGCGCGAGCTGCGTGCCCTCGGCGTGAACGTGAACTACGCGCCGGTGTGCGACGTCGCCAACAATCCGGCCAATCCGGCGCTCGGAATCCGCAGCTTTGGCGACGATCCCGAGGCAGTCGGCAAGCTCGCGGCGGCGACCGTCCGCGGCCTGCAGGGCAACGGCGTGGCCGCGACGGCCAAGCACTTCCCGGGCGCCGGGGATACCGCAGCCGATCCGCACCACGAGCTGCCGCTGGTGCCCCGGACGAACGCCGAGCTGGCCGGGCGGGAGCTGATCCCGTTTCGCGCCGCATTGGCAGCGGGCGCGCGGATGGTCATGACCGGCCACTTCGCGCTACCTGGCCAGAGCGAGGACCTGCCGACGAGCCTGTCCGCCGCGGTTCTGTGCGACCTTCTGCGAGGGCAGCTGCAGTTCGACGGCGTGACCGTCACTGATGCTCTGGACATGCACGCCCTGGCCCAGGGATCGGCGCAGATCATCGATGCCCTCGCTGCCCTCCGTGCCGGCGAAGATGTGTTGCTCGGACCACCGGACGAGGCAGCGCTGGAACGGCTGGAGGAGGGCCTCGCGCAGGCGCAGCGGCGAGGACTTGTCGATGCCGACGACGACGCTGCGGCGAAGCGCCGGCTGGGTGAGCTGCGCGGCTGGCTGGGACGCTACGAGCAGCCGTCGCTCGACATCGTGGGGTGCGGCGAGCACCAGGCGCTCGCCGCCGAGCTCGCGCAACGTTCGATGACCCTCGTCCGCAACGACGACCGAATGTTGCCGTTGAAGCTGGCGACCGATGCGCGGATTGCGGTCGTCCAGCCGGTGCCCGCTGACCTGACGCCGGCCGACACGTCGTCCACGGTGCCGCCGACGCTGGCATCGGCGCTCCGCCGCCGGCTCGCGGGCGTGGAGGAGATCCTCCTGCCGGCGGCGCCAGGCGCGGCTGACATCGCGGGTCTTGGGGAGCGGCTTGCAGCCTTCGACGTTGTCCTCGTCGGTACGTTCTCCGCTCACCTCCGGCCGGCGCAGGCGGACCTGGCCGCAGCGGTCCTGGCATCCGGCAGGCCGACCGTCACCCTCGCCCTGCGCACGCCGTGGGACCTGCTCGCATACCCGTCCGCCCGAACCCATGTCTGCAGCTACGGCATCCTGCCGCCGTGATGGAGGCGCTGGCGGCCGCGCTGCTGGGCGAGGCGCCGTTCACCGGCCGGCTGCCCGTCGAGATGGCCGGGCTGTATCCGCGCGGTCACGGGCTCACGACACAGGCCTGAACGACGAGATCCCGGAGCAGCCGGCCGCGGCCCGGCCCCTGTCGGCCTTGCGCCGACGGCGCTCGTCCCGATCCCCGCCGCATCAAGGTCGCGCCCGCCGCGAAGGATCTACTCCCGGGCAATGAGCCGCTGATACCAGCGCGCGCTGTCCTTGGGCGTACGGCG
>CAZTTB010000330.1:0-1846 GCA_964616005.1 uncultured bacterium | reverse complement strand
CCCTCGGTGGGCGCACCCTCGTCGGATAGGTAGAGGCGTGCGCCGGCCGCCTGCGCGAGCTCCCGCGAGCCGGACAGGTAGTCGGCATGGATGTGCGTCTCCGTGACGGCGACGATCCGCAGCCCCTGGGCCGCGGCCTCGTCGAGGTACACGCGCACGTCCCGGCGCGGGTCCACCACGATGGCTTCCCCGCTGGCCTGGCATCCGATCAGGTAGCTACCCTGGGCCAGGTCCGTGTCGTAGAAGTGCTTGAAGAACATCCGACTCCCTTCACGCCTTGCTGAGCCTGCTCGATGCGACGGGGTCCATGTCGTGGCCCGTCGGGGTGGTCGCCGAGAGGGTGAGCGCTGCTGCGGGCGCCGTCCGTGCGGCCCCGCCGATGCGCTCCCGGCGCGCTTCCCGAGCGCCGCCACCGGCCCGGGACCGCGCGGTATGGATCGAGCCTAATACCCCTCCCGGATATGGTCAACGGTTCGCGCGACGCTGCATGCGCTTCGTGCATATCGTGGCTGGAGTCGGCCGCCGACAGCGCCATCGTAGCGGGAGGCGGGCACGTCGGGGCATCGCCGGAGCACAGGGCGCGGGCGGCCGGGCGGTCCGTGGGCGGGGGGGGCAGGCGCGGACGGCGGCGCCTGAGGCGGTGAGCGATCCCGCTGCGCCACGCTGCGAGGCGATGGGGGGGTTCCCGCGGGCCCGGGGCGGGACGTCAAGGCCGGCTTTGCCTTCTCCGGCGGCCCGTCCCAGGGCGGCGGAAGATCGAGGCGCGTGCCCCGGCCCCATCGGCTCCGGGGCGCCCGCGTCGATCCCCCGCGACGGCGCATGGCGACACCGGTAGCACCACGCTTGACGTTCGGAAGAGGGGTTCCGCGTACCCCCCCCCAAGCGCACTCCGCCGAAGCGGCCCGCAGGCCCATGTCCTAGCTATGCGCCAAGCGCATAATAGGGTATGCCCGAACCCCCCGACGCGACCCAGCTGCTCACGCTCCTCGCCGTCGCCGACGCAGGCAGCGAGAGCGAGGCGGCGCGCGAGCTGGGCATCAGCCAGTCGGCGGTCAGCCGCCGCCTGGCCGCGTTGCAGCGCGGCAGCGCCGTGCCCCTGCTTCACCGAAGCTCCCGGGGCGCAACGCTGACGGAGCAGGGGCGCGCCCTGCTGCCCCACGCCCGCGCCCTCGACGCCGCTCTGCGTGCCGCCGCCTCCCGCATGGCGAGCCCTCAGCCCGCGCCGCTCAGGCTTCGCCTGGGACTCAGCCATCACCTCGTGCCGCGCCTGAGCGGCGCCCTGCTGCGCGAGGCCCGGCGCCTGGCGGGGCTGGGGACGGCGCTCGAGCCGGAGCTGCAGGAGGGGTACTCGGCGCCGCTCCTCCAGGCGGTGACGGCCGGCGCCCTCGACGCCGCCGTCACGCTCGGCGCACCGCCCCCTGCCGACGACGCCTACACCGTCGAGCGCCTGGGTACCGAGCGGGTGTGCCTCGCCACCCTCCCGGACGACCCGGTGGCCCGCGAGGGGCGGATCGACCCCGCCGCCCTGCACGGCGAGACGCTGTTGCTGCCGTCGCGCTCGAGCAACCTCAACGCCCACGTGCGGCAGGAGATGCGCCACGCCGGGCTCGAGCCGGGCCGGATGCTGGAGCTCAGCGGCCCCGCCGCCGTGCGGTCGGCGGTGCTGGCCGGTCAGGGCATCGGGGTCACGGTGTGGTCGTACGTGGGTCCGGAGAGCGAAGCGGGCTGGCTGAGACGGGTTGCGGTCGAACCGGGCGAGGACCGGGTCGACGTGTGGCTGGTGACGGCGTCCCGGCTCGAACCGTCCTACCGCCGAGCGCTGCAGCGCCTGCTGCGCGGCGCCGCC
>CAZTTB010000329.1:0-1851 GCA_964616005.1 uncultured bacterium | reverse complement strand
CCAAGGGGCTGGAGAAGCTCCCCGCGGACCGGTTCGACTCGGCGAAGGCGTTCGCGGACGCGCTGGCCGATCCGGGGTTCCGGCATCGGGGGCTCGCCGGGGCGTCGGCGGACACCGTCACCGTAAGGCGCCCTCGCGCGCGCTCGTGGATCGTCGCGGCCATCGCGGCGGCCGCGGCGCTCGCCGTCGGCCTCGTCCTGGGGCGCGCCTTCACCGGCGGCGAGAAGACCTTCGACGTCGGCCTGCCGTACGACGCACCGATGGAGGCCTCGCACGCCCCGGAGCGAAACTTCGCCGTGTCACCGGATGGCTCCTTCGTCATCTACGTCGTTCGGGAGAGCGACGGGACGGAGCGGCTGCAGTACCAGAGCCTGACGGGGACCTCGGCGCATTCCATCGCCGTCACGGCGGAGGGCCATTTCGACCCGATGATCTCGCCGGATGGCAAGCGCGTCGCGTTCGTGAGCGCGTCCGGCGGCCTGTGGGTGACGCCCGTCGCCGGCGGCGCCGTCAGCAAGGTGTCGGAATCGGTCGACGCGTGGGGAGGTGGCTGGCTGGAGAACGGCACGCTCTTCTACGCCGCCAACGAGAACAGCGTGCTGCGCTGGGTGGATCCCCAGACGGGCCCGGTGCGTGATCTGCCCGTGGGCTACTGCCCGATGCCTTCGCTGCTCTCCCCGAGCCAGGTGATCTGCGGAGGAGGTTCGCGGAAGTACGCACAGGTGGGCGACGTGGATCACGAGCCCTTCACCTCGCGCCCCGTCGTGCAGATCCGGACCGGGGGAGCGAGGGTCCCCCTGCGAGGCTCGGGGTTCCGCCTCTTCGGCGGAAGATACCTGGTCTACACGTCCGTCGACGCGACCATCATGGCCACGAAGTTCGTCGACCGCGACTCGCTCCTGGTCGGACGCTCGGTGGCGCTGGTGCCCGGGGTGCGAGACCCCATCTACACGGGCGCCGCGTTCTGGGACGTCAGCCGGAACGGCACGCTGGTCTACGCGCCCGGCGCCAACATGCAGAGTTCGGTGCTGGTGCGCCGCGCTCTCGATGGCGATCGGGAGGTCCTGCCCGGAGATCCCGCGGAGCACCTGCGCTTCAGCGTCAGCCCGGACGGACACGAGCTGGCGAGCGTGGTCGACGGAGTCCGACAGCAGGAGCTTCGCCTGTACGATCTCGAGACAGGCAAGTTCGAGGTGCTCGCCGGGGCGCGGTATATCTCGACGCCCTTCTGGACACCCGACGGCCGGGACCTGGTCTACATGCGGCAGAGCGCTGACTCCTCCCGGGTCGTGCGCCGGCGCCTCAACTCGTCCGAGCCGCCGAAGGTCCTGCTGACGTTGCCGGGCCGCCGGGAGCTCGTCCAGTACGTCGACGCGTCGTTGATGCTGATCAGTAGGGGCGAGACTTACCTCATCGCGGTCGATGCGTCGGTGAAGCCGGCTCGCATCGATACCGTGAAGGCGCATAACACCGACCTGGCCCGCATCTCGCCCGATCGGCGGTGGCTGGTCTGGAGGGACGCGGCGGACGGGATGTACCTGAGCCCGTGGCCGAAGATGGATCGGCGCTGGACCCTGTCGACCGGCCGGCCCTTCGAGCCCTACTGGCTTCCCGACGGCGACCTGATGATCCACGACGTGAACGGGAAAGCGTACACGATCGCCATCCATCCAGGTGCCGATCCACCGAATGGGCCGCTCACGCTCCGCTTCGACGACCCCCGCATGGGCGAGAGCCCCGGCTGGTCCAACGCCATCACCGGCGACGGCGCGGTGATCTACCCTTTGGCGCCGGATCAGCCCTACATCGACTACCTCCGGGTCGTGCCGCACTGGCTCACGCACATGGAGC
>CAZTTB010000328.1:0-1851 GCA_964616005.1 uncultured bacterium | reverse complement strand
GGATCCGGGTGATCGCGGTCGGCACGGATCTCGCCGACGAGGCGTTCCTGAACGCACTCACGCCGCGTCCGGAGCTGGTGCGGGTGGTCGCCGCCGAGGCCTTCGGCGACGCTATCGGCGGCGCGGCGTCAGGGCTCGTGTCGTGACGAGCGTTCGTGGCGCACGTGTTTCCACCGCACCTGCGACCGGCGCTCAGCGCTGAACTTGGACCTCGACGTACCAGGAGTCGCGCTTGGCGAAGATGTGGAATCGGACGCCGCCATACTGACCGAAATCGGTCGTCACGTTGGCGAACCCGAAGGCCAGGGTGCGGTTCGAGAACGGCCCGACGATGCAGTCGGACTCGCCCTTCCAGCGGTTTGGGGAGATAGGGGTAACGGGCCGGACGCCGTGATCGCCGGCGATCGGCGCGAAGACGCGCGTGCTCTCGCGAACCATCGTCAAGCTCCTGTGGGGTTCCGCTCAGGATCGGCTCAGGCGTTCGTCGGGAAGTTCACCCGTGCGGTGAGATACGGCTGGCCTAGGTACCAAAGGGCAGCGCAAGAGTCGACGTCGGAGGTCGAGTATAGAGGCTGACGGGGTCGAGCGCAAGACGGGGTCGAGCGCAAGCGGTGAACCGCTCCCTCGCACCCGCCGGAGGGCGCCGGGCGCGTCCGGGATCAGTCGAGGAAATCGCGCAGCGAGAGATCGCGGCGTGCCAGGTACTGCAGCTTACGCAGAGCGCGTGCTTCGGCCTGCCGCACCGCCTCGCGGGTGATGCCGTACTGGCGGCCGATGGCCTCGAGGGTGTGCTGCTCGCCGTCCGCCAGGCCGAAGCGCAGCCGAAGGACGTCCGCTTCACGGTCGGTAAGGCGTCCCAGTAGGCGGCTGAGCTGGTCGGACAGGGCGGTCTCACTGGCCAGGTCGACGGGAGCATCGGCGTCGGCGTCGGGCAGCATCTCGCCGAGGGTGGTGTCCTGCTCTTCACCGATCGGTCGCTCGAGGGAGAGGGTGTCGCGGGCCTGTCGCAGGGTGTGGTCGACGCGTTCGACCGTCCAGCCTTCGCCCATCACATTGGCGATCTCCTCGCGGCTGGGTGGGCGCCCGAGTTCCTGCTCGAGCCGGTCGGCGCTGGAACGCAGCCGATGGAGCGTGTCCTGGAAGTGCACCGGCAGGCGGATGGTGCGCGAGCCGTTGGCCAGCGCCCGCACCACCGCCTGGCGGATCCACCACACGGCGTAGGTCGAGAACTTGTAGCCGGTGCTGACGTCGTACTTCTCCACGGCGTGCATGAGCCCGGCATTGCCTTCCTGGATGAGGTCCAGCATGGGAAGGCCGCGTGTGCGGTAGCGCTTGGCCACCGAGACCACGAGCCGCAGGTTGGCCTCGATGAGGTCGTCACGCGCCCGCTCGCCGTCCTCGACCTGGCGGGTCAGGCGCCGCCGCTCACGGGCGTCGAGCGCGTCGCCTTCGGACGCGAGGTGGGCTTCGGCTTCCTTGCCGCTGTCGACGCGGCGCGCTAGGGCGACTTCTTCGTCGCGGCCGAGCAGGGGGACCCGTCCGATCTCGCTCAGGTAGCGCTGAAGGTCGTTGCCGTCGTCGCCGACCCGACGGGCCGCCGGCCGGTCGACCGCTTCGTCGCCGGTGCCGTGTTCGGGGCCCTCGTGTGCGGTGACTTCGTGTCCGGGGATTTCGTGTGCGGGGATTTCGTGCTTGAGGTCCCCGTGCCCGGCCGCCTCGTGTGCAGCGACTTCGTGTGCAGCGCCCTCGTGTGCAGCGCCCTCGTGTGCAGCGACCTGTTGTCCGGCGGCTTCATGCCCGGCAGTCTCGTACCCGGCAGTCTCGTACCTGGCAGTCTCGTACCTGGCAGTC
>CAZTTB010000327.1:0-1853 GCA_964616005.1 uncultured bacterium | reverse complement strand
AGGGCCGCGTTGCGGTAGGCGCCCAGGTGGGCGCTCACGGCGGCCGGATCGACGCGGGCGGACTCGTGCTGGGCCGCACTCGCCAGGGCGTCGGCGGTCCGCTTCAGCGCGAAGTGGAAGTCGGCTGCGCCCGCGGCCGTGTCCTGTCCGAACGCCAGATCGATGACGCGGCGGATGACGGCCTCGTTGAAGACGTTGCTGGCACGGGCGTTGGTGAGCACCACGACGCCCAGCCCCTTGTCCGGCAGGAGCGCCAGGCCCGACGTGAAGCCGAAGGTGTTGCCGGCGTGCTCGATCTTGCGCAACCCCTTGGTGTCGGTGATCATCCACCCCAGGCCGTAGCTGGTGTCGGCGGAGACCTTCACCTGCGGCGTCCACAGGTGGTCCAACCCTGCCGCGGACACGATCCGGCGGCCGTCGGGCGCCACCCCGCCCGCCAGTAGGGTGAGGAGGTAGCGGGCCATGTCGGGCGCGGTCGACCAGGTGGCGCCGGCCGGCGCCACGGGGGTGAGGAGGGCTTCCTCCGACAGAGCGATGGGCACGCGCGCGCCGCTCAGAGTCTGGCCGTGCGGGGTGGCGTAATCACCGCGCGCTTCCACCTGGCGCAGCGAGATGGTGGTGGCTCGCATGCCGATCGGGCTCAGCACACGCGCCTGGAGGGCTGCGGCGTACCCCGGCAGCATGGCATCGGGGCGTCCGCCCGCAGCGACGCCCGCCACGTAGCCCGCGGTCGCGACCATCTGGTTGGAGTACTGGAAGGTCTCGCCGAAGTCGGTGAAGAACTGGAAGTCGGCGAGCGAGCGCACCACGTCCTCCGCGCCGAGCGTGTGGGCGTTGAGGATGAACTCGTAGTCGCGGCGCGGAACTCCCGAGCAGGCGCACACGAGGTTCTGCATGGTGAGGGTCCGGCTGAGCTCCGGGTCGGCGACGCGGAAGCTCGGCAGGATGGCCGCCACCGGCGTGTCCCAGGTCATCCGTCCGTCGTCGACGAGCGTCGCCATCATCAATGTCGTGAGCGACTTGCCGGTCGAGCCGATCATGAGCTGGGTGTCCAGCGTCATGGGCGCGCTCCGGCCGCTCTCCTTCACGCCGAAGGCGCGCTGGTAGACGGTGCGACCGTCCTGCACGACGGCGACCACGGCGCCGGGCACGTCCGCCTCGGCCATGGCCGCGGGGACGAAGGCGTCCAGGTCCGCCGTATCGGTCGCGTCCAGGGCGCGTGCCGGCGTCGAGGCGAGGTCGGTTCTGCTTCGGGCCAGGATATCGAAGCTTGAGACCAGCACGGCCACCTGCGCCTGGCGCCGCGCCAGTGCGTCCCGGGAGGCGTCCGCCATCACCGCGTAGACACGTCCCTCGAACCGATAGCCGATGGCGAACACGACGCGGTCCTGAGGCGTCTTGTAGACCAGTTGCGCCGCCTGCTCGATGCCGCCGGAGACCGGCGGGTGCACCTCGTCGGCCACCTCGAGCGCGAATCCGGGGAGGGCCAGCTGCCAGGCCTCCGCGATGCCCGCGACGACCTCGTCGGCCGGCACGCTCACGAGCCAGGCGCGGAGCTCGCCGTCGGGGCCCGCGAGCGCCAGGGCGTCGCCCTGTTCCCAGCGCGACCAACCGGCCGGGACGGTCACCTCGAAGCCGCGTTGCGCATCCCGGTACGGCGTGTCGGCGGCTGCGACCTGTACGTCGCTGCGTCCCTCCTGCGCGAGCGCGGCCGGGGAGGCGGTGAGGCCGGCGCCGGTCAGGATCAGCGCGATCAACAGCCGGCGGAGGATGGAGCGGCGCCGTGTGCAGCTTGGTCGCTGCCGCGCGTGCTTCCCGGGTGGGACTCGGGCTGTCATGGGACCCCCTTGGTG
>CAZTTB010000326.1:0-1869 GCA_964616005.1 uncultured bacterium | reverse complement strand
CAGGCGCCGGTCGGTGTACTTGCGGCGGTAGCGCGGGTCCACCAGCTTGCGGTAGGTGAAGGCGGCGTCGGCGTTGCTGACCAGCGCTTCGGCCGCGAACACGCGGCCGTCGGCCAGGCGCACGCCGGTCGCTCGCGGCCCTCGTCGCTATCGAGGGTCGGTGTCGATCTCCAGGCGCCAGAGGTCTTCGGGGCGCTCGCGGCGGCGTACCAATCGCACCACCGGCCCTTCGCCTGGGCCTGCGACGCGGCCCTCCCCGGCCGGCTGCATGGCGCCGTCGTCGACGACGACCTCGGCCGGCCGCAGGCTGGAGGCGTAGTTCGAGGCCATCGCGAAGCCGTAGGCGCCCGCTTGTTCCACGGCGAGCAGGTCGCCGGGCGCCACGGGCGGCAAGCGACGGTCGCGACCCAGGCGGTCGGCATTCTCGCACAGCGGACCGTCCAGATCGCTGAGGGGACCGTCGGGCGCCTCCGCTGGGCCTCCTTCGGTCGGGTTGCGCGACGCCACCACGCGGATCGGGTGCTCCGCGCCGTAGAGCGCAGGCCGCAGCAGGTCGGCCATGCCGGCGTCCGCGATGACGTGCCGGCGGGGACCCTCCGGCTTGACGTGGAGCACGCGGGTGAGGAGCGTGCCGGCCTCGGCCACCAACGAGCGGCCCGGTTCGATCGCCAGGGACGCCCCCAGTGCCCGCGCGACGGCACCGGCTCGCGCGCCGAACGCCGTCAACGGCCCGTCCGGCACCGCGAAGCCCCCGCCGAGGTCGACCAGATCGAGCCCCGGCAGTGCCCGGTAGAGGGGGGCGAGCACCGCGTGCACGGCCTCGTAGACGGCCGGGTCCCGGATCATCGAGCCCGCGTGGACGTGGAAACCGGCGAGCCGGCCGGCGGCCCGCACCTCGCGTGCCAGTGCCAGCGCGGGCTCGGGCGGGAGACCGAACTTCGAGGCCGCAGCGCCGGTGGCCAGATGCTCGTGGGTGCCGGGGTCCAGCCCGGGATTGACCCGCACCAGGAACCGCGTGGACTCGCCCCCCGCGGCCTGCCAGCCGTGCCAGGTGCCGGCGGAATCGAGGCTCGCCAGCCCCACGCCGAGCTCGGACGCGCGCCCGACCAGACCGGCGTCCTGACCGGGCCCGCCGACGAGCACATCGGCGGGCCCGATGCCGGCGCGTACCGCCCGCTCGAGCTCGCCGAGCGTGATGACCTCGGCGCCTGCGCCCAGGTGTGCCAGGGCGCGCAGCACGGCGCCGCTCGGGTTGGCCTTGACGGCGTACAGCAGCCGGGCGCCGGGGAAGGCCGTGCGCAGCGCGTTCCACTGGCTGCGCACGCGGCGGAGATCGTAGACGTAGGTGGGGGTTCCGAAGCGCTCGGCGATGGTGCGTAAGACGGCGTCGTCCATGCGGGTAGCTGAGGCTAGCACGGTCCCGAGCCGGGCGTCGGCGACACCCCGTGGGAGGAGCTCCGCGGACGGCTATGCTGTCCCCCATGAATAGACAGATCCGGCGCGAGCAGGCCAAGCAAGACAAGAAGGCTCAGAAGGAGAAGCTTCGGAAGAGGGCCGCCCGCCGCGCTCGCATCCAGAACGTGCGTCGTGGCCGCACCGCCCAACGCAGGGAAGGTGGGAAGAGCTCCGGCGCGAGCCCGAAGGCGTCGGGCGATCGGGGTAGGCGACTGCCCGGGCGGTTCTCCGGGGCGCTCATGATCGCAACGGTGTTCTTCATCGTGTTGCAGGCGGCCGTTCCCGCCAAGGACATGACGACGCTCAACAGCGTCACCGGGGCGGGCTTCTTCGTGCTCTTCGGGTACTTCTCCGAGCTCTACCTGGAGCGGCGCGGTGGCGGCCGGGCGCTGCTCATGACGCTGGTGTCGGGGG
>CAZTTB010000325.1:0-1904 GCA_964616005.1 uncultured bacterium | reverse complement strand
GGCCCCGCGTCGAGCTCGACACCACGCGCGTGCTCTTCCGGCTGCTGCGCGACGGTGACGAAGTGGCCCAGCTCGCCTTCGACGCCGTGTCCGCCCGCGCGCCCGGCGCCGAGCGCAGCGCCTTCTTCGACGAGGTCGAGATCGAGGCCGGCGAAGGCACGACCCGCGCCGACCTGGAGTTGATCGCCGAGGCCGTCGACGGAGTCGTGAAGCTCACTCCCAATCCCGTGAACAAGCTCGAGCGGGCGGCCGCACTGCTGCTCCTCGCCACCTGGTGACGTCGGACCCGGCGCGTGCGGGCCCGCCCCGACGGCGTGTCGTGATGTGTGCAGGGCGGGCCGGGCACGGTGCGGTCCCTCTGCTATCGTGAACGGCAACCACAACTCGGCCTCGGGAAGGGATAGAGCATGCTGAACCTCGGCCGCTTCGTCCGCGAACACGCCCTCCATTACCCCGCACGGGTAGCTGTGAGGATGGGCGACACCACCCTCGACTACGGCACCCTCGACGCCATGAGCGACCGGGTGGCCGGCTTCCTGCGCGCGCGCGGCATCGAGCCCGGTGAGAAGGTGGCGCTGTCCTGCCCCAACCTTCCGTACTTCCCGGTCGTCTACTACGGCATCCTCAAGGCCGGCTGCGTGGTGGTCCCGCTGAACGTGCTGCTCAAGGCGCGCGAGATCGGCTACCATCTGCGCGACAGCGACGCAGCCGCCTACTTCGTGTTCGAGGGCACCCCGGAGCTGCCGATGGCCCGGGAGGGGGGTCAGGCGTTCGAGGAGACCCCCACCTGCCGGCATCTGGTGGTGATGACGTCCGACCCCAAGGCGCCCTCCCCCGTCGACGGCGCCACCACGCTGGGCGCCATCCTCGTCGGCCAGGAGCCGCTCACCGACATCCATCCCAGTGGCGCGCTCGACACCGCGGTCATCCTCTACACCTCGGGCACCACCGGTCAGCCCAAGGGTGCGGAGCTGAGCCAGCTCAACATGGTCATGAACGCCATCCACAGCAACGGCCTGGTGCACACCTCGAGGTACCCGCCGAAGGAGCACGCCTTCCTCATGGCCCTGCCCCTGTTCCACTCCTTCGGCCAGACGGTCGGCATGAACAGCATGTTCTACGGTGGCGGCAGCATCAGCATGCTCCCCCGCTTCGACCCCGGGCGGGCGCTGGAGATCATGCTGGCGCACCGTATCACCGTGTTCGCGGGCGTCCCCACCATGTACTGGGCGCTCCTGAACGCCGCCGCCACCCTCGACGACGCCCGCAAGGAGCAGCTCCGGGCCCACCTGCAGTTCGCGCTCAGCGGAGGCGCCGCCCTGCCCGTGGAGATCCTGCGACGCTTCGAGGAGGTCTACGGCATCGGCATCATGGAGGGCTACGGCCTATCGGAGACCAGCCCGGTGGCGAGCTTCAACCACGCCGACCGGGAGCGCCGCCCGGGCACCATCGGCCAACCCATCTTCGGGTGTGAGATGCGGGTGGTGGACGAAGACGACCGGGACGTCCCGGTCGGCGAGGCCGGCGAGATCGTCATCCGCGGCCACAACGTCATGAAGGGCTACTACAAGCGCCCCGACGCCACCGCCGAGGCGCTGCGCGGCGGCTGGTTCCACTCGGGCGACATCGGCGTGGTCGATGCCGACGGCTACTTCAGCGTCGTCGACCGGCTCAAGGACATGATCCTGCGCGGCGGCTTCAACGTGTACCCACGCGAGGTCGAGGAGGTGCTGATGACGCACCCAGCGGTATCGCTGGCGGCCGTGGTGGGCGTCCCCCACGACGAGCACGGCGAGGAGATCAAGGCCTTCGTGGTCCTCGCCGACGGCGAGAGCCTCGACGCCGACGTCCTCATCGCCTGGAGCCGGGAGCAGATGGCGGCCTACAAGTACCCGCGCCTCGTC
>CAZTTB010000324.1:0-1909 GCA_964616005.1 uncultured bacterium | reverse complement strand
ATGGCGCAGCTCTACCTGCGCACGGGGATGCACGACACGCCCGCCCAGTTCAACGCCTTCTACCGCCACAACCCCGACTTCGGAGGCCACCAGGCGGGCTACTGCGTCACGGCTGGTCTCGACGACCTGCTCGCCTGGATGGAGCGGGCACGACCGAACCAGGACGACCTCGATGCCCTGGGGGGGCTGCGCAACGCCAAGGGGGGCCGTCTGTTCGACGACGGCTTCCTCGGCTGGCTGGGCGACCAGGGCGGCTTCCCCGGCGTGACGGTGCTGACGCCTGCCGAAGGCAGGGTCATCCACCCCCACGCTCCCTTCGCCGTGGTGGAGGGTCCGTTGGCCGCTGCGCAACTCCTGGAGACGGCGCTTCTCAACCATCTCAACTACCCCACGCTGATCGCAACGCGCGCGACGCGCATCAAGCAGGCGGCACGGGGTGGGTCCGTCGTCGACTTCGGGATGCGGCGCGGGCACGCCCGCGGCGTGAACGCGGGCTCGCGCGCCGCCCTGATCGGAGGGCTCGACGGCACGTCCAACACCGGTCAGGCACTCGCCCTGGGCGCCGCGCCGCGCGGCACCCACGCCCACAGCCTCGTTCAGGCCTTCATGGCCGCCGGCATGCAGGAGCTGGACGCCTTCCGGGCCTATGCCGAGACCTTCCCGGACGATTGCCTTCTGCTCCTCGACACCGTCGACACCCTCCACAGCGGGCTCCCCAACGCCATCACCGTCTTCGAGGAGCTCCGCCGGGCCGGTCACGAGCCGCGCGGCGTGCGGCTCGACTCGGGCGACCTGGCGCACCTGGCGATCCAGGTGGCGAAGGAACTCGACCGGGCGGGGTTCGATGCTGTGCCCATCACACTGTCCAACCAGCTCGACGAGCTGACCATATGGCAGATCCTGGAGCAGATCGAAGACGAAGCACCCCGCTACGGCATGGACCCCGCCCCCCTCATCCGGAGGCTCGGCTACGGCGTGGGTACCCGCTTGCTGACCAGCCACGGAGCTCCGGCCCTCGACGGCGTGTACAAGCTCGTGGCCCTGCGGCACCACGGCAACTGGGCACCCGCCATCAAGCGCTCCGACACCCCCAGCAAGGCCACCACGCCAGGTCCAAAGCGGCTCTACCGCGTATACGACGCGCGCGGCATGGCAACGGCCGATCTGGTGACCTTGGACCAGGAACGACCGAGCCTCGACGCGCCGCTGCGCCTGCGGCACCCGGTCGAGCGCACCAGCCGCACCCTGCAACCGGATGACATCGGCGGTATCGAGCCGCTGCTGGAGGTAGCCTGGCACGACGGCCGGCGGGCCGGTCCCACCCCCGACCTGAGCACCCTGCAGCAACGCCGACGCGAGGACGAGGAACGCCTCGACCCCGGTGTGCGCCGTTTGATCAACCCGCACATCTACCACGTGTCGCTGAGCGAAGCGCTGTGGGAGCTCAAGCAGGATCTTCTCGTCGGACCCAACGGCAACGGCCGCTCGACCGCGCACTGAGCGGCATCGACGCCGGTATGATGGCGCCGATCCTCCACGGCCCAGGCCCATGCCGCGGAGACCGTCCATGGCCGAGTCGCTGTCGTTCGATCCCCCCGCGCGCACCGACGCCTCCCAGCAAGGCCCCTACCTCCGGCTGGCGGTACGCAGCATCTTCCTGGCGGCCCTGGCGGGGTTGTCCGCCGGGCACGTGGTGCCGCTCCCGGAAGAAGCGATCCTGCCGCTGGCCGCGATCGGGCTGGTGCTCAACGGAGCGATGGCCCTCGGCAAGGTCGGGCTGGGGACAGGGCTGCGGCTGTGGACGCCGCTGCTCGACCTGGGTCTGCTCTACGTGCTCGTGGGGTACACGCCCGAGCCCCAGTCGTGGGGTGCACTGGCCTACGTATGGCTCGCCGGACAGGCCGTGGTA
>CAZTTB010000323.1:0-1937 GCA_964616005.1 uncultured bacterium | reverse complement strand
TCCGACGCCAGCAGATCGTAGTAGCTCGCGTCCCGGCGCCGCTCGTCCAGGTTGTAGCCGATGCTCAGCAGGCGCGATGCCTTGTCGTACAGGAAGCCATAGTCCATGTCCGCGAGCTCGCCGGCTTGCACCGCCAGGTGTTGGATCGTGGCGATGCGGGCTTGGGCACGCTCGCTGCCTGTATCGACATGCCGGCGCAGGTCGGCCAGCCAGGCGTTCTGTTCCGGCGTCGCCCCCGCCTCCGACCGGCTCCCGAGGCGGGTCGACAGTGCCACTCCCAGTCCAGCGAGGGCGCGCAGGGTCGGGATGGCGTTGACTTCAGGAAGCTCGCCGATCCCCTCCGGGGCCTCGGGCAGACCGCTCCATGGCGCGAGAAACGCCAGCTCGTCGCACGCCGCCCGGCACTGCCGGGCGAGCGCTCCGGCCCACCAACCTGCCTCGGTTTCGGGCGCCTGCGCGAAATCCTCCACCACCGTCTCGGTGGATCGCGCGAGCAAGTCCAGTAGCCGTCGCGTCGCCGAAAGCGTCGCGGGCCGCTCAGCGCACGCGGAATCGACGACCTTCCGCAATTGGGCCAGCGGGGCGGGAGGGGGGTTGCCCGCGGCCGCTTCCAATATTCTGAGGGTGTCGTCCAGGCCATCCAGCCAGCGGGTCTCCAGGATCGGGCGATCGAGCAGCGCTGTCAGCCCCGGGCGCAAGGTCAGCAGATGGCCCGCCAGGTTGCCGCTGTCCACCGTCGAGATGTAGACGGGGTGCAGCGGCCGTAGCGATTGGGTGTCGTACCAGTTGTAGAAATGGCCTCGATGGCGCTCCAGCCCCGCCATGCTCTCCAGCGTGCGGGACGTGCGCTCGATCAGCTGCCCGGCGGGGATGTAGCCGAAGTCGTACGCGGACAGGTTCGCCAGCAGCGCCAGCCCAATGTTGGTGGGCGAGGTGCGGTGAGCCAGGGTGGCCCTCTGGTATTCCTGGTAGTTGTCGGGGGGCAGCCAATGGTCCTGCGGGCCGACGAAGGTGTCGAAAAACGCCCAGGTCTTGCGGGCGATCCCGCCGAGAAATCGGGTCTGCTCGTCCGTCAGCGGGGCTTCGCGGCGCGCCACGGGCAGGCCGATCCACCAGGCGATGGCGGGGGAGGCGAGCCATAGGATCAGAAACGGGCTTGCCACCAGCAGCACAGTCGGATTCGCCGCCGCCAGGAAGACGACCGTAACCGTGGCCAGCGCGGGGGCGAGCCACATGGCGCGGAACGAGGCGGCGAGATCGGTGCGGCTCAGTCGTTCCTGGTCGCCGGAAGGATTCCACTCCAGAAGCCGCCGGTGCGTGATCAGCAACCGCCAGAGGGTGCGCAGGACCGCATCCAGGCCGTAGAACGCCTCATGGGGGAGGGTCACCAAGGCAAAACCCGTCTGGGCGAAGCGCTGGCCGGCAGTGCGGACGACGGTCGCGAGATGCCGGCCCGCGCGCATTTCCTCCGGCTTGCGGAGCAGGTCCAGCAGGACGGCCAGCACGGGTGGGATCAGGAGGACGCCGAGCACCGCCAGGGTCCAGAAAGCGGCCGACGAAAGCACTGTCCAGCCCAGCAGCAAGAGCGACGTCAATGCTGCCGGCACCAGGCTGCGGCGCAGATTGTCGAGCAGCTTCCAGCGCGACAGCGCCGACAGCGGGTTTCTTCGGCGCCGCCCGTCGGGCCCGGGTACCCGGGGGAACAGCCAGCCCGCGAGCTGCCAGTCGCCACGGATCCAGCGGTAGCGGCGGTTGACGTCGGCACCGTAGCGGGCCGGGTATTCCTCGTGCAGCTCCACGTCGCTCAATAGCCCGGAGCGGGCGTAACAGCCTTCCAGCAGGTCGTGGCTGAGGATCCGGTTCTCGGGAAAGCGCCCCTCGAGCGCCTGTTCGAAGGCGTCGACGTCGTAGATCCCCTTGCCGATGAACGAGCCCTC
>CAZTTB010000322.1:0-1943 GCA_964616005.1 uncultured bacterium | reverse complement strand
CATCGACGACGGGATGGTGACGTGCGTGGCGCCCACGCCGGCCTTGAAGTCGGCCCGGTAGACGCCCTGCGCCGGCAGCGTGGCGGTCACCTCGCCCACCCCGGCCTCCATGCGAAGGCTGGTCAGGTTCAACGCCCGCAGGTCGAGGCGCGCCTGGCCGACCCCGGTGTTGACGTCCAGCGTGATCGGCACCGAGCGCGTGAGCTGCAGGTCCCAGCTCCGCCGATCGGCGCCGCCGCCCAGGTTCACACCAGGTCCCTGGCGGCTGGTCAACCGCAGCACCGCCGTGTCGCCGCGACGGCTGAGGTCGTCGACGAGCGTCTCGCCCCGGCCCGTCACGATGGTCCCCGCCACCAGCTCGCCGGACGCGGTCGAGTCGGACAGGCGCAGGTTGCCCACGCTGGTGGATACGGTCACCTCGGCGGCGCGGGCGCCCGCCAGGGTGTGGGCGATGGTATGGCTCTCGGCCGCTCCGCCGCCCAGCACGCCGCGCGGACCGCTGCCCTGGTAGACGAAGAGCAGCCCACCGATGACGATCGCCGCGCCCCAGACCGGCAGGCGGTAGCGGCCGCGTGTGAGCATGTCGGCACCGATGGCGACCAGCAGCACCGGCCACAGGGCGCCGAGTCGCACCAGGGTGAACCAGTCGAACCAGCCGAAGTTCGCCAGCAGGATGAGGACCCCCGCGACGATCAGCAGGATCGCCAGGCCGGATCCTCTCGGGCGTCGTTCCCGTTGTTCAGGTGTCATCAAGAACCCTCCTCAGCAAGCAACTCTAGCGCCGCGGCCGTGGTACGCGCGTCCTCCTTTCGGAGGACGTGACGGCGCGGGGGCCGCGCTAGCATGACCGCGTGGAGGGCGACGCCACCGGGCGTGCCCGAGAGGGGAGGTTCGCATGGCCGAGGAACGCAAGGACTTCGAGGTCCGCGACTTCGACACCGTGGAGCTGCGCTGGTTCGGCGACATGATCGTCACTCAGGGCCAGGGCGAGAGCCTGACGGTGGAGGGTGACGCCGAGCTGCTGCAGAAGCTGGCGGTGCGCGTCGAGGGCGGCTCGCTCATCCTCGAGATCGGTCAGGACTGGCTCGAGCGCCTGGTCGAGGGCCTACGCTTCATCGGCCGCCGCCCGCTCACCTACCGCATCGGGGTCGACACCCTGCGGAGGATCGGCGTGTCGGGGCGCGGCAGCATCCGCGCCGAAGCGCTGCGCGCCGACGACCTCACCCTCGCCATCAGCGGCCAGGGCTCGGTGCACATCGACGACCTGCAGGCGCGCGAGCTGCACGTCAAGATCAACGGCCGCGGCGAGATCGAGGCGCGCGGCAAGGTCGACGAGGCGCGCATCGACATCGCCGGCTCGGGCGAGGTCGAGCTGCCGGAGCTGACGGCGCAGCGCGCCGAGGTGCGCATCAGCGGCCACGGCGAGGCGGAGCTGCGCGTCGTTGACAGCCTGAACGTCACCATCTCGGGCTACGGGCGGGTGCGCTACCACGGCGACCCCAGACTCACGCAGTCGATCGCCGGTGCCGGCAACGTCCGGCGCCAGGGCGACTGAGGCGCGGAACGCGGCCTCCCGGGCCGCACGCGGAACGGGTCCATGGAGAAGGGCGGCCGCACGGCCGCCCTTCGAGGTGGCGTCGGGAGTGCCCCGGCTACTCCCGGGTGATCGGGTAGCCGGCCGCTTCCCACGCCAGGATGCCGCCGCTGACGTCGCGGATGTCCTTCTTGCCGGCCTTGGCGAGGATCTCGCTGGCCTGCTTGGAGCGGTTGCCGGAGTGGCAGTAGACGTAGACCGGCTGGTCGGCCGGCACTTCGTCGAGGCGCGACTGGAGCTGGGAGAGCGGCAGCAGCCTGGCGCCGGCGATGTGGCCGGCGGCGTACTCGTAGGGCTCGCGCACGTCGAGCACGATGCGGTTGGGCTCGCTGGCGGCGCGCAGGTCCTT
>CAZTTB010000321.1:0-1949 GCA_964616005.1 uncultured bacterium | reverse complement strand
GCGCCGATGTGCACCACGAAATCGCCGAAGCGGGCCAGGTAGCCGTTCCCTGCTCCCTTGGGGTGGTACGGCTGCCCGTTGGTGCGCTTCTGCCGGATGTTGTAAGCCGGCACGGCCTTCACCGTGATGTTCCCGACCTGTGCGGTGTCGCCGTTGCGGAGCACCGTCGCCGCCTCGCCGAGCCGCTCGGCGCTGGCGGGATCGAGCAGGAAACGCGTGTCAGGCTTGCGCACGGCGGCGATGGCCGCCTCGTCGTAGTGGTCGGCGTGGTCGTGGGTGATCCAGATCCAATCCGCCTTGGGCTGCGAGGCGTAATCGGCGACCTGCCCGTAGGGATCGACGTGGATGACCGTGCCGGCCACGTCCAGGCGGAGCGAGCCGTGCCCGAGCGGGGTGATGACGAGCTCGCCCAGCGACGTCTGGAAGCGCAGTGCGTCCTGGGCTCCGACGGCGCCGCTCCCCAGGAGCGCCGCCGCGAGCGCGATGGCTAGTCTGGACATGGTCCCTCCTCAGTCCGCGATGCGCCGCAGCGGCTGCCCAGCGGCCGGCGACCGCTGCGTGCGCCGTACGGCGTGTGTCTCCTACACGCTAATCGATTCTCGACGGGCCCGTCGTCCCCGGCCGATACCGCGACGACCCGGCGACCGGGGCGGGTGAGGGTGCGGCGCCGTCGTCAGGCCAGCGCGCCCACCCCGCGGTAGCGCCCCGGCGTACCGCGCAGCAGTCCCCACAGGACGCTCGCGTCCCGCAGCGCTTTGTCGGCCATCGCGGGGTCGCCGTGCTCCGTGGCTTCCTCGACGGTCTTGCGGAGCGAGAAGAGTTCCATCGCGAACACTTGCGCGAGGCCCTTGGCGGTGGCCAGGTCCTCCACATCCCCCAACGCGTTCGTCAGTTTCAAGCGGATGGTGACGGAGATCGCGTTGCTCATATCGCAGGCACGGTACGCGGGCGCGGCTGACGGAAGCCTTACGGTCCCGCGACCCCAGCCGCCTCGTTCCGGCGCCCCCGGGGGCTGGCCCCGGACTCTGTATGGTGGTGCATGCCCAACGAGACCCGGGTCACCCAGGAGCGGGTGCAGCGCCACCCCGAGCGAGGGATCTACGATCGCGCGTCCATCGACGCCATCCTCGACGAGGGGTTGGTGGGCCATGTCGGGTTCACGCACGACGGGCGGCCCGTCGTGATCCCGACCCTGTATGCGCGCGACGGCGACCGCCTCTACATGCACGGTTCGCCTGCCAGCCGCATGCTGGGCGCGCTCGCCAACGGCGGCGAGCTGTGCCTGACGGTGACGCTGCTCGACGGTCTGGTCCTGGCGCGGTCGGCGTTCCACCACTCGGCGAACTACCGATCCGTGGTCGTCTTCGGCACGGCCCGACGTGTCGACGACGCCGAGGAGAAGCTGCATGCGCTCGAGGCGTTCACCGAGCACGTGACGCCGGGGCGCTGGGTCGACGTGCGGCCCCCCGACGCCCGCGAGCTGGACGCGACGACGGTGCTGGCGCTGACGCTCGATCGTGCCACGGCGAAGGTCCGCTCGGGGCCGCCGGGGGACGACCGTCGTGACGCTCGCAGCGGCGCCTGGGCGGGCGTTCTCCCGTTGCGTCTGGAGGCCGGCGATCCTGAGCCCGATGCCCTGGTCCCCGACGGGGTGGCGGCGCCGGCGTACGTGCGGGAGTACCGGCGCGGGTCCGTGCCCCACGACGAGGGAGACGACGGGTAGGGGGGGCGCTCGCATCGGGTCCCGGCGAAGCGGCCGCGCGCGATCGCGCGCGGAGCGACCAGGCGAGACGGTCGGGGTGGGCGCCGGTCGATCGCACGTCGGATGGCGGCGGATCCGCCGCCCCGCAGGGCAGCCACAAAGTAGAAAGGAGGCGCCCGGAGCGCCTCCCATCTGGTGACCCCTACGGGATTCGAACCCGTGCCGCCACCTTGAAAGGGTGGTGACC
>CAZTTB010000320.1:0-1963 GCA_964616005.1 uncultured bacterium | reverse complement strand
CAGGCGATCCAGCTCCACCCGCTGGTGTGCGAGGCCTTCAACGCCGACTTCGACGGCGACCAGATGGCCATCCACGTGCCGCTATCGGTGTACGCCCAGTCCGAGGCGCGTTTGCAGATGCTCTCGAGCCACAACCTGTTGAGCCCGGCGCACGGCGACCCCAACGTGCAGGCCAGCCGCGACATCATCCTCGGCCTGTTCGTGCTCACCCAGGTCCACACCGGCCATCGCGGGGCGGGGCGCGCGTTCGATACCCAGCGGGATGCGTTGACGGCGTTCGATGCCGGCGAGCTCGATCTCAACTCCCATATCACGGTCGGAGGCAAGGAGACCAGTGCCGGTCGCCTGCGCTACCGCTTCGGCAACGTCGACGAGGCGTTGCTCGCCGTGGAGACGGGTGAGATCGACATGCAGGACGTGGTGACGGTGCGGGTCGACGACGGCCACATGGAGGAGACCAGCCCGGGCCGCTGCATGTTCGCGCGTATCGTCAAGGAGACGCTGGCCGAAGGCGGCGCGGAGCTTCCCCCGGGGATGATCCGCTACGACACCGCCTACGAGAAGGGGGCGCTCCGCGACCTGGTGGTCGACTCCTTCAAGCGTCTGGGCATCGAGCGTACGGCTGCGTTGCTCGATGGTCTGAAGCAGTACGGCTTCGAGCTCTCCACCACCAGCGGGATCACCATCGGCATCGACGACGTCGCCATCCCGCCCAAGAAGAAGGAGCTGCTGGAGGATGCGCAGACGAAGCTCGAGCGCATCAACACCGCCTTCGAGCGCGGTTTCGTCACCGACCAGGAGCGCTTCCAACAGGTGGTACGCCTCTGGAACGACACCACCGAGGCGGTCAAGGACGCGGTGTTCGAGAACTTCCGCGACAACATGCCGTTCAACCCGCTGTTCGTGATGGCGCAGTCGGGCGCGCGCGGCAATCCCCAGCAGATCCGGCAGCTCGCGGGCATGCGCGGGCTGATGGCCAAGCCCTCGGGCGATACCATCGAGCTCCCCATCCGCGCCAACTTCCGCGAGGGGTTGGACGTGCTGGAGTACTTCAACTCCACGCACGGGGCGCGTAAGGGCGGCGCCGACACGGCGCTGCGCACGGCCGACTCCGGCTACCTGACGCGCAAGCTGGTGGACGTCGCACACGAGCTGGTGGTGCGCGAGGACGACTGCGGGACGGCGGACTTCCAGACCATCGTGCTGTACAACCCCGATGGCCGGCCGCGCCCCAAGAGCCACCTGGAGATGAGCCTCTACGGGCGCAACCTGGCGCTCGATCTCGATCTCGGCGACCTCCACCTCCCCCAGGGCCACACCCTGATGAAGGAGGACATCGCCGGTATCGCCAAGGCCATGGCGGCGAACCCCGAGGTTCGCGAGATCGAGGTGCGCAGCCCGCTGACCTGCCAGACGCGCGCCGGAGTGTGCCGCACCTGTTACGGGCTCGACATGTCGACCATGCGCCAGGTCAGCCTGGGTGAGGCGGTCGGTGTGATCGCGGCGGAATCGATCGGCGAGCCCGGCACCCAGCTCACCATGCGCACCTTCCACACCGGTGGGATCGCCACCAGCAGCGACATCACGCAAGGCTTGCCGCGCGTCATCGAGCTGGTCGAGGCGCGCAAGCCCAAGATGAAGGCGGTCATCAGCGACCTCGACGGCGTCGTGCAGGTGCAGGAGGACGACGAGCGCTACCGCGTGACGGTGAGCTCCGAAGACGGGGAGTTCAGCCGTGCCTACCGCATCGACAAGGGTGTGCGGCTGGTGGTCCGCGACGGGGACAAGGTCGAGGCGGGTGACCAGCTCACCCGTGGGGCGATCAATCCCCACGACCTGTTGGAGTCGCGCGGCCCCGCCGCCGTCCAGGCTTACCTCGTCAACGAGGTACAGCGTGTCTACCGCGGTCAGGGCGTGAGCGTGCACGACAAGCACATCGAGGTCATCGTGCGCCAGATGCTCA
>CAZTTB010000319.1:0-1969 GCA_964616005.1 uncultured bacterium | reverse complement strand
ACCGTGCCGCCCAGGCGTACGCGCAGAACGTCTACACCGCGGCCAACGCCTACCTGGCCGAGTTCGTCAATGCGACGGCGAGCGATGTCACCCAGGCCGACTGCTCCGGCGGCTACAACAGCGCCGGCGCCTACACCACGAACAACCCCGGTTCTTCGGTCAGCTCGTGCGCGGTCACCGCAACCAGCGGTGAAGTGGCGGTGGCGGTCACCAGCATCAACGGCAAGAGTTACAACTTGCCCTAGCCCAGTCCTGATTAGCGATTCAGCGGGAGGGCCGCGTCGAGCGGCCCTCCCGCTCGCATTGGGGCCGTCCCGCACCTCGGCGGCAGGCGCCCCACGCCAGCTCCGGGGCCCCGCGCAGCGGTGCGGCAGACCCTTCGCCGGGCCGTCGGCGTGCAGCGCACATGGGCTCCGGTGTGGGTTCGAGGGCGGGTCGTGGCGCCTTGCCGCTGGAAGCGCCTAGTACGTTTCGGTTGGGCCCTGCACGGTGCGGCCGGTCCTAGGCCGCAGCGACGCCGCGCGCACGGCGGCGCCGTCGGCCGCGGCGGCTCCCAACATCACCCAGACCACGCCCTGTGTCTGCGGGATCACGAACCAGAGGATGAGGAACACCGCGTACGCCAGCAGGCCCCAGGCGGCCGCAGAGCGACGCCGCAGGCCCGTCAGCGCCAGGACCACCAGCGCGAGGTAGCAGGCGGCGCCTGGCACGCCCCAGAGGATGGCGGCTTCCAGCAACTGATCGTGCACCTTGAACTGCGCCACGCGCAGCGTGGCGGGGTGTCCCGCCTTGTCGAGCACCGCGAGCACCGGCCAGCTGACCCCGTCCACGCTGACGCCCAGGGTGGTGGGGAAGCCCCACTCGCCCTCGACGAAGCCTTGGAGCTGGTCTTTGCTGAGGTAGCGCGGCCACACCAGCGGGAAGTTGCCACCCCCCCAGCCGAGGAGTGGCCTGGCGGCGATGCCGTTCACGGCCGCCCGGTAGAAGTAGGTGCGAACGTGGAGGCTCCGGGTGCTCTCCAGGTCCTTGTGGCTCCGATGGGCCAACGCGGCGAGGCCCCACCCACCAGCCAGCCCAACCACCACCAGACCGCCGAGAAGCGCCGCACGCGCCGCGCTCCTACGTGGGAGCAGCAGCGGGACGAGCGCCGCCACCAGCAAGGCGACCATCGCCGCGCGCGTGAGGGTGGTGCCGATACCGAAGGCGATGAGCGGAAGGATGGTCGTCGGCGCCACGGCCATGGCCGCCCCGCCGGCCAGGGCGAGCATGCCTGCCAGGTGGCCCCGCTGCGGGAAGTTCAGCATGGGGGTGGCGCCGGGCCGGATGGGATAGAGCAGGCCGCGGCCTAGGACGACCTCGACGATGGCTCCGACGACGAGGATCGCCGCGGCCAGGCTGACGGCCCACGCCAGCCGCCGCGCCAGCGCCGGGTCGCGCCGCCCACGGACGTAGACGAGCAGGAAGGCGATCACCAGGAGCGCCATCCACAAGGCACCGTCACGCAGATCGCCCAGCGCCCCGGTGAGGGCGAACACGGGTTCCGGAGCGAACAGCGCGGCCACGATCACCCAGGCCGCGAACAGGCACGCCAGCAGCGGGGCGGGGTGAGCCAGCGCACGTCGCAGCGATCCACCGCGCCCGGCGCTCGCCCTCGCGCCCGGCCGACCGATCTCCAGCAGCGCCCCGCCCGCAACGGCCACCAGGGTCAGCGCGGCGTGCAGCCGGAAGGACATCAGGTTGGTCCCGTTGTGAGGCCAGAACAGCAACGGGTAGAGGAAGGCGTAGGCCGGCCACCACCAGGTTCGCAGCACGATGGTCGCCAGGGTACCCGCGCGACGCCGAGGCGGAGGTGGGGAATCGCATAGCCAGGGCTCCGCGCGCTCGACCGCCAGTGGACTCCTTCACCGCCCTCACGCGGGTCGCTGACGGAGAATCGAGCGTCATGGGCACGCCCACCTCGCCACACCCC
>CAZTTB010000318.1:0-1970 GCA_964616005.1 uncultured bacterium | reverse complement strand
CCGCCGATGCCGCCGAGGTTGGAGACGCTGAAGTTGCCGCCCTGCATGTCGTCCGGGGTGAGCTTGCGGTTGCGGGCCTTCTCGGCGAGCGCGCCCAGCTCGGCGGCGAGCTCGAGCACGTTCTTGCGGTCGGCGTTCTTGATGACGGGCACCAGCAGGCCGGCCTCGGTGTCCACCGCCACGCCCACGTTGACGTAGTGCTTGTAGACGATCTCCTGGCTGCCCGTGTCGAGGCTGGCGTTGAAGTCGGGGAAGCGTTTGAGCGCGGCCGCGACCACCTTGAGCAGCATGGCCGTCGGCGTCAGTTTGGCGCCCATGGCCTCCGCCTGAGGCTTGTAGCGCTGGCGCAGACGCTCGAACTCGGTGCTATCGGCCTTGTCGAACTGGGTGACCATCGGAACGGTCGACCAGGCGCCCGCCATGGTCCGCACCGTGGCCTTGCGGATGCCACTCATCGCCTTGCGCTCGACCTCGCCCCAACGACCGAAGTCGGGCAACTGGGCTGGCGCGGGGCCCGCCACGGGGGCGGACGCGCCACCCTCGGAGACCGACCGCACGTCGGTGGCGGAGATGCGCCCGAGGATCCCGCTCCCCTGCACCTGGCGGATGTCCACCCCGAGCTCGCGCGCCAGGCGCCGCACCGACGGGGCCGCGGGCACCAGGCCGGTCCCGCCGGCCTGGACGGACGCGGGATGCGGCGCGCTCTGGCGCTTCGTCGGCTGGGGGGCAGGCGGCGCGGACGGCACCGCGCCCTCCTCCGCTCCGGCCGTGGCGGTCTCCCGGGAAGGCGCAGCGCGCGGAGCTTCGACCTCCGTCGCGCTCACCGCGCCGGCGGCATCGAGCGTCACGATCACCTGACCGACCTTCGCTTCCTGGTTCTCCTGGACGTCGATCGAGCGCACGATCCCGTCCGCGGACGAGGGCACCTCGACCACGGCCTTGTCGGTCTCCAGCTCGATCAGCGGCTGATCCCGCTTGACCTCGTCGCCGACGCTGACCAGCACACCAACGACCGTGCCGGATTCTATGCCTTCTCCCACCTCGGGCAGTCTGACTTCCGTTGCCACGCGCGCTTCCTTTCCAGATCCTCAGTAGACGAAGGGGTTCGGCTTGTCCGGATCGATGCCCAGCTCCCCACGCGCCTTCGCGACCACGGAAGGCTCGAGCGAGCCCTCCTGGGCCAGCGCCTGGAGCGTCGCCAGGACGATGTGCCTGGCATCGACCTCGAAGAAGTCGCGGAGCTCTTCACGCGCCTCGCTGCGCCCGAACCCGTCGGTCCCGAGCGCCACGATGCCCTTCGGAAGGTGACGCGCGAGCGCATCGGGCAGGATCTTCATGTAGTCGGAGGCGGCAACCAGCACGCCCTTGGCGTCCCGGAGCTGGCGCGCGACGAACGGTTCGAGCGGCTCCTCGTCCGGGTGCAGCCGGTTGTGACGCTC
Organism: uncultured bacterium; assembly: GCA_964616005.1. Taxonomy (GTDB): domain Bacteria; phylum Deinococcota; class Deinococci; order Deinococcales; family Trueperaceae; genus JASBRS01. The sequence continues at coordinate 531 of CAZTTB010000318.1, read as the reverse complement.
CACCTCGAGGGCCTCGACGTGCAGCGCCTTGTACGAAGTGACGCTCCAGACGTCGGTGGCGACCTTGTAGTCCTCCTCCAGGATGCGGGCGGCCTCGAGGGCCTCGTTCATGATCGAGCCGCTGCCCAGGAGTTGCGCGTGCAGCTTGCTGCGCTTACGACCCGCCGGGCGGAAGAGGTAGAGCCCCTTGATGACGCCCTCCTCCAGCGCCTCGCGGCTCAGGTGCGCGGGGGCCGCGGGCTGGGCGTAGTTCTCGTTGCCGACCGTGAGGTAGTAGAAGACATCGTCCTGCTGCTGGTACATCCGGCGCAGCCCCTCACGCACGAGGATGGCGATCTCGTAGGCGAAGCTCGGGTCGTACGCCAGCAGGTTGGGCACGGGGTAGGCGAGTACGTGGGAGTGCCCGTCCTGGTGCTGCAGGCCCTCGCCTGCGAGGGTGGTGCGCCCGGCCGTCCCGCCGACAAGGAAGCCGCGCGCCCGGCTGTCGCCGGCCGCCCAGATCATGTCGCCGATGCGCTGGAAGCCGAACAT
>CAZTTB010000317.1:0-1990 GCA_964616005.1 uncultured bacterium | reverse complement strand
ACGGCATGACCATGCCACCGTCAACCGGCAGCGTCTGCCCGTTGATGTAGGCGGCCTCCTCGCTCGCCAGGAACGCCACCGCCGCGGCGACGTCCTCGGGGCGCCCGAAGCGTCCTGCGGGGATCTCTCGCAGGTACGCCTGCTTGAGTTCGTCCGGTAGCGCGTCGGTCATGTCGGACTCGATGAAGCCCGGCGCCACGGCGTTCACCGTCACGCCGCGCGATCCGTACTCGCGCGCCAGCGCCTTGGTGAGGCCGATCAGGCCGGCCTTGGCGGCGACGTAGTTGGCCTGGCCGACGTTGCCGCGGATGCCCACGATCGAGGCGATGTTGACGATGCGCCCGTAGCCGTCGCGCAGCATGCCTCGCAGCGCGGTCTTGGAGAGGTGGAAGGCGCTCGACAGGTTGGTGTCGAGCACGCTCTGCCAGTCGTCGGGCTTCATGCGCAGCGCCAGCGTGTCACGGGTGATGCCGGCGTTGTTCACCAGCACCTCCAGACTGCCGAAGCTGTGCGTCACGTCCTTCACGAGCTGCTGACAGGCCGCCGGGTCGGCGACGTCGGCGCCGAACACCTCGGCCACGCCGCCCGCCGCGCCGATGGCGTCGGCGACCTCGTGGGCCGGGGCCTCGCTGCGTACGTAGTGCACCGCCACCCGGAAGCCGCGCCGTCCCAGCTCCAGCGCGATGGCGCGGCCCAGGCCGCGGCTCGAGCCGGTGACGAGGGCGTTGCGCGCCTCCGCACTGCGCTCGCCGCTCACGCCGCCTCCAGCGCCGCGTGCAGGGCGTCCATGTCCGGCACGCTCACCGCGTCGGCGCCGTCCAGGATGCGGCCGATCAGGCCGCTGAGGACCTTGCCCGCGCCGAGCTCCAGGAAGCGCCGCGCGCCCAGCGCCTGCAGATGCTTGATCGATTCCACCCAGCGCACCGGCGACGTCACCTGCCGGGCGAGCAGGTCCGGCGCCTGGGCGGCCCCGGGCAGCAGGTCGGCGGTGACGTTGCACACGATGCCGAACGCCGGGGTCCGGAAGCGTACGCGGCTCAGGTCCACCGCCAGCCGGTCGGCGGCGGGCTGCATCAGGCTGCAATGGAAGGGGGCGGACACCTTCAGCGGCACCACCCGGCCGCCGTCGGCCTTGAGGCGCTCCGAGGCGGCCGCCACGGCGGCGGCGTCACCCGAGATGACGGTCTGTCCGGGGGCGTTGAGGTTGGCCACCTCGGCCACCCCGGCGACGTGCCGGCAGGCGTTGCGGATGGCGGCGGCGTCGAGCTTCATGACCGCGGCCATGGCGCCTTCGCCCGCGGGCACGGCCTCCTGCATGTAGGTCCCGCGGGCGTGCACCAGCGAGACCGCTTCGGCCACCGTGAGCGAGCCCGCGGCGACGTGAGCGGTGTACTCCCCCAGGCTGTGCCCGGCGGCGTAGCGCGGCTCGGCGCCGCCGGCCTCGCGCCAGGCCGCGTAGGCGGCGGCGCCGGCGGCGACCAGCGCGGGCTGCTGGTTGGCGGTGAGTTGCAGGACCTCGGCCGGACCCTCCCACATCAGCGCCAGCAGCCCCGGGAGGGCCGCCTCCGCCTCGTCCAGTACCGCGCGGGCCGCGGCGCTGCGTTCGTAGAAGCTCCGGGCCATGCCGACCGACTGTGAGCCCTGGCCGGGGAAGACGACGGCGAGACCGGCGTCGCTGCGGGTCGGGGCCGCGCTCATGCCCCACCTCCCCAGGTGAGCACGCTCGCCGCCCAGGTGAGGCCGGCGCCGAAGCTGACCAGCAGCAGGTTGTCGCCGGGCTCGATGCGGCCGTCGTCGAGCGCCCTGTGGAGCGCCAGGGGGATGCTGGCCGTGGAGTTGTTGCCGTACTCGTCGACCGTCACCACTACGCGCTCGCGCGGCAGCCCCAGCCGCTCGCGAGCGGCCTCGATGATGCGCAGGTTCGCCTGGTGCGGGACGAACAGGCTGATGTCGTCGATGTGCAGGCCGGCCTTCTCGACCGCCTCGATGG
>CAZTTB010000316.1:0-1999 GCA_964616005.1 uncultured bacterium | reverse complement strand
GGTTGATGTTCATGCTGATCATCTGGCTGCAGGGCATCTGGCTGCCGCTGCACGGCTACAGCTACGAGTCGACGCCGCTGTGGTCGGCCATCTACATGCTGCCCATGACGATCGGCTTCCTCATCGCCGGTCCGGTGTCGGGCTGGCTCTCCGACCGGCTCGGGGCGCGCCCCTTCGCGACCGGCGGCATGGCCGCGGCGGCGGTCACCTTCGGGTTGATGATGCTGTTGCCGGCGGACTTCCACTACGGCGTGTTCGCCGCGCTGTTGCTCGCCAACGGGCTCGCCATGGGGCTGTTCTCGGCGCCCAACACGGCCGGCATCATGAACGCCGTGCCGGCCGGCGAGCGCGGGGTGGCGTCGGGCATGTGGGCGACCTTCCAGAACGCAGGCATGAACTTGTCGATCGGGCTGTTCTTCTCGTTGATGATCGCCGGGCTCGCCTCCACCCTGCCGACCACGATGTTCCAGGGTCTCACCGCCCAGGACGTGCCGACCGCGGCGGCGCGCACCATCGCCGGACTGCCGCCGGTGGGCAGCCTGTTCGCCGCCTTCCTCGGCTACAACCCGATGCGGTCGCTGCTGGGGCCGATCCTGCCCACGCTGCCGCCCGACAAGGCCGCCTACCTCACCGGCAAGACGTTCTTCCCGCACCTCATCTCGGGGCCGTTCATGACCGGCATGCACATCACCTTCGCCTTCGCGATGCTGATGATGATCGTGGCGGCATTCGCCTCCTGGACGCGCGGCGGGCGCTACGTCCACGTGGACGAGCCGGCGCCGGGCACGTCCGCCGAGCGGGGGCCGCAGCCGGCCGCCACGGCTGGGCCGCAGGTGGCCGGGCCCGATGTCGGCGCGGCGCCGGATGGGGTGCCCAACGCGCGTTCGACTGCCGGGCCGCCCGCTTGAGCGCGCTCAGGTCGTGACGACGCAACGAAGGTAGCTCGTCCCGCCCGCTGTATCGGGTCCTCAGCGGCCGCGCAGCTCCTTGAAGGCGCCGATCAACCCGTTGGTCGAGCTGTCGTGGCTCGTCACGGGGCCGTCGCCGTCGAGCTCCGGCAGCACCGCCTTGGCGAGCTGCTTGCCGAGCTCGACCCCCATCTGGTCGAAGCTGTCGATGTCCCAGACGACGCCCTGCGTGAAGATCTTGTGTTCGTACAGCGCGATCAGCTTGCCTAGCGTCGCCGGCGTGAGCTTCTCGAACAGCAGCGAGTTGGTCGGGCGGTTGCCCTCGAAGGTCTTGGCCGCGGCCAGGATGTCGAGCCGCTCCGCAGGGGTGCCGTCTGCCTCCAACTCGGCGCGCGTCTCCTCACGGGTGCGGCCGCGCATCAGCGCCTCGGTCTGCGCGAAGAAGTTGGCGAGCAGGATGGCGTGGTGCCGCCCCACCGGGTGGTGGCTCCTGGCGGGAGCCAGGAAGTCGGCGGGCACGAGCTTGGTGCCCTGGTGGAGGAGCTGGTAGAAGGCGTGCTGCCCGTTGGTGCCGGGCTGCCCCCACACCACGGGGCCGGTGGAGTAGTCGACGCGCTCCCCGGACCTCGTGACGCTCTTGCCGTTGGACTCCATGTCCCCCTGCTGGAAGTAGGTGGGGAAGAACTCCAGCGTCTCGTCGTAGGGCAGGATGGCGTGGGTCTGGGCGCCGAAGAAGTTGTTGTACCAGACGCCCAGCATCCCCATGGTGGCGGGGATGTTGCGCTCCAGCGGGGTGGTGCGGAAGTGCTCGTCCACCGCGTGCGCGCCCTCGAGCAGTTCCTCGAAGGTCTCGAAGCCGACCGCCAGCGCGATCGACAGGCCGATCGCCGACCACAACGAGTAGCGGCCGCCGACCCAGTCCCAGAACTCGAACATGTTCTCCGGATCGATGCCGAAGTCCTCGACGCCCTCACGGTTGGTCGACAGCGCCACGAAGTGCTTCGCCACCGCGCTCGCATCGGGCGCGCTGTCGAGGAGCCAGTCGCGCGCGGTGTGGGCGTTGGTCATCGTCTCCTGCGTGGTGAAGGTCT
>CAZTTB010000315.1:0-2009 GCA_964616005.1 uncultured bacterium | reverse complement strand
CGAGCGCCGCCACGAACAGCGTGCCGCCCTCGTGCCACAGGTGGCTCAGCCCTTCGCGTGCAGCCAGCCCGCCGACGGCGAGGCCGACCAGGTAGAGACCGCCCAGCAACCCGCCTCCGAGCCCCAGCACAGCCACGGCCGGGCGCAGGTCGTTCTGCCGGAACAGCAGGGCCAGGCCCCACGCCAGCAGCAGCCCGGTCACCGGCATGAACGCCAGCAGCAGCGGCGTCCACAGGGGCCTCGCGCTGTTGGCGGCGAGCGCCAGTCCCGGATACAGCAGCGCCATCGTCGACGTCACCGCCAGCAGCGCCCCCCACAGCCGCCGCGGTCCCCACCCGAAGGCGAGCAGGAGACCGAGAACGGCCGAGCCGGCCAGGCCCCACGCCCCCCACCAGATGGCCGACGCCGGACGGACGTTGAGGAACAGGTAGACGTGCGTCAGACGCCAGCGCGCCAGCGACTCGGCCCACAGCACCACCATGTCCAACGCGATGAGGCCGACCGAGAGCGCGGGGAGGCGCCAGCCGAGACGGTCGCGCCCGAGCGCGCGGTAGGCGAGCAACATCGCGACGCCGCCCGCCAACGCCACCAGGCAGAAGTGGACGAGGGTGGGCCAGTGCCAGAAGGCACCGTCGTTGACTGCGCCATAGAACGTCGTCACGGGATCGGACATCACTTCGGCACCCCCTCGCTCGCGAGCCCGAAGCGGGCCGGGGCATCGAGGTACACGAGCTTGGGGTGGGTACCCTGCTCGGGCTTGAGCACCTCGACCCGGTGCGCGGCCCGGATGGCGCGACTCACGTCACTGTTCGGATCGTCGAGGTCGCCGAAGGAGCGGCACAGGGTGGGGCAGGTCTCCACGCACGCCGGCACGCGGCCCTCGGCGAGACGGTGCTCGCAGAAGGTGCACTTGCCGACGAAGCCGCGCTCGTCGAAGTAGCGCGCCCCGTACGGGCACGCGGCGATGCAGGCGCCGCAGGCGATGCAGGTCTCGGCGTCCACCAGCACGATCCCGTCGTCGGTGACATGGCTGGCTCCGGTCGGACAGACCCCGACGCAGGGCGGGTCCGCGCACTGCATGCACTGCTCCGGTCGGTACTGCATGGCGAGATCGGGGAAGGTGCCCGACTCCTCGAGCCGGATCCACAACCGGCTGACGCCGGCCGGGACCTCGTTCTCGAGCTTGCAGGCGACGGCGCATGCGGCGCACCCGACGCAGGACGACAGGTCGATCGCCATGGCGTAGCGGGCCATCACACGCTCCTCTCGGCCAGCTTGGTGAGGCGTGGCAGCCGCGGCCGCGGCGCACCGGGCACGAGCTTGACGAAGTTCACGCGCAGGCCGGCCCCACCCGAGATGGGGTCGAGTCGATAGCGGCTCATCAGAGCGGTGTCGGACGCGCCGCGGGCGTTCGCGATCTTCATGTCGGCGGCGCGGTGCCCGAAGCCGTGCACCATGTAGACGCAGTCGCGACGCAGACGCTCGGTGGCGAATACGGCGATCGGACCGTCACGGACGCCGTCCTGATTCTCCAGCCAGACGTAGTCGCCGCTCTTCAGTCCGAGCGAGGCCGCCTCGGCAGTGTGGATCCACACGGCGTTGTCCCCGTGCATCTCCATCAGCACCCAGTTGTTCTGGGTCTTGGCGAAGGTGTGCACCGGGCTGCGCCCGTAGAGCAGGCGGTAGCTCCCCGCTGGACCCTCCTCGGGCGCCTCATACACCGGCATCGGATCGAAGCCGGCGTCGGCGAACGACTGCGAGTACAGCTCGATCTTCCCCGACGGGGTACCGAAGGGATCGAGGTTGCGCTGCTCCCAGTCGCTGAGGTAGGGGCGGCCGCGCTGCACCAGCGTGCCCGCCTGCTTGGCCTTGGCCAGGCTCGAGCCGATGGTGCTCAGCCGCTTGTCCAGGTAGGTCTCGATGTCGGGCCAGTCGAAGTACTTCTCCAGGCCCAGCCTGAGACCCAGCTCGCGCGCGATCCACCACCCCGGCTTGGTGTCCCACAGGGG
>CAZTTB010000314.1:0-2012 GCA_964616005.1 uncultured bacterium | reverse complement strand
CCTCGGCGACGCCGTCGGTCCCCCCCACCATCGCGAAGAGGGTGAACAGGTCGCTGGCCAGCGCCTCGAGCGCCTCGAAGGGGGCCGCCTCGGCGCCCTCGCACAGCACCAGCATGTGCCGGTTGCCGACCACCAGCATGGGGCTCACGCCCCGACCCACCAGCATGCGCTGCATCGTCCGCTGGACCGGCCCGGTGAGCCACGCCCGGGCGACTCCCTCGTCCCGCGCGAAGACGCTGACCTCGGCGTCGAAGTCGGGCCATTCGGAGAGCGCCAGCCGCCGGCTCCCGGTGCGGCCCGCCTCGATCGATTCGAGAACCGGGTTCCGGCGCGCCTGCGCCCGCAGCGGAGCGGCGGCCAGCGACGCCGGCGCGCGCAGCAGCACGCCGCTGGCGAGGGTCGTCACGGTGCCGGTCGGGCCGGTGCGCGCGCGGTCCTGATCGAACAGGAAGAGCGTTGGCTGCCCCGGGCGGCGCAGCCCGTACAGCGGCGACAGGGCACTGTCGCCGAGGTCGAGCCACTCCCGTAAACGCGCCTCCTGGCGCTCGGCATCGGTCAGCTCGAGCCGCCGTGCGAAATCCCGCCACTGCTCACGCCGCGAAGGGCTCCGTCGGCGGGCGCGGAAGAGCATGGCGCCATTCAACCACAGGCCCACGCGCGGTCGCCCCCCGGTGAAGCCGGAGTCTCAGATGTTGAAGCCGAACATGCGCATCTGCTTCTTGCCGTCATCGGTCATCTTCTGCGGCGACCAGGGCGGCGACCACACGAAATCGACCGAGACCCGGCTCACCCCGTCGACCTTCATGACGGCGAGTTCGGCATCGGACTGGATGAGATCCTGCACCGGGCACCCCATGCTCGTCAGGGTCATATCGATGTCGACGTGCCCCTCGTCGTCCACGTCGAGCTTGTAGACCAGACCCAGGTCCACCACGTTCACAGGGATCTCCGGGTCGCGCACCACCTTCAGCGCTTCGAGGATCTCCTCCTTCAACCGCTCCTTGTCGATGCCGCTCATGAACCACAAGCTAGCAGATGCCGCCGGCCGAGCGCGTAGCGCTCACGCCCCCTCGTCCTCCCAGTCCGCGGGGCGGACCAGGCGCGCCAGCGCGTCCTCCGACTGGGCCACGTCGGCCGCCAGCTCGTCGCGCACCCGCACGACCCGCTCGTGGAGGGCGTCGATCCGCTCCGTGCCGCGCGTCTCCATGCCCGTCATGGCGTCCTGGAGCCCGGCCTCGAGCGCCAGGAGACGCTCGACCAGGTGGCTCTCCAGCGTCGTCGACGCCGCGTCGACGCGAGCGCCCACTTCCTCGTTCAAGGCACTCATCTGCGTCTTGACGTCCGCGAGTGCAGCATCGAACTGCCCCTCCAGCCGACCCGCGGCCTCGCGTTCGCGTGCCTCCAGCTTGGACCGCACGGCGCCGAGCTGCCGGTCCAACTGCGTCACCTGCCGCAACTGCGCCGCGCGATCCAGCAGAGCGGCCAGGAAGAACAGCACGGCCAGCGCCACGATCGTCAGCAACAGCACCAGCGCGAGCGGTCCCTGCGGCGTCGCCACCAGCAGGGAGATCGGCACGGGCCGGGTCAGAGCGTCCCAGTTGAGCGCCGCCACCAGCGCCGCCAGCACCACGACGGCGGTCAGGAGGATGCCTCGGAATCGCATCGTAGTTCGACTCTAGCAGGTCCGAGGCGGCGCCTCGCGCTCGGCTGGCACGGCACGCGCACCGCATCGACCGGCCCCGGCCCGGGCCCGCCGCCTCACCATTCCGCGAACCGGTCGCGGTGCACCACCAACGCCAGACCCAGCGCCAGTAGCGTCGAGATGAGGCTCGTTCCGCCGTAGGACACCAGTGGCAGGGTGATACCCGTGACCGGCGCGAGGCCCAGCGTGACGCCGACGTTCACCAGCACCTGGAAGCTGATGAGCACCATCACCCCCATGATCACCAGCTTGTCGCGGTCCTTGGGGCAGTCGTTGGCCATCGCCACGAGCCGCCAGAAGAGCACGCCGT
>CAZTTB010000313.1:0-2018 GCA_964616005.1 uncultured bacterium | reverse complement strand
GCGGGGGCGAAGAGCCCGTAGTGGCGCACCTTGGTGAAACCGCGGGGCAGCACGTGCTGCAGGAAGCGGGCGATGAAGTCAGACACCGGCAGCTCGCAGCGACGGACCTCGTGGGTGCGCGAGTCGGAGTACCGGAAGACCACACGAGCGTCGTCGAACAGCTCGATGCGGTCCTGGGAGATCGCCACCCGGTGGACGTAGCGGGCAAGGTAGCTGGCGACGCGGGCGCCGTCGCCGGCGTGCTTCACGTGCACCACCCAGGGAGAGCACCAGACCTCAGCGGGCACCTCCTGGGCGAGCCCGGCGAGCGCGCGACGGACTCGGGCGCGAAACAGCCGCGACAGCGCGTAGCCCGGGACCAGGAAGCGGGGGTTTCGGGGACGGCGCCAGACCTCGCCGTCGAGGCCGCCAGCGGTGACCAGGAAGTGGACGTGGGGGTGGAAGACCATTGCTCGGGACCAGGTGTGGAGCACGGCGACCATTCCGAGCCGGGCGCCGACGAAGCGGGGGTCGTATGCGAGCAGCTGCAAGCTGGTGGCGGCCTCGTGGATGAGCACGTGGTAGAGACGGCGCTGGTGGGATCGCGCGAGCCGGCGCAGCGCACCAGGAAGCGTGAAGGTCACCAGGTAGTACGGGCACGGCAGCAGCTCGCGATCAAGCGCGGCGAGCCAGCGGCGGGTGCGGTCCGCGTGGCACACCGGGCAGTGGCGGTTGCGGCAGGAGTGAGGCGCCGTGTGGACGCGCCTGCAGCGGTCACAGCGGTACTCGCTGGCGCCGAGCGCGGACGTGCGGCAGGCGGCGAGGTCGGCCAGCGTGCGGCGGTGGGACGGCAGCATGCGGTCGCCGAATGCGGCGAGGTACGCCGGACCTGCAGCGCGGAGGATCTCGCCGAGGGAGGGCACAGCTCAGCGACGGCCGAGGCGGTTGACCGGGTCGTCGGCGGTGCGGTGCAGCTCGCGGGTCAGGTGCGTGTAGCGCTGAGTCGTGCGGACACTGGCGTGGCCGAGGTAGTCCTGGACCAGCCGCAAGCTGACGCCGACCTCGAGCATGTGGGTGGCGTAGCTGTGGCGCAGGGTGTGGACGTGAGCGTGCTTGGCGATGCCGGCCCGGCGGCAGGCGAGCCGCATGGCGGACTGCAGGCTCGAGCGGGTCACCGGACCGGCGTCGGCGGCAAGGCTGTGGGCGAGGCCATGGCGGGTCGGCGCCGGGAACAGCCACCTTGGGCTGCGGTGGCTGCGCCAGTGGCCGCGCAGCAGCTCGAGAGTCGCCTGGGGCAGCGGCACGAGCCGGTCCCTGCCGCCCTTGCCGTGGATGTGGAGCGCCATGCGGGCGGAGTCGACCTGGGGCACGGTGAGGGTAGCGCCCTCCATCAGGCGCAGGCCGCAGGTGTAGACGGTGGTGAGGCAGGCGCGGTAAACGTCGATGCGGACCGCGTCGAGGACGTCCCAGACCTCCTCGCGCGACAGCACGACCGGCAGCTTTGCCTCGTAGCGGGGCCGGGCGACGTCGAAGATCGCCCACTGCCGGCCCAGCGTCTGCTCGAAGAAGAGCTTGACGGCGCACAGGGCGATGGAGTGGGTCCCGCGGGCGACCTTCTTGACGGTGGTCAGGTAGAGCAGGTACTCGCGCACCTGCTCCTCGCTCAACAGGTCGGGCGAGGTGTTGAAGTGACGGGCCAAGCCCCGCACTGCGTGGACGTAGGCCTCGACGGTCCGCTCGGACAGCCCCCGCAGGCGCATGTCCCCGATCATTCGTTCACGAAGCTCGCTCATGACGCTCTCCTTTCCAGGCGACGGGCTGTACCCGTCGACCTGTCAGGAGAGGTGGCTCGCAAGGCCTCCGCGCGCCACTGTCATGACGCAAACTTGTCCGGTAAACCCATCCGCCGCAGGCGGATTGAGTTCAACAACTCGCTGAAGCGGACGGCCGCTCGCGGCACGCCGCTTGCTGTCCAGCCGCCAGACCACCCGGCAAGCGGCCCGCCGCGCCGGCCTTCGGCCGGACGCGCCCGCCGCTTA
>CAZTTB010000312.1:0-2040 GCA_964616005.1 uncultured bacterium | reverse complement strand
GTCGGCGACGTGACCGAGGAGGTCCCCATCGCGGACCTGCGCATCAAGGACGCGCTCAAGGGCGTGACGCCGCCCGCGATGATGCAGCACGGTGTGCCTATCGCCGACCTGCGGCTCAAGGAGCACCCCGTCCTGCAGCGCGAGAAGCTCACCGTCGCGGCGCCCTACCGTGTCGACCTGATGAAGCACGCCGGACGCGCCATGCAGTACCCTGCCGGCGGCGAGGCCGCCCTGTTCCAGGCGCTGCAGGCCGTGGCGGAGGCCGATGACGCCGAGGGCGGGCTGCGCCTCGACGAAGCGCAGCGCGCCGGCCTGGGCTCGAGCGTGGAGGACGCCACGGCGCTGGTGCAGCGCCTGCGGGCGGCCGATAACGCCGTGCTGGTCTACGGCGGCTTCGTGCTGGCCAGCCGTGAGGCCGCCGCCGCCGCGGCCGGTTTCGCCAAGGCGGTCGGCGCCAAGGTCATGATCCTCGGCCCGATGGCCAACAGCTACGGGCTCGAGCTCGCCGGTGTCGGTCCCAGCCACGCGCGCTACGCCTACCCCGACATGCTCGAGGGCGCACGCGCGTTGATCCTCTCGAACCTCGACCCGGCACAAGACCCGGACGTCCGGACGCAGCTCGAGCAGAAGGACTTCCTGGTGGTCCACGACCTCTTCATCACCGAGACGGCGCAGCTCGCCGACGTGGTGCTGCCCGCCAAGAGCGTCTTCGAGAAGGACGGCACCACCGTCAACCTCGAGGGTCGCTTCCTGGGCGTGCATGCCGCGCCGATCGAAGGCGGCGAGAGCGAGGACTTCGTCGGCCTGGTGGGCGCGCTGGGCGAGGCGCTCGGACAGCGGCTCGAAGGCCGCAGCGTCCGCAGCGCGCGCCGGGTGCTGCGCAAGCGCTTCGAGATCGATCCCGCCGAGCTCGGACCCACGGGGCAGCTCTATCGGCCCAAGGGGCGGACGACGGCCAAGGTGACCATCCGCAGCAGCGAGGCGGTCGATGGCAACGTGCTCGTCACCCCGAGCATGCTGCGCATCGAGTATCTGCACCGCAATCCCCATCTGAACGCCCTCAGCGGCGGCCCGCGCCTCCGCATGGGTCCCGCGGACGCCGCGCTGAACAACGTCGCCGATGGCGACGCGGTCAGGCTGCGGGTCGGCGGCGTGGTGCGGCGAGCCACGGTGTGTGTCGACGACAAGGTGCCGCCCGGGCTGATGCTGCTGCCGACGCTACCGGAGCAGCCGATCGGGCTGGCCAGGGCCGACCTGAGCACGCTGGTGCGTGACGAACGCGAGCTGGAGGTGGCCGGATGAGCGACCCCCTCTGGGTGACCCTCATCAAGGCCTTCGTCCTGGTCCTGGTGCTGCTGGGCGGCTTCGCCTACATGACGCTGGTCGAGCGGCGCCTGCTGGGCGCCTTCCAGCATCGCATCGGCCCCAACCGGGTCGGGCCGTTCGGGCTGCTGCAGCCCATCGCCGACGCCATCAAGGCGATCTTCAAGGAAGACATCATCGTGTCGGCCGCCGACAAGGTCGTCTACGTGCTGGCGCCGGCCATCAGCATCACCTTCGCGCTGGTGGCCTTCGGCGCCATCCCGGCCGGGCCTGCCAAGAGCCTGTTCGGCGCCAACCCCTGGGTCATGAACCTCGACATCGGGGTGCTCTACGTGCTGGCCATGACCAGCGTCGGCGTCTACGGCATCTTCCTCGGTGGGTGGGCGTCCAACAGCAAGTACTCGCTGTTGGGCAGCCTGCGCTCTAGCGCTCAGATCATCAGCTACGAGCTGGGCATGGGGCTGGCGGTGCTCTCGGTCATCATGATCGGCGGCACGCTCAACCTTCAGAAGCTGGTGCAGCTCAACGTGTGGTCGATCAGCCCGTGGCTGTGGCCCGGCTTGATCATCGCCTTCGTGGCGTTCCTGATCGCCGGCACGGCCGAGATCAACCGCGTGCCCTTCGACCTGCCCGAGGCCGAGCAGGAACTGGTGGCGGGCTACCAGACCGAGTACACCTCGATCAAGTGGGCGCTCTACCAGATGGCCGAGTACGTCA
>CAZTTB010000311.1:0-2068 GCA_964616005.1 uncultured bacterium | reverse complement strand
ATCCTGACGATGCCGGGCGACGACATCACCCATCCGGTGCCCGACCTCACCGGCTACATCACCGAGGGCCAGGTGGTGCTCGACCGGGCGCTCCACCGGGCCGAGGTCTACCCGCCGGTCGACGTCATGCTGTCGCTGTCGCGGCTGATGAAGGACGGCATCGGCGAGGGGCGCACGCGCGCCGATCACGTCGGACTCGCGGCACAACTCTACGCGGCCTACGCCCGGGTCCGGGAGGTCCGCAATCTGGCGACCGTGATCGGCGACGCGGCGCTGGCGACGGTCGACCGCATGTACCTCGAGTTCGGCGAGCGCTTCGAGCACGAGGTGCTGCGGCAGGGATCGAGCGAGATCCGCGCGTTCGACGATAGCCTCGATCGCGGCTGGGCCGCGCTGTCGGTCCTGCCCATGGACGAGCTCACGCGCGTCGGTGCCGAGGATCTGCGGAACCACTACGGTGGCCGCCCGCCGGCCGCCGAGGCGAGCCCGCCCGGCGCGCCCGAGGACGCCCGATGAGCGGCGGCCACGGCGCCGCGAGCGGGCCTCCTACCCGGGCCAGGCTCCTCGAGCTGCGCCGCAGGCTCGACGAAGCGCGCGCGGGCCACGCCATGCTCGAGCGCAAGCGTGAGGTGCTGCTGCGCGAGGTCTGGAGCCTGCTCCGAGAGCTCGGGCACGTGGAGCGCGACGTGCGGCGCCGCTTCGGAACCGCGTACGCCGCCCTGCGCGAAGCGCGGCTGGCCATGGGTAGCGAGGGGCTGGCATGGGCGGCGCTGGCGCCGGCCGCTCGCAGCACCTGCGTCACAGAAGCTCGCTCGGTGATGGGGGTAACCCTCCCGCTGGTGCATGTGAGCGTCACGGCGCTACCGCTTCCCTACAGCCCCTTCGGCACCAGCGTGACCATGGACCGGGCACGGCAGCGCTGGCTCGAAGTCGGCGAGGTGCTGGGCGCGTGGGCCGAGACCTACAGCTCGGTGTGGCGGGCGAGTGCGGAGCTGGCGAGGACCCAACGCCGCGTCAATGCCCTCGAGAAGCTGCTCATCCCCGATTACGAGGTCGCCATCCACGCCATCGAAGAGGCGCTCGAGGAGCAGGAGCGCGCGACCTTCCTGCGAGGCAAGCGTGTCAAGGAGCGGAAGGAGGCCGAAGGTGAACGATAGCGTGTTCAGCCGGATCCTGGTGCCGACGGACGGATCCGAAGGCTCGATCCAGGCCGCTCACCTGGCCCTCGACATGCTCCGCGGGAGCTCCGGTCGGCTGGCGCTCCTGTTCGTCGTGGACACCGCGGTGCTGAGCGAGCTGCGGCGTTTCGGGGAGCGGACCGAGGCGGAGGTGGAGAGCGAGCTGCACGACCACGGCAGGCGCTACCTCGATCTCCTCGAGGGGGAGGCGAAGGCCGCCGGCATCGGCACCGAGACGTTCCTCAGGGAGGGGGACCCGTTCGCGGAGATCGTGGCGCTCGCCCGCGACATCGGCGCCGACCTGATCGCGATGGGCCACGTGGGCCAGCGCGGCACGCGCCGCGTGCTGCTCGGCTCGGTCACACAGCGCGTGCTCGACTTCGCTCACTGCCCGGTGCTGGTCGTCAAGCACGAGACGACCGAGCGCGTACCATAGACGAACCCATGAGCCCGCGACCCGATCTGACCTTCGACAGGGACGAGGCCCTGGACGCCCTGGTCGCCGCCTTCGAACGCGGCGACACGCCGTCGGAGGGGTTCTCTCACCAGGCGCATCTTGCGGTCGCGCTGGCCTACCTGGACCGCCAGGGGCTGGCCCGCGCCACCCGCTCCATGCGGACGGGCCTGTTGCGCTTCCTGGAACGCGCTTTCGGCGATCGCACCGCTGCGGAAGTGAAGTACCGCGAGACCGTCACGGTCTTCTGGCTGCGCCTGCTCGCTGCCGAACTCGCCGCGGCCGACGCCTCGCGTCCCCTCCATGAACGCGTCAACCCGCTGCTGGCCCGCTATCGCGACGCCTCGACCATCCACAGCTACTACTCCCGGGAGCGCCTGGAGAGCGACGAGGCCCGTAGGGCCTTCGTCGAGCCCGACCTCAAACCGTTGCCGCC
>CAZTTB010000310.1:0-2071 GCA_964616005.1 uncultured bacterium | reverse complement strand
AGGTGGTGCTCGACTCCGGCGAGACCATCCCGACCCACACGCTCATCTGGGTCGCCGGCGTGCGCGGCCACCCGTTGGCCGAGGCGCTGGGGCTCGAACTCGGCAAGGGCTATCGCGTCCCCACCCGGGGCGACCTCAGCCTCCCCGACCACCCCGACGTGTTCGCCGTCGGTGACCTCTCCGGCGCGCTCGACGAGGCCGGCCACCCCTACCCACAGGTGGCGCAGGTGGCCATCCAGCAGGGGCGCCATGCCGCCCGTATGGTGCGGCGCTCGCTGGAGCACGAGCCGCGGCAGCGCTTCCACTACGCCGATCGCGGCATGATGGCGATCGTGGGCCGCAACGCCGGCGTCGCCGAGCTCTCGCGCCGCTTCGGTGCCCTCAAGCTGCGCGGCTTCGTGGGGTGGCTGGGTTGGCTGTTGCTCCACCTGCTCTACCTGCCGGGCTTCAAGAACCGCGTCAGCACGCTGGTGAACTGGATCTACAACTACCTGACCTACGAGCGTCACGCCCGTCTGATCCTGGAGTCGGCCCCGTCGCCGGGCGAGGTGGCCGACCGCGAGGGCGCGCTCGCCTCGCAGGAGGAGGCCCTGGACACGCTGCCGGCGAACCGCAAGAGCGCTCCGGCTCCCCGGCGGGCCGCGCCGGGCCCCGACGCCGCCGACGGCGAGGACGTCGAGCGGGAACCCGCGAAGGCCTGAAGCGCGACGGCTCGAGGGGCTCCGGGAGCCACAGGCGCCGCTGGTAGGATGACGCCATGCCCAGCCCGGATCCCCGAACCCCGTTCCTGCACTCGGCCATCCGCGCCGCCCGCGACGCCGCGCGGATCCAACTCGCCCACCTCGGCAGCGAGCTCGAGGTCGATACCAAGTCGAGCGACGTCGACATCGTCACGCAGGTCGACCGCCTGTGCGAGGCTCGCATCCGCGAGGTGCTGCTCAGTGACTACCCCGATCACACCGTGCTCGGCGAGGAGGCGGGCGAGGCGCGGGGCCGCGCCGAAGGCGCAGGCTTCCGTTGGATCGTCGATCCGCTCGACGGCACGGTCAACTACGCCCACGGCTTCCCGTTCTTCTGCGTCTCGATCGCCCTGGAGATCGACGGGCGGGTCGAGGTGGGGGTGGTGCTCGACGGCTGGGGGGACGAGCTGTTCACCGCCGTGGCGGGCCGAGGCGCCTCCCTCAACGGCAGCCCCATGCGCGTGAGCACCGAGACCACTCCCAAGCGCGCGCTCCTGGGCACCGGCTTCGCCTACGTCGACGACACCATCCACCAGAACCTGGACGTGTTCGCGCGGATGCTGCCGCAGGTCCAGTCGATCCGTCGGCCGGGCGCCGCCGCCCTCGACCTGTGCTCGGTGGCCGCAGGGCGGTTGGACGGCTTCTGGGAGATCGGCCTGAATCCCTGGGACGTCGCGGCCGGCAACCTCATCGTGCAGGAGGCGGGAGGCACCGTCACCGCCGCGGACGGAAGCCCCTACCGGCTCGGCGAGCCCACCTTGGTGGCGAGCAACGGGCACCTGCACGGCAAGCTGCTCTCCATGCTGGATCTCGGCTCCGCCGTGGCGGGGTGACGGCCGCCGACGCGGCGCCCTCCGCGGACCTGCGCGAGGCCCTGAGCGCGCTGCTCGCGCGCGCCGCCGGGCGCCGCGGCCGCGTGCGGCTGGTCTACGGCAGCGTTCCCTATGTGGTGGAGGTGCTGTCCTTCGACGGTCAGCTGGTCACCGGCGCCGACCCGCAGCGCGGCACGCTCCGCTTCCGGCTCGAGCGCGTCAGCGAAGTCACCGAACTGCCGTCCAGCGATCCCCTGTTCTAGCGCACGGGCCGGGCCGTCCGTTACGCCTGGCCGTGCGCGTCCTCGAAGAGCTCGGTGCTCACGTAACGGGCGGCCGTGTCGGCGGCGAGCGTGAGCACGACCTTCCCCGGCCCCAACTCGCGCGCCACCTGCAGCGCAGCGGTGACAGCGGCTCCCGAGGACATGCCCACGAACACGCCCTCCTCGCGCGCCAGCCTGCGCGCCAGCGGGAAGGCGTCCTCCTCGTAGATCATCTTGCACTCGTCGAGCAGCGCCA
>CAZTTB010000309.1:0-2082 GCA_964616005.1 uncultured bacterium | reverse complement strand
CCGGAGTCGGTGAGCAGGTCGATGAGGACGTCGTCGGCACGGAGCTTGAAGAGGTTGTAGCCGGCGGCCGCCAGCGCCGTCTGACGCTCGTCGCGCGTGGTGAAGCGGATGGGCTCGACCGCCTTGATACGGAAGGGCTCGATGATGGTGGTGAAGTGCGGGTCGCGTGTGGGCATGCCGCCTCCTGTGTCGACGAGTCTACCGCGGGGTCCGGGGCGGCGCAGACGTGGTACATGGGGGGGCATGAGCACGCTGCCGTCCCCCGCGTTCGTCCGCCCGGCCACGCCTGCCGATGCGTCCGAGCTGGCCGCGCTGTTGCGGGCGCTCGACACCTTCCCGCGGCTGGCACGCGAGGCCGAGCCGGCCACACGTGAGCGCGTCGCCCGCCACCTGGGCGCCTGCCTGCAGGACGCCAGCCACAGCCTGTACGTGGCGCCGGAGGGGAGCGCGCGCCTGCTCGGCTACGTCGCCGTCCACTGGCTGCCCTACCTGTTCCTGGCGGGACCGGAGGGGTTCGTGTCGGAGTTGTTCGTGCGCTCCGAGGCGCGTGGCCGGCGCGTCGGCCACGCCCTGCTCGACGCCGTCGAGGGCGAGGCGCGCTCGCGCGGCTGCGCGCGCCTGCAGCTCGTCAACTTCCGTGACCGCGAGTCCTACCGGCGCGGCTTCTACACCAAGGCGGGCTGGGAGGAGCGGCCCGACGGCGCCAGCTTCGTGAAGGCCATCGCGTGAGCGGCGTGGGACCCGCCGCACACGCGTGCCCCCGACCCGGCTCCGACAGCGGCCGGGACACCGTCCGGTCGGCCGCGCCCCGTATGCAAGACTACGGGCGAGTGTAGGGAGGCTCCTCGTGCGCACAGTGAAGGTCGCCATCCTCGGCGCGGGCACCGCCGGTCTCACCGCCCTCGGGGTGGTGCGCAAGCACACCGACGACTTCGTCATCGTCAACCACGGGCCCTACGGGACCACCTGCGCCCGCGTCGGCTGCATGCCCTCGAAGGCGCTCATCCAGATCGCCAACGACTTCCATCGGCGCCACACCTTCGGCGCGGTCGGCATCCGCGGGGGGGACGACCTCGGCATCGACGTGCCCGCCGCGCTGGCGTGGGTCCGCGACTACCGTGACGCGCGGGTCGGCCCCAACCTCAAGCCGACCGATCGCGTCGGCGATCGCAACGTCCCGGGACGGGCGAGTTTCCTGGCGCCCGACGAGCTGCAGGTCGTGCGGGCCGACGGCGCCGTGGAGCGCATCCGGGCCGAGGCGGTGGTCATAGCGACGGGGTCGACGCCGGTCGTGCCGACGCCGTGGCGCGGCTTCGGCGAGCGCATCCTCACCACCGACAGCCTCTTCGAACAGCGCGATCTGCCGCGCCGGCTGGCGGTCGCGGGGCTGGGCGCGATCGGCCTGGAGCTCGGCCAGGCGCTGGCCCGCCTGGGCCTCGACGTCACCGGCTTCGAGCTGCGCGACACCGTCGCCGGCCTCACCGATCCCGAGCTCCAGGCCGAGGCCGTGCAGCACTTCGCGTCCGAGTTCGTCGTGCATCTAGGGCAGCCGGTGGAGATCGTCGCCGCCGGTGACGCGCTGCGCGTCACCGGCGGCGACCGCGAGGCCACGGTCGACGCCGTGCTCGCCGCTCTCGGACGTGCTCCCAACGTAGCCGGCCTGGGGCTCGACCTGCTCGGCCTGGAGCTGGACCGCCACGGCCTGCCCCCCTTCGACCCGCACACCATGCAGGTCGCCGACCTGCCGATCTACATCGCCGGCGATGTCGACGCCGATCGCGTCGTCATGCACGAGGCCTCTGACGAGGGCTTCATCGCCGCCTGGAACGCCCTGCACGGACCGACCCGGTTCCGGCGCAGGACGCCGCTGGCCATCGCCTTCACCGATCCGGAGATCGCCACGGTCGGCCTGCCGTACACGTCCCTGCCCGAGGGAACGGTGAGCGCATCCCACGACTTCTCGCGCCAGAGCCGGGCTCTGGCCATGCGCAGTGCCGCCGGCATGCTGAAGGTGTACGCGGAGCCGGGCAGCGGGCGCCTGCTGGGCGCCGAGCTGATGACGCCCCACGGCGAGCACCTGGC
>CAZTTB010000308.1:0-2094 GCA_964616005.1 uncultured bacterium | reverse complement strand
GGAGGTCGCGGCGGTGGTGGCGCTGGCATCGCGGCTCGAGCCGCTGATCGGCGGGCGGGCCCTGCTGGAGTTCCGGCCCGCCCTGCACCTGGGCGAGGCCGACCTGCTCCGCCCGGACCTGGCGCTGCTCGATGCCGCCCCTCGCTTCGGCCGGGCACGGGCCCGGCCGGGGAGCGAGGCGCTGCTGGCGGTCGAGGTGGTGCGCGGTGCCCCCACCAAGCAGGTCCGCCTGCCGCGCTACGCCGCCGGAGCGGTGGGGGAGGCCTGGCTGCTCGACCTGGCGCGCGGCTGGGTCGAGGTGTACCGCTCGCCTGGCGCCGGCCGCTACCGCTCGCGCACGCTCCGGTACCCGGGCGAGCTCGTCGGCGTGGTGGCGCTCGACGGGGTGCGGGTGGAGGTGCTGGGGCCGCTGTAGCGCATGGTGGTGCCGGGCGAAGGTGCCGCGCCCGCCCGCGGGGCTCCCCGGCCCGCGCTTCTGGCCGCCGACGCCGGCGGCCGCGGGCCGGCGTCCTCGCCGGCACCCCAGCGAAGTCGGCGGTACCATGCGAGTCGGCAGCCGTCGCAGGCCGGGCGGCGCCTCGTCGGGAGGAGGTGCGCCGGTGAAGTCGTACCGGGTGAAGCCGGGGAGTCGGGTCAGCCTCGCGGACTGGGATCCAGACGACCGCAGCGGCTTCGAGGATGGCAAGAAGGATGGCAAGGACGAGCTGGCCAGCCTGCGCGAGCGGCTCGACGAGCTCCAGGCGCTGCTCTACGCCGAGCACGAGCACAAGGTCCTGGTGGTGCTGCAAGCGATGGACGCCGGGGGCAAGGACGGCACCATCCGGGCCGTTTTCGAGGGCGTGAACCCTCAAGGCGTGAAGGTCACGAGCTTCAAGGTCCCGACGCCACTCGAGCTCGACCACGACTACCTCTGGCGGGTGCACCAGCACGCCCCGGCCAAGGGCGAGATCGCCATCTTCAACCGCTCCCACTACGAGGACGTGCTCGTCACGCGCGTCCACGGCCTCGTCAATCGCCGCAGCTGCAAGCGCCGCTACGCGCACATCAACCACTTCGAGCGCATGCTCGCCGAGGAGGGCACGACGATCCTCAAGTTCTTCTTGCACGTCGGCAAGGACGAGCAGAAGGCGCGGCTCGAGGAGCGCCTGGAGCTGCCGCGCAAACGCTGGAAGTTCAGTCACGCCGACGTCGAGGAGCGCAAGCTCTGGGACGACTACATGGCTGCCTACGAGGACATGCTCGCGGCCACCAGCACGACGTGGGCGCCGTGGCACGTCATCCCCGCCAACCACAACTGGTATCGCAACCTGCACGTGGTCAGCACCATCGTTGACGCGCTGGAGGCACTCGACATGCACTACCCGGAGCCGCAGCCCGGGTGGGAGTCCGAGGAGATCGAGTAGCCGGCCGGGGCGCCGGTCACTCGGCCTCGTCCGCGCTCCGGTCTCGCCCCCCGTCCCCGGCGTCCGTGGGGGCCAGCTCCACGACGAACACCTCGTCGCCCACGGCCACCTCGTCTCCCGCCTGCAGCCGGTGCTTGCGGCGGGTCTCCACCTCGCCGTTCACCCGCACCTGCCCCGACTGGATGAGGTGCTTCGCCTGCCCGCCCGTCGCTGCGATCCCGGCGAGCTTCAGCACGTCGTCCAGGCGGATGGCAGGGGTCTCCGAAGGCCTGCCATCGTCGGGAAGGCCGCCGGCTGCGGTGCCCTCTGTCGGCTGGCCGCGGTCGGTCATGGCGCCAGTGTAGGCGACGCCGAGCGCGGGGCCGGCGTCCGGCCGGCGTTGCGGGCCGCAGGACGGCCTCTTCGCGCCGGCGGGTACGTGCGGCCGGCCGGTGCCCAGGCCGCCGTGACGCGTGCTCGGGAGCCGCCCCGGAGCCGACCCCGCTACGAGCGAGCCGCTCCAGAACCTTGTGCAATTTCTCGCAATCCCGTCACCGACGCGTTAGATACCTTACAAACGGACGGAAGTGTCAGAGTCCCGTAAGTCGTGCGCCGCTAGGCTCGCCTCAGCTGAACGAACCCCTTGCCAAATCTTGATGGCGAGGGTCCCTTCGGAAGCGATGAAGCCTGATCCTGTACTCGGGCGCTTGGG
>CAZTTB010000307.1:0-2098 GCA_964616005.1 uncultured bacterium | reverse complement strand
ACAGCTTGGTGCGGTCCTCCGTGGGGCTCCGGAAGAAGTGCTCGGGCGTGCCGGTTTCCACTACCCGGCCACCGTCCATGAACAGCACCCGGTCCGCGACCTCGCGCGCGAAGCCCATCTCGTGGGTCACCACGATCATGGTCATGCCCTGGCCGGCGAGATCCTTCATCACGTCGAGCACCTCGTTGATCATCTCCGGGTCGAGGGCGGAGGTGGGCTCGTCGAAGAGCATCACCTTCGGCTCCATGGCCAGCGCCCGGGCGATGGCCACGCGCTGCTGCTGCCCGCCGGAGAGCTCCTCCGGGTACTTGTATGCCTGCTCCAGGATCCCGACGCGGTCGAGCAGGCGCTTGGCGGTGTCCTCGGCCAGCTTACGGCCGGCGCGCCGCACGCGCATGGGCGCCAGGGTGACGTTGCGCAGCACCGTCATCTCGGGGAAGAGGTTGAACTGCTGGAACACCATGCCCACCTCGCGGCGCACCTCCGCGAGGTCCGAGGCGTCCTTGATGCTGACGCCGTCGACGGTGATGGTGCCGCCGTCGTGCGTCTCGAGACCGTTGATGCAGCGGATGAGGGTGGACTTGCCGGAGCCGGACGGGCCGATGACCACCACCACCTCGCCGCGCTCGACCTCGAGGTCGACGCCGCGGAGCGCCGTGAAGGAGCCGAAGCGCTTCTCCACGCCCTCCAAGGCGATCAGGGGGCCGTCGCCGGCGCCGCTCACCCGCCCGCCTCCTCGTCACCCGGGCCGCCGGCGGCCGCCAGGCGCGGTCCGCGGCGGCCACGGCGACGGATGGGGTCGGCGACGACCTCCAGATAGCTGAACAGGAAGCTGCCTACCATGGACAGCGCAAGATAGATGACCGCCGCGGCGGCCCACATCATGGCGGGCTGGTAGTTGTAGGAGATGGCCCGCTCGGTGCTGAGGGTGAGCTCCACCACGCTGATGGTGGAGGCGAGCGAGGAGTCCTTGAGGAGCGCCAGGGCGTAGTTGCCGAACGGGGGGATCATCAACCGGACGGCGGGCGGGATGACCACGAAGCGCATGATGTCGGCGCCGCCGAGCCCCAGGCTGGCGGCCGCCTCCACCTGCCCCTTGTGGATCGACTCGATGCCGGCGCGGATCACCTCGGCCAGATAGGCGCCGTACCCCAGCGACAGCGCCAGCACCGCGGCGGCGAAGGGGCTGAGGTGTGGGGGGAGGAGAACCCTCCCCCCACTCAGCGGTGAGAACACCAGCCGGTTGAGCAAGGTGAAGATCTGCGGGGTCGCGAAGTAGGCGAAGAAGATCTGCACCAGCGCCGGCGTGCCGCGGAACAGCTCGATGTAGAACCTCGCCAGCCCCCTCGTCGCCACGTTCCTCGACCGCCGCATGAGCGCGGCGATCAGCCCGAAGAGCAGCGCCAGACCGTAGGTCAGCACGCTGAGCTCGACGCTCAGGACGGCGCCCTTCAGCAGGGCGTGGAGGATGGCGGGGGTGACGACGTTGCTCATGCTCTAGCGGGCTCCCACGCTCACTTGGTGGTGATCGGCATGTCGAAGCAGCGCGTGACGATGTCCTGGTTGAACCACTTCATGCTGATCTCTTTGAGGGTGCCGTCGTTCTGCAGCTCGACGAGCGCCTTGTTGAGGGCGGCCTTCAGGTCGGGGTTGTCCTTGGCGACGGTGACGTTCGCCAGGTCGACGTAGAGCAGGTCGCCCACGGGCTTCAGCGGGGCGCCCTGAGTGATGGCGTAGGAGCCGACTGCCAGGTCGGTCACTAGGCCGCCGACGATGCCCGACTGCACCGCCTGGATGCCGGTGGGGTCGTCCTTGAAGGTCTTGAAGTCGTAGCCGTGGTCCTTGAGCCAGCCCTCGTAGGTGGTGCCGAGCGCCACCGCCACGGGCTGCTTCATGTCGGCGATGCCGGTGACGTTCGAGCTCTTGGGCACGAACAGCTGGGCGCCGCCGCAGTGGTAGGGGTGGTCGAGGTAGGCGACCGCCTGCGCCCGCTGCGGGGTGTAGGCCTGGCTGGCCACCGCCACGTCGAAGATGCCGGACTGCACGCCCTGCACGATGGTGGAGAACTCGGCGGCATCGAGCCGCGCCTTGACGCCGA
>CAZTTB010000306.1:0-2100 GCA_964616005.1 uncultured bacterium | reverse complement strand
TGCTGGCGCCCATCCACTTCCTGAAGCCCGCGCTCGCCATCCCGGCCGCCCACCACGAGCGCTGGGACGGCTCGGGCTATCCCATGGGGCTGAGCGGCGAGGCGATCCCACTGGCGGCGCGCATCTTCGCGGTGGCGGACGTCTACGACGCGCTCACCAGCGATCGTCCCTACCGGCCGGCATGGAGTCACGACGAGGCCATCGCCCACATCCGGAAGGAGACGGGCCGGCACTTCGACCCCGCGGTGGTGGACGCGTTCCTGGCGTTGGA
This sequence comes from uncultured bacterium, assembly GCA_964616005.1. Classification (GTDB taxonomy): domain Bacteria; phylum Deinococcota; class Deinococci; order Deinococcales; family Trueperaceae; genus JASBRS01. Next base: position 1,829 of record CAZTTB010000306.1, on the reverse strand, counting down.
CGAGGGGGGCTGGGCCGCTCACGGGGTGGCGTCGGGCCTCTCCGACGCCGAAGATGAGGAACCGAGGAACGAATCCTGACCGATTTCGTGTAGTTTACCTACCCTGCGCGGGACCGGCCGTCCGCTAGCATAGGAGCGGTCCTCCCACGCTCGGGATCCTTGAAGGGGGTCAATCGTCCCGTGGATGTCAACCACACCCACCCGTCTCGCACCACGACGCGCGCGCGTCGTTCCGCTCGGGCGCGCGGCACGCATGTCGGAAGCCCCCGCCCAACGCGCCGAACGCTGTGCAGGGCGTATACCCCGCGGGGGTGTCTTGCGTCCCGAGCGGTATGTTTGTCCCTGTCTTCACAGCTTCCCGAGGGAGGATGATCGACCGGGATGATTCCCGTGGAGCGGGATCGTTCAGTAAATTGGAGGCGATTCAGTGATGCGTAAGATCAAGTTCCTCGCAATCGCGTTGGCACTGGCGGCGACGGTCGGAGCGGCCTTCGCGGCCGCGCCTGCCTACTACGTGCAGGCCGAGGTCGTGCGCGGCAGCCAGAACCCCACCGGGCCCAGTTGTGTGCTGGTCTCGACGTTCAAGACCGGTGAGCAGGTCGTATGGCTGGCCAGGGTCTACAGCACCGCGACCGGCGAAGTGGTCACACCCGAACAGGCCAAGCAGCTCGGCATGAAGGTCACGGCCAAGCTCGAAGACGGCAAGACGGTTGACCTGGCGCTGGGCCAGCACCCGCACACGGGCGAGCCCAAGGTCTGGATGTGGGCGGCCGGCTGGGCCATCCCTCCGGTCTACCCGACGGGCGTGCTCAAGTACGAGCTCATCGTCACGGACAGCTCCGGCAACACGGTGACGTGGACGCCCATGAACCAGGACTACCCCACCGCCGCAGGCTACCCGACCCTGATCACGGTCGAGAAGAGGTAACGCGATGGCCGCTCCGGATCGTCAACGCATGTCCGGCCTCGATGCCGAGGAGCGGGCCGCTCACGACCGGAGCGGCTCCCGCTTCGACCGGCCCGAAGAACGTCTGGGCCAGAGCGCGCGGCTCTCGGTCGGTGAGTTCGCCTTGTTCGCCTTGCGCCTGGCACTCGGCCTGAGTTTCCTACAGGTCGCCTACAAGCTCTTCCGCGGCGGTTGGGACGGCTGGACGAGCGCCAGCGCGCTGCTGCCCGGCGTCGTCCAGGGACCGATCGGCAACGTCTACACCGCCCTGTGGGGCAACCAGTTCATCCTCTGGCTCATCATCCTGGGGACCGGCGCCATCGGTCTGGCGATGGTCGCCGGCTTCTTGACCCGTCTCGCCGCGCTGGCCGGAACGCTGATCATGCTCAGCTTCTACACCGCCTGCCTGCCACCGACGAGCGGGTGGTTCGACGTCCAGATCATCGCCATCTTCGCCTTCTTCGCGCTGGCCTCGGTGGGCGCCGGCCACATCTGGGGGATCGACGCCTTCCTGCGGCGGTACGAACGGCAACGCTGGTGGTACTGGATGCTCGGATAGGTCTCCGCCGAGCCGAGAGACTCGTAGTTCCCGGGCGCCCCCTACCGCGAATCAAGGCATGTTGCTCGACGAGCGGCAGCGAGGGCGCCCTTCCCATGCCCCGAATCTGGATGAGAACGTACGAATATGAGCGGTATACCCAGGACAAGGAGATGGAGAACGTGAAGACAAGCATTCGTGGAACGCGCCCAGGCGCCCGCATCCTGCCAGCGATACTGTTCCTGGCCGTAGGCATGCTGTTCGCAAACGCCTCGGCGCAGGGCAACGCGGCCACCAGCCAGGCCACCTTCCCCAACGGGATCAAGGGCGAGGTCCAGGTGACCC
>CAZTTB010000305.1:0-2105 GCA_964616005.1 uncultured bacterium | reverse complement strand
GGGCGGTGCTCGCCGGGCGCGAGGCCCTCGCGCCCGATCCCTCCTGGGGCGCCGCAGCCGGGCACCTGGGAGCGCTGCTGGCGCTGCTGTTGGTGGCGGTCTTCCTCACGCTGCGGGCGTTCCGCGGCTACCGCCGGTCGCTGTAGGCGGGTCAGCGAGGGCCGCGCCTCTGCGGGCGGCCGCTGGCTGCCCGCAGAGGTTGCGTCCAAGCACGGTGGGGTTCGGCAGGTGGTGGCTCAGGGCGGCGGCGCGACCTGTCAACTATAGTTGATATGGCGGCTTCGTGCTGCTAGCATGAGCGCATGCTCGAAGCGCTCGGCTCGGTCCTTCGCTCGGGTCGCAAGGAGCGCGGGCTGTCGTTGGCGGCCGTCGCGGAGCCGGCGCGGATCTCGGCCGCGTACCTCCACAAGCTGGAGCGCGGCGTCGTCGCCAACCCCTCGCCGCGCATCCTCGCCCGGCTCGCCGTCGTGCTCGAGTTGCCCTACATGCGCTTGATGGAGCTCGCCGGCTACCTGAACGAGATGCAGCTCGCCGAGGCGCGGGCGCGTCTTGCGCCGAAGGCCCATCCGTTGGCGGGGCAGCAGCTCACGGACGAGGAGTGGAAGCGGGTCGGGGCCTTCATCCGGAAGCTCGTAGCCCGGCGGCCGTCCTAGGTCGTCGGCCGCGGGCGGGCGACGTGCCGGACGGCCTGGGCACCTCGTCCCGGCGCTGCAGCGCCTGGCGGCCGGCGCCGCCCCGACAGCGCGGCGCGGGGGAGGGCGCGGCCCCTACACGTCCCGTCCGCGCAGGGTGGGGTCCAGCAGGTCGCGCATGCCGTCGCCGAAGAGGTTGAACCCCAGCGACGCCAGCAGGATGGCCAGGCCGGAGAAGATCGACACCCAGGGCGAGATGAGCATGTAGTCGCGGCTCTGGGAGAGCATCAGTCCCAGCGACGGGGTGGGCGGCTGCGTGCCCAGGCCCAGGAAGCTGAGGCTCGCCTCCACCAGGATGGCGGTGGAGAGCGACAGCGTGGTCTGCACCAGGATGGGCGCGAAGATGTTGGGCAGCACGTGGCGCACCACGATGCGGGCGCCGCTGGCGCCGACCGCCCGCGCCGCCGAGACGTAGTCCCAGGAGAGCACGGTGAGGGCGGGCCCGCGCGCCAGCCGCGCGAAGATGGGGGTGTACACGATGCCGATGGCGAGGGCGGTGTTGACGCCTCCCGGCCCCAGCACCGCCAGCACGGCGATGGCCAGCAGGATGATGGGGAAGGCCAGCAGAACGTCCATGACGCGCATCAGCAGGCGGTCCACCCAGCCGCCCCAGTAGGCGGCCACCAGCCCCACCAGCGAGCCGAGCGCCGCCGACAGGGCCACCGCCCCGAACGACACCGCCACCGACACCCGGTAGCCGTAGAGGATCCGCGCCAGCGTGTCGCGCCCGAAGTTGTCGGTCCCCAGGAGATGCCTCCAGCTCGGGCCCTGGAAGCGCGCCAGCACGCTCTGGGCCAGCGGGCTCACGGGGGTGAGCAGCGGGCCGAGCACGGCGGCGAGCACCACCAGGCTCGCCAGCGCCAGTCCCAGCATGCCCACCGGGTTGCGCGCCAGGCGCCCGAAGAATCCCCTGGCAGGCGCCATCAGCTGTACTCCACGCGCGGGTCGATCCAGGCGTAGGCCAGATCGACGAGCAGGTTCACCACCACGAACACCGCCGTCACCACCAGCACGACGCCCTGGATCAGCGGGTAGTTGCGCTGGTTGATGGCGCCGATGATGAGCCTGCCCACCCCAGGGATGGCGAACACCTGCTCGATCACCACCACCCCGGAGAGCAGGTAGCCCAGCTGCACGCCGATCACCGTGATCATGGGGATCATGGCGTTTCGCAGGGCGTGCTTGTAGAGCACCAGACGCTCGTTCAACCCCTTGGAGCGGGCGGTCCGCACGTAGTCGCTACCCAGCACCTCCAGCAGGCTCGAGCGCAGGATGCGGGTGAGGCCCGCGACGATCGGGAGCGACACCGCCACCGTCGGCAGCGCCATGCGCGCCAGGTTGCCGAGCGGGCTCTGGGTGAAGGGGACGTAGCCGATGGCGGGCCAGCCGGGCAGGTAGAGCGAGAACACCAGC
>CAZTTB010000304.1:0-2148 GCA_964616005.1 uncultured bacterium | reverse complement strand
ATCGATTATGAGTCGACTGCTCTGACCGACTGAGCTAAGGGCCCGTGCGGCTTCGATTCTAGCAGCAGCCCCCGCGGTGCCGGAACGCCTCGCTTGCCGCGACCGAGCAGGGCGCCACCAGCATCGCCACCGGCTTCGCCGCCACCCTCCACTCCACGCAACTCTCGGTCAGCGTGACGTGATCCCGAGCGCGCCGCGCGACGCACCGCCGGGCTCGACCGGCGGCCTTCGCCTACACTGGGGCCCATGCCCCGGCAGGAGCCGATCCGCATCGAAGGCGCCACCTTCACCGGCCGCGACGGCGAGCTGCCCGACCTGGCGGGCGCCCTCGTCAGCGACTGCGTCTTCCGCGGCTGCGACCTGACGGAGGCCTCGCTGCGGGGCGCCCACCTCACGGAGTGCACCTTCGAGGGGTGCGAGCTCGCCATGGTCGACCTCTCCGACGCGCTGCTCCATTGGACGACGTTCCGCGACTGCCGGCTGACCGGCGTGCGCTTCGGCGATGTCCGGCGCGACGCCGTGGGGATCTCGCTCACCCTGGAAGGCTGCGACCTGACGCTGGCGAGCTTCCGCGATCTCGACCTGCGGAGCTGCGTCCTGCGCGACTGCAACGCACGCGAGGCGGAGTTCCAGGCATGCGACCTGCGCGGCGTGGACCTCACCGGCACGGACTTCGACGCCGCCGCGTTCCACCGCGTCGATCTACGCGACGCCGACCTGCGGGGCGCCCGCAACTACCGCATCGACCCCTGCGACAACCGCCTCGCCGGCATGCGCGTAGCCCTGCCCGAAGCGCTGGGGCTGCTGGGGGCGCTGCGCGTGAGCCTGGAGCCGTGACGTCCCGCGGCACGCAGCGCGCCACAGGCGACATGGTGCGTGCCGCGGCGCTCGGCTAGGCTGGGGCCATGGCCGATCCGCCTCCGTTCCAGGGCTTCCACCCCGAGGCCGTCACCTTCTTCCACGAGCTCGCCGCGGACAACAGCAAGGCCTTCTTCGACGCCCACCGCGCGACCTACGAGGAGCACGTGCGCGCGCCGATGCAGGCGCTCGAGCGCTCCCTCTCCGGGCTGTTCGGCGACGGCCACCTGTACCGGCCGCACCGGGACGTGCGCTTCAGCAAGGACAAGCGCCCGTACAAGCTGAACGCCGCGGTGTCGTTCGGGGGGCGCGGCCCGCGGGCGGTCGGCGGCCGCCACGTGCACCTCGACGCCGACGGCATGTTCGTTGCGGTAGGCGCCTACCGCATGGAGGGCGAGGTGCTGGCGGCCTTCCGGCAGGCGGTGGCGGCGGACCCGAGCGGCCAGCAGCTCGAGCACATCGTCGCGGAGCTGACCGCCAAGGGGTACCCCCTCCACGGCGAGGAGCTGAAGCGCGCCCCACGCGGCTTCGCACCCGACCACCCGCGCCTCGACCTGCTCCGCCGCAAGGGGCTGGCGGCGGTACGGCACTGGCGCTTGGAGCCGTGGGTGTTCACGCCCGAGGCCGGAGACCGCATCCTGTCGGTGTTCGCCGACGGGGAGCCGCTGGTGGGCTGGCTGCGCCGGCACGTGGGCTGAGGCGCTCGCGGCCGCCGCGCGCCCGGATCACCCGGCGCTACGGCCCCACTCGGCGGGCACTCGCGGCGGCGCCCGGCGCGCCGCCGGGCTATACTCCCAGCACCTGGAAACGCGGTGGGGAGGGGACAACGTGGATTTCGAGAAGCTCGGCGCCTTCTACCTGGGGCGCGAGGTGGAGCCGGAAGGTCACCGCCTCACCGACCAGGACCTCCTGTACGACGCCAACGACCTCACCACGCACGCCGTCATCGTGGGCATGACCGGCAGCGGCAAGACCGGCCTGGGCATCGACCTCATCGAGGAGGCCGCCCTGGACGGGGTGCCGGTACTGGCGATCGACCCCAAGGGGGACCTGACCAACCTGGCGCTGGCCTTCCCCGAGCTGCGGCCGGAGGACTTCGAGCCCTGGGTCGACGCCGGCGAGGCCGATCGCCGGGGCCTCACCCCGGCCGCGTATGCGGCCGCCCAGGCGCAGACGTGGCGCGACGGGCTGGCCGCCTGGGGCATGCAGCCCGACCGCATCGCGCGGCTGAAGGCGGCGGCCGAGCTGCGAGTGTACACGCCCGGCTCGAGCGCCGGCCGGCCGCTGTCG
>CAZTTB010000303.1:0-2149 GCA_964616005.1 uncultured bacterium | reverse complement strand
GTGAGGGGGGTCGGACGGTCGGTGCGGGTGTCGTGACGGCCGTGACGAAGTAACCATGGCAGCCCCCAAGATTCGTATCAAGCTCAAGGCGTTCGATCACCGTAGCCTGGACAGCTCCGCGACCAAGATCGTGGAGACCGTCCGGCGCACGGGCGCCAAGGTCGCCGGCCCGGTCCCCCTGCCGACGCGTATCCGGCGGTTCTGCGTGCTGCGTTCGCCGTTCGTCAACAAGGACAGCCGCGAGCACTTCGAGATCCGCACGCACAACCGGCTGATCGACATCAAGTCGCCGACGAAGAGCACCATCGATTCCCTCATGCACCTCGATCTGCCGACCGGGGTGGACATCGAGATCAAGACCGTCGGAGGACGATGATCGTGAAAGGCATTCTCGGCACCAAGGTGGGTATGACCCAGGTGTGGAACGGGGACCGGCTCGTGCCGGTGACCGTCGTCCTCGCCGGGCCCTGCCCCGTGGTGCAGCGCAAGACGCCGGAGCGTGACGGCTACACGGCCGTGCAGCTCGGCTGGGTGGAGAAGCGCGAGAAGCTCGCGAACAAACCCCAGCTCGGGCACTTCCGCAAGGCGGGGGTCGCGCCGCAGCGTCACCTGGTGGAGTTCAGGGACTACGCCCCCGACGACGACAGCGTCACGGTCGAGATCTTCGAGCCGGGCGAGACGGTCGACGTGACCGGCACGAGCAAGGGTCGCGGTACCGCCGGCGTGGTCAAGCGCTGGGGGTTCGCCGGCATGCCGGCCACCCACGGCACCAAGAAGAAGCATCGCCACGGCGGCTCCATCGGGAACCGCAAGTCGCCGGGCCGCGTCTACAAGGGCAAGCGCATGGCGGGACGTCACGGCGCGAGCGCCGTGACGACGATCGGCCTCGAGGTCGTGGACGTCCGCAAGGACGACAACCTGATCCTCATCAAGGGCGCCCTGCCCGGCGCGAACGGCTCGATGCTGGTGGTCAGGCGATCGAACAGGGGGGCGCGCTGATGGCGGTCACTCTCGACGTCCTGGGAAGCGGACGCAAGCTCACGCTCGACCTTCCCGAGCCCAAGGAGTCGGTCCTGCACGAGGTCGTGGCCTGGCAGCTGGCCAAGCGCCGGCGCGGCACCGCGGCGACCAAGACGCGCGGCATGATGACGGGCTCCACTGCGAAGATCTACGCTCAGAAGGGCACCGGCCGTGCGCGGCACGGTGACCGCAAGGCGCCGATCTTCGTCGGCGGGGGCACCACGTTCGGGCCGCAGCCGCGCAATTACGGCTACACCCTGCCCAAGCGGGTGCGCCGGCTCGGCCTCGCCATGGCGGTCGCCGCAAGGGCGCAGGCCGGCAAGCTCACCCTGGTCGAATCGTTCGACATCGGCGGCAAGACCCGGGAGTTCGTGAGCTGGGCCCAGAGCCACGGTTTCGACGGTAGCGAACGGGTGCTCCTCGTCACCGACGACGAGATGGCCCGCAGGGCGGCGCGCAATCTGCCCTGGGTCGACGTGCTTCCCGTGCGTGGCCTGAACGCCTACGACATCCTTCGTTGCGATCACGTGATCGCCGATGCGAAGATCTTCGATACTGCGGAGGCGGCATCGTGAACCCGCACGACGTGATCCTCGCCCCGGTGTTGAGCGAGAAGGCGATCCAGGGCATCGAAGCCGGTAAGTACGCCTTCTACGTCCATCCGGACGCGAACCGGATCCAGGTGAAGGACGCCATCGAGACCGTGTTCAAGGTCGAGGTCGTCAAGATCAACATGGCCAAGGTCCGCGGCAAGATCAAGACGCAGGGGCGTTACCCGGGACGGTCCTCGCTCCGCAAGAAGGCCATCGTCACCTTGCAGGCCGGGCAGCGCATCCAGCAGCTCGAAGGCCTCACCTAAGGAAGGGAGGGAACCCATGCCTACCAAGAAGTACAGACCGTACACGCCCTCCCGCCGGGCGATGACGACCTCGGATTTCGCCGACGTCACCGCGAGCAAGCCGGAGAAGTCGCTGCTCGCGGGGATGGCGAAGCGGGGCGGTCGCAACGCCCACGGCCGGATCACCTCGCGGTTCCGCGGCGGCGGCCACAAGCGGCGCTATCGTCGGATCGACTTCCGTCGGCGCGACAAGGAAGGCGTGCCCGCCAAGGTCGCGACCGTCGAGTACGA
>CAZTTB010000302.1:0-2156 GCA_964616005.1 uncultured bacterium | reverse complement strand
GCGGCCGGCGCGCTCGGGGGGCTGCTCGGTCTGGGCGGCGGCATCTTCCTGGTGCCGGTGCTGACGCTGTTGTTCGACCTGCCCGTGCGCGTTGCCGTCGGCACCAGCCTGGTCTGCGTGATCGCCACCTCGGCGGGGGTGGCCGCGCTTGCGACCGAGGGCGGCGGCGCCGACGTGCCCCTTGCGTTGCGCCTGGAGATCGCGACCGCCGCGGGCGCCGTGCTCGGCGGAGTGGCGGGCGCCTTCATCCCGGCGCGCGTGCTCAGCCTGGTCTTCGCGGCGGTGGTGTTCGGGAGCGCGGGCTACACCCTCTCCAAAGCCCGCGGGCACGGCAACGAGGAAGCGATGTTCCGGCGCGACTACCGGCCGCGGCGCTGGACGCTCGGGTACGCGGTCGCCAGCCTCGCCGGCATGGTGTCCGGCCTCCTGGGCGTCGGGGGCGGGTTCATCAAGGTGCCGACGATGTACGCGATCATGGGCGTCCCACTCGGCGTGGCGACCGCCACCAGCAACTTCATGGTGGGCATCACGGCGGCGGCCAGCGTCTTCGTCTACCTCGGTCGCGGCGACGTGCGGCCGACGGTCACGGTGGCGACGGCGGCTGGCGTGTTCCTCGGTGCGGCGCTGGGCACCGTCCTGCAGTCCCGGCTGCGCGTCTCCTGGCTGCGCTGGGCTCTGGTGGTACTGATGGTGGGGATCGGCGTGCAGATGCTCTGGAAGGGGTTCTGAGGTGGAGCCCGAGCCGCGCACGCGGGCGGATCCACAGGGCATGGACCGGGCGATGCGTCGCGTCGCGCAGGGCCTGTCGGCCTTCGCGTTGGCGCTGATGGCGACCGGCCTGGTGCTGGCGCTGGTTCACGGCGGCGCGACGGCGCCCCTGGCGCTCGACCTCAGGGAGCGCTCGCACCGGCTCATGCTGTTCGGCATCGGCGCCCTGGCGGTGCTCCCCGGCGTGCGGGTCCTGGTGGCGATGTCCTACTACACCGCGGCCCGGCGTGTGGCTGAGGCCGTGATCGCCCTGGTGGTGGCGCTCGAGCTGCTGCTGTCCATGATCACCGGCGGCTGAACCGCGCCACCTGTCATCGATACCTCCCACACGTCTGTCGGACTTTCCCCGATGGAACGCTCGTGAAATCTCTCTTAAGCTCGATATACCCCGGTAGGAGGCTCACCAGGCGCGTCCGAGGCCTGTCGCGTGCGCGCCGAGCGGACGCATGGTCCGCGGGAGGTGGCGCTGATGAGCGACACGCTCGAATCCACCCAGGGCTTCAACACCATCGTCAAGGAGCGAACGCGTGACCCGCAACCCAATCTGCGGGACTACGCGACCGTCGCCCCCGCGTTCGCCTGGGCGAACGTCCGGAAGGAGCTCGACGGCCTCCCCGGAGGCGCCGGCCTCAACATCGCCCACGAGGCGGTCGATCGCCACGCACGCGGCCCGCTCCGCGAGCGGGTGGCGCTGCGCTTCCTGGGCAAGGCAGGCGGCGTGCGCGAGCTCACCTACGCCGAGCTCTCCGACGAGACCGCGCGCTTCGCCAACGTCCTGCGCGAGCTCGGCATCGCCAAGGGCGAGCGTGTCTTCGGGCTCCTGGGGAGAGTGCCCGAGCTATACGTCGCCGTCCTGGGCACCCTGAAGGCGGGGAGCGTGTTCTGCCCGTTGTTCTCGGCCTTCGGGCCGGAACCCATCCGGCAGCGACTGGAGATCGGCGAGGGTCGCGTGCTGGTCACCTCACCCACCCTGTACCGCAAGAAGGTGGCGGAGCTGCGGGACGCGCTGCCGGACCTCGAGACCGTGCTGCTGGTGGGAAGCGAGGACGAGCCCACCGACGTGGAGGGCACCGTCGATTACCGCACGCTGATGCAGCAGGCGTCCACGTCGTTCACCATCCCCCCGACCGACCCCGAGGACATGGCCCTGCTGCACTTCACCAGCGGCACCACCGGGCGGCCGAAGGGCGCCGTCCACGTGCATCAGGCCGTACTCCACCACTACGTGACGGGCCTGTACGCGCTGGACTTCCACGCCGACGACGTGTTCTGGTGCACGGCCGATCCGGGCTGGGTCACCGGCACCTCCTACGGCATCATCGCGCCCCTGCTACACGGCATCACCAACGTGATCGACGAGGGCGACCTCGACGCCGACCGCTGGTACG
>CAZTTB010000301.1:0-2166 GCA_964616005.1 uncultured bacterium | reverse complement strand
CGGGGCGGTCCGTATAATGGCGGCGCATTTGAAGGTGGAACCCCATTGACTGCTCAGAAACAGACCAAACGCCTCGTCATCGTGGAATCGCCGACCAAAGCCCGGACCATCCGGCGCTTCCTGCCGGCCCAGTACCAGGTCGAGGCCTCGATGGGCCACGTGCGCGACCTGCCCGCGTCGGCCGCGGAGATCCCCAAGGAGCTCAAGGGGCAGACCTGGGCTCGCCTCGGCGTCGACGTGGACCAGGGATTCAAGCCACTGTACGTGGTGTCGCCCCGCAAGAAGAGCGTGGTCAGCAACCTGCGCTCGGCACTGAAGGACGCCGACGAGCTCTACATCGCAACGGATGAGGATCGCGAGGGGGAGTCGATCGGTTGGCATCTGGTGGAGGTGCTCAAGCCCGACGTGCCGGTGAAGCGCATGGTGTTCCACGAGATCACCGAGGACGCCATCCGCGGTGCGCTCGACGCCACCCGCGCCATCGACGTGCACCTGGTCGATGCGCAGGAGACGCGCCGCGTGCTCGATCGCCTGGTCGGGTACAGCATCAGCCCACTGCTGTGGAAGAAGATCGCCCCCAAGCTCTCCGCGGGACGCGTGCAGAGCGTGGCGGTACGGCTGCTGGTGATGCGCGAGAAGGAGCGGATGCGCTTCGTTCCCGCGGGCTACTGGGACCTACAGGCCCGTCTCGGCAAGGACTCGAGCCCGTTCGCCGCGGTGCTGACGCACCTGGACGGTGTCCGCCTGGCGGGCGGCCGCGACTTCGACGCCGAGACCGGCCGCCTGAGAGACGGACTCGAGCCCGGGCGGGACGTCCTGCTGCTCGACGAGGCCCGTGCGCGCGGCCTCGCCGGGGCCGCGCGCAGCGCCGCCTGGCGGGTCGCCTCGGTCGAGGAACGTAGCGCCACACGCTCCCCGTCGGCGCCGTTCACGACGTCGACGCTACAGCAGGAGGCGAGCCGCAAGCTCGGGCTCGCAGCCAAGGACACCATGCGCGTAGCGCAGGAGCTCTACGAGAACGGCTACATCACCTACATGCGCACGGACTCCACCCATCTCTCGCAGGAGGCCATCGAAGGCAGCCGCGAGGCGATCGGACAGCGCTACGGCAGCGACTACCTGAGCCCGAATCCGCGGCAGTTCAAGGGAACGGCGCGCAACGCGCAGGAAGCGCACGAGGCCATCCGGCCCGCCGGCCGCGCCATGCACACCGCCGAGGAGCACGGCCTGAGAGGCGTGCAGGCGGCGCTCTACGAGCTTGTCTGGAAGCGCACGCTGGCGACCCAGATGGCGGACGCGCGCCTGAAGTTCGTCACCGCGCGCATCACTGCAAGCACCTCGCTGGGCGAGGGTACGTTCCGGGCGACCGGGCGCACCATCCTGTTCCCCGGGTTCTTCCGTGCCTACGTCGAAGGCTCGGATGACCCCGAGGCCGCCCTGGACGATCGAGACCAGCCCCTGCCCGAACTGGCGCAGGGCGACGCGTTGAGCGTCAACGAGGTCACCGCCGAAGGCCACGAGACCAAGCCCCCCGCCCGCTTCACCGAAGCCTCGTTGGTGAAGCTGCTGGAGAGCGAGGGTATCGGCCGCCCCAGCACCTACGCCAGCATCATCGACACCATCATGCGGCGAGGTTATGCCCGCAAGAACGGCTCCCAGCTGGTGCCGACCTTCATGGCGTTCGCCACCAACAACCTGCTCGAGCGGCAGTTCTCGCAGTTGGTCGACACGGAGTTCACGGCCAACATGGAGTCGGCGCTGGACGACATCGCGGCCGGCTCGCTGGCCTCGAAGCCGTACTTGCGCGACTTCTTCCTGGGCGAGGGCGGCATCGACGCGCGCGTCAGCGAAGGCCTCGAGGGCATCGACGCGCGCGAGATCTCGACCATCCACAACGGGCCCTGGGACCCGTACGTGGTGAGGGTCGGCCGCTACGGTCCCTACGTGGAAGGGCCCGTCGAGGCGGGTGAGATCAAGACCACCTCCCTCCCCGACGACCTCGCCCCCGGCGACGTCACCCGCGAGATGCTCGAACAGCACCTGCTGGAGGGAAACAAGGGCGACGTGGTCGTCGGTGAGGAGCCGGCGTCGGGCTTGCCGATGCTGCTCAAGCGCGGGCCCTACGGGCCCTACCTTCAGCTCGGCGAGGTCCCGGCGGACGCCGGC
>CAZTTB010000300.1:0-2179 GCA_964616005.1 uncultured bacterium | reverse complement strand
CCGAGCAGAGCGTCCTGGGAAGCATCCTGCTGGACAACGAGACCTACGCCTCGCTCGAGGGGATGCTCGTCGCCGACCACTTCTACAAGGAGGCGCATCGCAAGATCTTCCGGGCGATCGAGCGCCTGTTCAAGCGCGGCGATCCCATGGACCTCGTGACCCTCACCGAGGACCTGCGCCAGTCGGGCGAGCTCGAAAGCGTCGGCAGCGTCCCCTACCTCATCGGTCTGGCAGACAGCGTGCCCACCGCGGCCTACGCCGACAGCTACGCCCGCATCGTTCTGGAGAAGGCCACCCTCCGGGACCTGATCGGAGCCAGCGGGCGCATCATGCAGCTCGCCTACGACCAGGCCGGGCCGCTCGACGAGGTGCTCGACACGGCCGAGCAGCAGATCTTCGACCTGGCGACGAAGAAGCGGCGCACGCACTTCGAGGGGATGACCTCGCTCGTCACCGAGACGTTCGCGCATATCAACGAGCTCTTCGCCAACCCCGACCCGGTGTCGGGGCTCCGCACCGGCTTCAAAGAGCTCGACGTGATGTCCGCTGGCCTGCAGCCCTCGACGCTCAACGTCCTGGCCGCCAGGCCCTCCATGGGCAAGACGGCGCTGGCGCTCAGCATCGGCCTCAACGCGGCCCTGCGAGAGGAGGTAGCCGTCGGCATCTTCTCGCTGGAGATGTCGGCGGTCCAGCTGGTCACGCGGATGCTCTGCTCGGAAGCGCGCGTGGACATGAGCCGCGTGCGCAACGGACAGCTGTCCGACCGCGACTTCCAGCGCCTCGCCGACACCGCCGGGCGCATGTCCGAGGCCGGCATCTTCATCGATGACAATCCCGACCTGACCGTCATGGAGCTGCGCTCGCGGGCGCGGCGCCTCACGGCCGAGCACGACCTGGGCCTGCTGATCGTGGACTACCTGCAGCTCATGTCCGCCGGCGCCCGCAGCGCCAGCGAGAACCGGCAGCAGGAGATCTCCGCCATCTCTCGCGGACTCAAGGCCCTGGCGCGCGAGCTGGACATCCCGATCCTGGTGTTGTCGCAGCTGTCGCGTGCCGTCGAGGGGCGGCCGAACAAGCGGCCGATGCTGTCCGACCTGAGGGAGTCGGGCGCGATCGAGCAGGACGCGGATCTCGTCGTGTTCATCTACCGCGACGAGTACTACGATCCACAGTCGGAGAAGCACGGCATCGCCGAGGTGATCATCGGCAAGCAGCGCAACGGCCCCACCGGCACCCTCGAGCTGCAGTTCCACAACGCTCACGTGCGCTTCAACGACCTGGCCCGCAGCACCGGCTGACAGCGCGTGCGCCGCCGCGGCGCCGGGCGCGCTGCGGACCCCGGTGCTCGCGACGTGTCGATGAAGGCGCGGCGGCGTAATCCCCTACGTGTCCCTCATGCCGCCGGAGGTAGACTCAGGCATGGGGCGATTCCCACTCCGGGGCTTCCTGGTTGCCGTCGGGGTGATCGCGTTGGTGGTGTTCATCGCCACGCAGTCCGCCAACCGTGGTCACACCGAGGTCAAGAGCTACTCTGCCTTCCAACAGCAGCTCGACGGCGGTCAGATCCGGAGCATCCGCATCCACAACACCGAGCTCCAGGTGACGCCCAAGAGCGGCGCCAGCTACGTCACCTACCTATCGTCTCCGCCTTCCGACCTCAGCCGCTTCAGCAGCCACGGCGTCGATGTGGAGGCGGTCCCGCCCGGCACCAACTGGGGCAACGTGCTGTTCTACGCGCTGCCGGTCCTGCTGATGGTCGGACTGCTGCTCTACCTCATGCGCGGCGCTCGCGGGGGCGGGGACGGCGCCATGTCCTTCGGCAAGAGCCGTGCCAGGCTGGTCAGCGAGGAGAACACCAACGTCCTGTTCCGTGATGTGGCCGGCGTCGAGGAGGCAAAGAACGACCTCACCGAGGTGGTCGAGTTCTTGCGAAATCCGGCGAAGTTCCATGCCCTGGGAGCGCGTATCCCGCACGGTGTGCTGATGGTTGGCCCGCCGGGCTCGGGCAAGACGCACCTCGCCAAGGCGGTGGCCGGCGAGGCGAAGGTGCCGTTCTTCTCGATCAGCGGCTCGGACTTCGTGGAGATGTTCGTCGGGGTGGGTGCCGCCCGCGTCCGCGACCTCTTCGAGACCGCCAAGAAGAACGCGCCCTGCATCGTCTTCATCGACGAGATCGACG
>CAZTTB010000299.1:0-2194 GCA_964616005.1 uncultured bacterium | reverse complement strand
TTCAGGTTGCCGATGACGTCGCCCATGTACTGATCGGGCGTGACCACCTCGACCCGCATGACGGGCTCGAGTACCGCAGCCCCGCCCTGCTTCATGACCTCGCGCACCCCCAGGGAGGCGGCGATCTTGAAGGCCATCTCGGACGAGTCCACCTCGTGGTAGGAACCGTCGTACAGCTTCACCTTCATGTCCACGATGGGGAAACCGAGCAGGGGCCCGTTCTGCATGGCCTCCTCGACGCCCTTCTGGACGGCCGAGATGTACTCCTTGGGAATCACCCCGCCGACGATCCCGTTCTCGAACTCGAATCCTTCACCGCGACCGCGCGGCTCGGCCTTCAGCTTGACGTGGCCGTACTGACCGCGGCCGCCCGTCTGGCGCACGAACTTGCCCTCGACGTCCACGGCGCGCGTGATCGTCTCGCGATAGGCCACCTGCGGCGCGCCGACGTGGGCGTTGACGTTGAACTCGCGCTTGAGCCGGTCGACGATGATCTCCAGATGGAGCTCGCCCATCCCCGAGATCTTGGTCTGGCCGGTCTCGGCGTCGGTCTCCACGCGGAAGGTCGGATCCTCCTCGGCCAGCTTCACCAGACCGTTGGACAGCTTGTCCTGGTCGGCCTTGGAGGCGGGCTCGATGGCCACCGTGATGACTGGCTCGGGGATCTCGATCGACTCCAGCTCGATGGGGTGGTCGGGATCGGCGAGCGTGTCGCCGGTGGTGGTGTCCTTGAGCCCGATCACCGCACCCACGTCGCCGGCGCCGATGCGCTCCACCTCTTCGCGGGAGTTGGCGTGCATCTTGAGCAGCCGCCCGATGCGCTCACGCTTGCCCTTGGAGACGTTGTAGACGTACGAGCCCGCCACGAACGCGCCCGAGTAGACGCGCACGAAGACCAGGCGCCCGACGTAGGGGTCGGTCATCACCTTGTACGCCAGCGCGGCGGTCGGGGCGTCCTCGTCGGCCTCCCGGGTGTCCTCCTCGCCGGTCCCCGGTACGACGCCCTTGACCGGAGGAACGTCCAGCGGGCTGGGGAGGTACCAGGCGACGGCGTCGAGCACGCGCTGCACGCCCTTGTTCTTGAGGGCCGAGCCGCACACCACGGGGAAGATCCTCATGGCGATGGTCGCCTTGCGGATCGCCGCCTTGAGCGTCTCGAGGGGGATCTCCTCACCCTCCAGGAAGTGCATCGCGATCTCGTCGTCGACGTCCGCCAGGCGCTCCACCATGAGGATGCGCTTGTCCTCGGCGGTGTCCCGCCACTCGGCCGGGATGTCCACGAACTGGATGTCCTTGCCGAGATCGTCGCCGTAGGTGACCGCCTTCATCTCGACCAGGTCGATGAGGCCGGCGAAGGAGTCCTCCGCGCCCATGGGCCACTGGATCGCCACGGCGTTCGCGCCGAGGCGCTCGTCCATGCTGTCCAGCACGAGCTGGAAGTCCGCCCCGGTCTTGTCCATCTTGTTGGCGAAGGCGATGCGCGGCACCTCGTACTTGTCGGCCTGGCGCCACACCGTCTCGCTCTGCGGCTCGACTCCCTGGCTGGCGTCGAACACCGCCACGGCCCCGTCGAGCACACGCATGCTGCGCTCGACCTCCATGGTGAAGTCGACGTGCCCGGGAGTGTCGATGATGTTGATGCGGGTATCGAGCCAGAAGCACTGCGTCACGGCCGAGGTGATGGTGATGCCGCGCTCGCGCTCCTGCTCCATCCAGTCCATCTGGGAGGCGCCCTCGTGGGTCTCCCCCATCTTGTGGATGCGGCCCGCATAGAACAGGATCCGCTCGGTCAGCGTCGTCTTGCCCGCGTCGATGTGGGCGGCGATGCCGATGTTGCGGGTCTTGTGCAGGTCAATCTTCGTCTGGGTAGTCATACTCCACCTGTCGGGTCGGAAGCGCGCCGGCTACCAGCGGTAGTGGGCGTAGGCGCGATTCGCCTCCGCCATCCGCTCGACGTCGTCCTTCTTCTTGACGGCTCCGCCACGTCCCGCCGAGGCGTCCAGCAGCTCGCCCGCGACACGCTCCACGGCGGTCCGCTCGGGGCGAGAGTTGGACGCAGCGACCAGCCAGCGCAGGCTGAGCGACTGCGACCGGCGCGGGTTGACCTCCACGGGAACCTGATACGTGGCGCCACCGACTCGGCGGCTCTTGACCTCGATGCGCGGCTTGACGTTGTCGAGCGCCTGCCGGAACA
>CAZTTB010000298.1:0-2212 GCA_964616005.1 uncultured bacterium | reverse complement strand
CTGCAGAAGAGCAAGGAGGGGCAGCTCGCCCAGCAGCAGGCCCTGCTCCAGGAGCAGAACCAGATCGCGACCAACCTGCAGAACCTGAACCAGCAGCTCGACCTCGAGATCGCGCGGCTCAAGAAGCAGGAGCAGGAGGCGCGGGCGGCCGCCGCCAGCTACGCGCGCGACCGCGCCAAGCAGCTCACGTACCAACAGCAGGCGGACGCCGCCCGCGCCCGGCTCGACGCCCTGACCGCACCCTCGAAACCGTTGTCCACGGGCTTCGTGTTGCCCCTGAACAAGGGGAAGATCGTGAGCCGCTTCGGCGAAGGCAACAACTCCTACATCGCCATCAAAGCGGCCGTCCCCAACGCCGCGGTGCGCTCGGTCCAGGCCGGCAAGGTGGTCGCCATCTCCTACCTGGGCGCCAACTTCGGCTACATGGTGGCGGTGCAACACGGAGGAGGGCTCACCACCGTGTACACCAACCTGCGCACCCCGGTGGTCCATCTCTACGACAGCGTCGACCAGGGGCAGGTGCTCGGCTACCTCGGCGGAGGCACGCTCAGCAACGACCTGCTCCCCTTCTACGCGCGCACCGACACCGGCGGAACCTCGGCCTTCATCGATCCGGCCCCGCTCTTCGGCAAGTAGCCCGGCTCCCCCCGCCATCGGCGGGCGTCGCGTTCGGGAACGCTCCCCAGGGACATGGTGCCCTGACACGGCTCCGTATACTCGTGGTGTCGATGGTCTGTTCCACGTGCGGCACCCGCAATCCTCCCGGCATGCGCTTCTGTGGCATGTGCGGCAGCCGGTTGGAGCGTCAGCTCACGGTCCGCGAGCGCCGCCGCGTGAGCGTCCTCTTCGTCGATCTGGCGGGCTTCAGCAGCCTCACGCACGGCCTCGACCCCGAGGAGCTGCGCGACCTGGCGGACGAGGTCCTGACCATGGTGGCCGGCATCATCGAGGAGTACGACGGCCACGTCGACGCCTTCCGCGGGGACGGGCTGATCGCGCTGTTCGGCGCCCCGCACTCCCACCCCGACGACGCCAACCGTGCCGTCCTGGCGGCCTCAGCGAGCCTCGAGGCCATCCGCTCGATCGGCCGCAGCCGGGGCATCCGCCTCGAAGGGCGTGCCGGCGTCAACACCGGCGTGGTCATCGCCGGCTCGGTCGGCTCCGGCCGCGTCCGCAGTTACACGGTGATGGGCAGCGCCGTGAACCTCGCCGCCCGCCTCGAGGAGGCCGCCACCCCCGGCGAGGTGTGGGTCGGGGACGAGACCTTCGAGACCACCCGCAACCGCCTGGCATTCGAGGAGACCGGCCCCCTGCAGCTCCCCGGCTTCCCGGCCGTGCGGCGCGCCCACCGGCTGGTCTCGACCGTGCAGCGGCGCGAGTCCGACCCCTACGCCGACATCCGCTTCGTCGGTCGCGCCGAGGAGCTGCGAGCCTTGCGGGAGGCCTACGACCAGACGGCGGCGAGCGGCCGGGCCCGCGAGCTGTGGCTGGTCGGCGAGGCGGGTCGCGGCAAGACCCGTCTGCTCAACGAGTTCCTGAAGTCGGTGAGCGACGCTCTGATCAGCCTCTGGATCGAGGTGCACCCCACCGAGGAGTTCTCGTGGCAAGCGCTCGAGCCCCAGCTCTTCGGCGCCGACGCGAACGAGGAAGGACGGGTGCGTCAGCAACGCGTGCAGGAAGTGGTGCAGCGACTGCTCCCCGGCGAGCCGCGCTGGCACCAGGCGATCCTGCGCAGCCTCGATCTGGTCAGCACCAAGTCCTGGACCCGGCTGGACCGGCGCAACGTCGACCGCACCAACCTCGCCTGGCGCGACCTGGTGGTCGCGCTGGCGCGCTCCGGCGGCGAGGGCGCCGCGCTCGTGGTGGCCATCGACAACGAGCCGCGCGACGAGACCCTGTTGGAGTTCCTGGCGCTGCTGCGCACCGCCGAGGCGCCCATCCTGCTGCTCCGCACATCGCGCTGGGAGACGCTTCCCGACGAGGCCGAGAGCCTGGCGCTCGGGCCACTGGACTACCGCGAGAGCGTGGCGCTGCTCGACGAACTCGCTAGCCCGGAGATGCGCACGGCGAGCGAGGCTCTGGTGAGGCAGGTCGGCGGGGTGCCAGCGTACGTGCTCGAGCTGGGACGGGCGCTGTCGTTGACGCAGAGCGGCTCCTTCTCCGGGTCGCTCGCCTCGCTGCTGCAATCGCGTCTGGACATGGTCGAGGCGCC
>CAZTTB010000297.1:0-2225 GCA_964616005.1 uncultured bacterium | reverse complement strand
TACGACGGAGCGCGCGATGGAGAGCTCATGCATGCTGCCCACGGCGCGGCCGTCGATCGCTCGACGGTCCGTGCCCGTCGCCGAGCGGACGGCTACGCGGTTCCAACAACATGCCGGCGTCGGCGAGCTCCGCCAGTAGCACCAGCTCCAGGGCGGGAAGGCGGCTCTCGACCTCGGGGGACAGCCCCATCGACAGGTGGTCCAGCGGCGCGCTGGACGGCGTCACGCCCATGGCGATGATGCGCGTGGGCGGCAGCTTGCCCTGGGCCTCCATGGCCTTCAGCAGCTCGCCGACTTCCAGCTCGTGGGACGTCAGGGTGTTCTTCTGGACACACGCCGGGATATCGCGATGGCTGAAGCGGTAGATCGACCCGGCCTGACCGGCGACTGCGTCGACGATGACGACGCGCCGGGCCTCGGCGATGTAGGGCTCGAGGTGCCAGCCGGCGGCGCCTCCGTCGATGATCCTCAGTGCGGGAGGGATCTTGTACGCGCGCCGCAACCTGTGCACGATGTACACGCCCAGGCCCTCGTCGCCGTACAGGATGTTGCCCACCCCCAACAGCAGTACCGGTCGTGGGTCCTGCGCGGCCCCGTCCTCGTCGGCGGGACGGCGCTTGCGCGTCGCGGACGCCTTGGAGGTGCCCCTCCTGGGCTCCTTGCGCCGACCTCTGACCGGATTCTTCGTCATCTCGAGCCTCTCCCCCGGGGCGGCCGCAACGGGCCGACCCGGCGGGCGCAACCCGCGCCTCGGTCGTGCTCGGAAGCTCTCACGCAGGACACCCTCGGCTCATGCTAGGTGCGGCCGCGGGCCGGGTACAGGTAAGAATGTCCTAACGGGACTCGTGGGAACCGAGGCGCGCCTCGGCGGCCGCCGGGTCCCGGGCGATCACGTTCGAACGCCTCCGCAACGGCCACCGTGCCGGCCTCCATGAGCGCAGCGATGTCGTGGGGGACGTTTAGCCCTTGGCCTGCACCCACCCCGCTCCCTAGCGTTGAGGCGGTTGGGGAGGTTGTGTCGATGGAGGTGTTGGACCCACTCGATCCGATGGGCCCGCATGGGCCGATCTACGGCGAACGAACGGCGGACGCCCTGAGCGCGGCCTGTCAGATCGTGGCCGCCCTCTACCGCTCGCCGGCCGAAGGCCTGCGGGACGATCTGGCGAGCGGCCGGCTGGGGAAGATCAGCGACGCTCTGGCACACGACACCGGGCTCGACGCGCCGCGCGGCCCGCACGCGCCTCCCGACTTCGACACGCTCCGTTCCAGCTACGTCTCGCTCTTCGTGAGCCGCGTCGGCGGCGTCCCGGCTCCCCCCTACGTGGGACTGGCGCGCGACGTGGAGCTCATGGGTCCCACCGTGCAACGCCTGCGCTCCGATCTGGAGGCGCTCGGGTTGCGCCCGAATCCGCAATGGCGGGAGTTGCCCGATCACCTCGCCGCCGTGGCGGAGGCGGTCGAGCTCCTGCTCGAGCGCAACCGCGTGGGCGCCGCCTTGGCGCTGACCTCGACCTACCTGTGCGCCTGGTTCGTTCGCTTCGCCGACGCCGTGGCGGCGGCCGACGACAGCGGTTTCTACGGTGAGATGAGCCGCTTCCTGCGGTCCGTCCTGAAGGAGGTTGCCCCCAGAGCATGAAACGGCGAGAGTTCCTCAAGTTGTCTGCCGCCTCGGTGGGCGCGCTGATGGTGGCCTCGGAGACGCAGGCCCTGAAGCTGCCCAACCCGCTGGCACGGGCCCCGAAGGCCTGGTACGACGGCGAGGTCAGCACCGTCCTCACCTACTGCGAGAACTGCTTCTGGAAGTGTGGGGTCCGCGCATCGGTGGCCGACGGTCGGGTGTGGAAGGTCGACGGCTACGCGAAGAACCCGAAGTCCCGCGGCCGCTTGTGTCCGCGGGGCCAGGGCGCGGTGGCGCAGACCTACGATCCCGATCGCCTGAAGCGCCCTCTCATCCGCATGGAGGGCAGCGAGCGCGGCGAGGGCAAGTACCGGGAGGCGACCTGGGACGAGGCGCTGTCCGTGATCGCGTCGGGCATGCTCGCCATCAAGGAGCGCTACGGCAGCGAGTCGATGGCCTTCTTCGCGCACGGCAGCGGCGACACCTGGTTCGGCGACTACCTGCCGGCGGCTTGGGCCACTCCCAACGTCGGCAAGCCCTCGGTGTCGCTGTGCACCGGCCCGCGCGAGACCGCCGCGCAATGGACGTTCGGGCGCGGCATCGGCGG
>CAZTTB010000296.1:0-2229 GCA_964616005.1 uncultured bacterium | reverse complement strand
AGTTGACCGTCTCCTCGGGCGTGAGCCCGGCCAGCCGCCGGTAGCGGAAGGCCCAGGACAGGTTCTCGACCTCGATCCAATCGCCGAGGAACGTGCGGGCGCGTTCGCCGTCGCGGCCCGTCAGGCGCTCGATACGCCGCACGAGCTCCTGGAAGTAGGCCAGGTCGAGGGCGACCTCGAAGCGGAAGGGCGCGGCATCCCCCTGCTGTTCGAGGACGGTGACCAACGGCCTTGCGAACGGCGTCGCTCCGAGCATGCGCGCGACGGCCTCCATGGACGACGCCTCGAGCAGCGCGCGCCACGGCAACACCGAGCGCTTCAGGGGGATCATCACGACGGCGCTCCGTTCCCACGGGATGCCGTAGTGGCGGGCGCGGAGGACGGTCTTGAGGTTGGCCAGCTCGAAACGCCGGGCGTAGGTGTCGAGCAGCGCCCGGGTGGCGCCCCACTGGAACGTCGCCACGGTGCTCGTCTCCTCGGCGAGCGTCGCCTTGAGGTGGCGCTCGAGGGCGGCGGGTTGCTCCGGGAGCCCGTTGCCGTAGGCGCCGCCTTGAAGGCGCCGGGCGACGCCTTCGACGTCCTGTTCCTCGAGCAGCGCCCGCCACTCGGACGGGGGGAGCAGGCCGGGAAGGCGTGCGCGCACCTGCGCGTGCGAGGCCGCGTGGCGGAGCACCCCCATCATGGCAACGGCTCCGCGTCGTCGTCGGCGCAGACCCAGGCGACCACCTCGTCGACGGCGGCGTCCGTTCGGCTTCGAACCGCGTCCACGATCCGCTGCCACCGGTCCTGCTCGGCGGTGACGAGCGCGGCCGCTTCGGCTTCGGCATCGGTGCGTGCCGACGCCAGCGCGGCGTGCCGTTCGCTCGTCGCGCGTTCGTGTGCCTGGGCGCGCTGGCGCCCGGCTTCCTGTCGAGCACTCGCGAGCCGTTGACGGGCCCGCTCCTCGGCCTCCGCCAGGCGCGCGTGGGCACTCTGCTCGGCATCGAGCAGGCGGCGAACGACCTCTTGCGCGCGATCGGTCTCGGCCACGGGCCTACCAGCGGGCGAGACCCGCCAGGCCGCCGAAGGCCTCCTCGAGGCGCGTCTCGTTGTCGCCGTGCATGACGGCGAGCTGCAGGTTCTGGCGGGCGATGAGCGCGGGTAGGACGTCGGCGAGGGCGGTCTCGTGGATCGTCTCGCCGGGGTACCGGCGCGAGGCTTCGCTGCGGCTCGCCGTGACGCGGTCGCCTTCGCCGCACTGGAACACCCGGGCACGCATGCGCCAGGGGACGGCCAGCAGGTAGATCCGTCCTTCGTCGACGGCGTCGAGGGTGGTGTCGAAGCCCCAGACGCCCTTCTCCTGGATGCGGTCGAGCACCGCGATCTCCGCGGCGTTCTCGATCGTTTCCAACGCCGTGGCGAACTGCGGTCCGAGCTCGGCTGCGGTAGCGTCGGCGTTGGCAGGGGCGGCCAGCCGTCCTACGACCAGCTCCTGCAGCGCCCCTGGAAGGATGCCCTCGAAGGCGTTCACCTCAGGGCCCTGGCCCATCAGGATGAGGCGGGTACCACCGCCGAGCATCTCGACCGTACGCTCGAGGTGGCGTGCTGCCTCGAGATGGAAGCGCCTACGCCAGTCGGCGACCCGCTTGTCGTAGAGGTCCTTGCCCGATCCCCCGCGGGCCGGCACGCCGGGCGCGCCGGTGGAATGCTCGCGCAGCGGTCGCCAGTCGCTGTCGTCGAGCGGCTGCACCAGGGCATCGAGCTCGACGACCTCGTCGAGGTAGAGCTCGAACAGGCGTACGCGGTCGGTCGTCAACAGCAGCGCCAGGTAGCGACGTTGCTCCTGCACGGTCAGCAGCAGCGGGGCAACGTAGGGCTCGCCCCAGCGCGCCACTACGCCTTCGTTCGCCTCGACGAGCGCGATCTCGGGTCGGATGGCGTAGCTCTCGAAGAACTCCCCTGGCTCGTCGCCGGCGAACACCACCAGCGTGCGGGCATCGGGCATGCCGTGGTCCTGGCGCAGCCTGGCGACGATCTCACGGGTGTAGAGCTTGTCGAGGCCGAGCCGTTCCATGGCGGCACGTGCCCTCAGCGCGTAGGCCTTGCGTGCGTTCTCCGGCCGCGCCGGGTTGACATCCAGGTAGAGCGAGAGGACCGGGGCCGGGTGAGTGGCGACTTCCGTCTGGAGCGCGCGAATCCTATCCGTGCCGATCATGCCATCGACCTCCTTGGCAACGGTTCAGTCCTGGG
>CAZTTB010000295.1:0-2233 GCA_964616005.1 uncultured bacterium | reverse complement strand
TGCCTTTCGGCACCCTGGTGAAGGTCACCAACCTCGTCAACAACGAGAGTGTCGTAGTGCGCATCAACGATCGCGGACCGTTCAAGCCCAACCGCATCATCGATCTGTCGCGCGCCGCCGCCGAGGCCATCCACATGAAGACCATGGGCGTGGCCCGGGTCAAGTTGGAGCCGCTGGCGTTGCCTACCGGCGTCGTTCGCGTCGGCGTCGACGATAGCCTGCGCGGGTACGAGGTCCAATCGCGCTACCACCGAATCGGCCAGCTGCTGGTCCTCTCGCGGCGCAGTGGTGCCGACGCCGTCGTGGTTCGCGTCGTCGGCAACGATGTCCCGCCGGGTAGCGGGGCCGACGTGCTGGTCGGGCACGACCTCTACCTCAAGATCGGCGACCAGGCCCAGCTGACCGAGCGCTGACGTCGGGCCCGCGGGGAGCTGTCCTCAGCGTCGACAGCCGGCCGCCAACTCGGCGGCGAGAGCACCGACGCGCTGCACGGCGCCGTCGCGGTGACCGCCGTCCACCTCCTCCTGGATGGCTCGGATGAGGGCCGATCCGACCACCACTCCGTCGGCAACAGCGGCGACACGGGCCGCGCTGTCACGCGACCCCACGCCGAAGCCCACCGCCACCGGCAGGTCGCCCGCAGCGCGTGTACGGGCGACCAGAGACGCGACCTCGTCGGGAACGGTGTCGCGGGCTCCGGTCACGCCGGTGACCGAGACCGCGTAGACGAACCCGCTGCAGGCGCGCACGACCGTATCGATGCGCGCATCGGTCGAGGTCGGCGCCACCAGGAAGATGGTGTCGAGGCCCACGGCGCGTGCCGTCGGCAGCAGTGCGCCCGCCTCATCCGGAGGCAGGTCGGGGAGGATGATGCCGTCCGCGCCTGCCTCCACGAGGGCGCGCGCGAAGCCCGACTCACCGCCCTGCGGGTAGCAGTACACCGGGTTGTAGTAGGTCATCACGGTCAGCGGCTTGGCACTGCGCTGTCGCAGGTCGCGGACCATGGCCAGTGTGGCCGCCGTGTCCACCCCGCGTGCCAGCGCAACCTCGCTGGCACGCTGGATGGTGGGGCCGTCACCCAGCGGGTCGGAGTAGGGGAGGCCGATCTCGAGAAGGTCGGCGTGCTCCAGGAGGGCCTCGGCGTAAGCGGGGAAGCGCTCGGGGTCGGGGAAGCCGGCCGTGAGGAAGGCGACGAACGCCGCACGGTTCTCGTGCTTCGCCACGGCGAAGGCGTGCTGGATACGTCCCACGCTCACGCTCCCGCCGTGTCGCCACGCAGGCGCATCACCTCGGCGACGTCCTTGTCGCCGCGTCCCGACAGGTTCACCACGATGATCTCCTCCGGACCCATGGCGGGTGCCAGGGTCTGCAAGTGGGCGATGGCGTGGGCGCTCTCGAGCGCCGGCACGATGCCTTCGGTACGCGCCAGCAGCTCGAAGGCCGCCAGCGCCGCGTCGTCGTCGACGGCCACGTACTCGGCGATGCCGGCGTCGGCGTAGTAGCTGTGCTCGGGGCCGACACCGGGGTAGTCGAGCCCGGCCGACACGGAGTGGGCCGGCGTGATCTGGCCGTCGTCGTCGGACAGCAGGTACATGAGCGAACCGTGCAGGACCCCGCGCTTGTGCGCCGTGATGCTGGCGGCGTGCTCGCCGCTACTGAGGCCTCTGCCGGCGGCCTCCACGCCGATCATCCGGGGGCGTTCGCTTTCGGGCAGATAGGCGTAGGGCGCGAACAGTCCGATGGCGTTGCTGCCGCCGCCGACGCACGCCACCAGTGCGTCCGGGACGCGGCGGCCCTCCGCAGCCTCGAGCTGGTCCATGGTCTCGAAGCCGATCACGCTCTGCAGGTCGCGGACCAACATCGGGTAGGGGTGCGGCCCCACTACCGACCCGAGGATGTAGAACGTGTCGCGTACGTTCGTCACCCAGTCGCGGATGGCCTCGTTGGTGGCGTCCTTGAGGGTGCGCGTGCCGCTGCCGACCTCACGGACCTCGGCGCCCAGGAGGCGCATGCGGTACACGTTCATCTGCTGCCGGCGCACGTCCTCCTCGCCCATGTAGACCACGCACTGCAGCCCGAACAAGGCTGCAGCGGTCGCCGTGGCCACGCCGTGCTGGCCGGCTCCGGTCTCGGCGACCACGCGCCGCTTGCCCATGCGGCGTGCCAGCAGAGCCTGCCCGATGGTGTTGTTGATCTTGTGCGCGCCGGTGTGGTTGAGGTCCTCGCGCTTGAG
>CAZTTB010000294.1:0-2248 GCA_964616005.1 uncultured bacterium | reverse complement strand
TGGCCCGACGTACCGCAGGTCGCGTCGTACAGCACCACCGTCTGCATGTGCTCCTCCTACGGCTCGAGCGCCGAAGTGACGACTTCCCCGCCCGCACGCCGATCGCGGCGACCCCCAACGATCCATCACGAGATTTGGGGGAGTGTAGGGACGCGGCCGGGGCCCGCGCAAGGGCGCATTGTC
This sequence comes from uncultured bacterium, assembly GCA_964616005.1. Taxonomy (GTDB): domain Bacteria; phylum Deinococcota; class Deinococci; order Deinococcales; family Trueperaceae; genus JASBRS01. Next base: position 2,065 of record CAZTTB010000294.1, on the reverse strand, counting down.
CCGCACGGCATCGAAGCGCACGGCATGAAGCGCACGGTATTGTCCCGCCCGGCCGTCTCCGGCCGGGGTCCGGTGGGCGCCGTACGGTATGACTCTCGGCATGACCGCCCACGCGCAGGACCCACGGTGACGGCGGCGCGCCCGTGACCGATGCCCTGGTGCAGGTCGGGCTGCTCATCGGCCTCGGCTTCCTGCTGCGACGCTCGCGCTTCCTGGAGCCCGGCTTCTGGCGCAGCTTCGAGCGCCTGGTCTACTTCGTGCTGCTCCCCACGCTGATGTTCCGTGTGCTGGCCGACGCCTCGATCGACGGCTCGGTGGCGGCGCGGCTCGCCGCGGCGGTCGCTCTCGCCATCGCGCTGCTGGCGCTGCTGCTGCTCCTGGCGCGGCGTCCCCTGGGGCTCGGCGGCCCCGCCTTCACCTCGGTGTTCCAGGGCAGCGTGCGTTTCAACAGCTACGTGGCGCTGGCCGTCATCCCGGCGGTGTTCGGCAACGGCGGACTGGAGCTGCTGGCCGTGCTGATCGCCGTGGTGGTGCCACTGGTGAACGTCCTGAGCGTGCTGATGCTCGCCGTCTTCGCCGGCGGCCCCTCCCCCACGCCGTGGCGGGTGTTGCGGTCGATCGCCGGCAACCCGCTCATCGTGGCGAGCGTGCTGGGCATCGTCGCCAACCTCACCCTGCACGGCCTCCCCGCCATGGCCGACGGGGCGTTGGCGGTATTGGCGCGCGCCGCCCTGCCGTCGGGGCTCATGGTGGTGGGCGCGGCGCTCGTCCCGAGCGCGTTCCGGGACCATGCCCGCGGGCTCGGCGTGTCGCTGCTGGCGCGCTTCGCGCTGCTGCCGGCGCTGTCGTTCGGCCTCGGCCTCGTGCTCCACCTGCCGGCCGAGGCGCTGGGGGTACTGGTGCTGTTCCAGGCGCAACCGACCGCCACCTCGGCCTACCTGCTCGCCCGCCAGCTCGGCGGGGACGCCGCGCTGATGGCCAGCATCATCACCGGCCAGACGCTGCTCGCGTTCGGGGTGCTGCCGGCGGTGGCAGCGCTGGTAGCGCTGGTGCCGGGGTGAGCCCGGGGGCTGGCCGTACCCGGCCCGCAGCGATCCACAGCGACCCGAGGAGGTCGGCATGAGACTCCTGACCGATGACGACGTCCGCGCCCTGCTGTCCCCCGCGATGGCGGTGGCGGCGATGGAGCGCGCCTTCCGGCTGCAGGCGCAGGGTGCGCTCGCCGCGCCGCCCCGCAGCTCCATCCCCTCAGCCGGCGGTCGCCTCGTCCTCACCGTCGGGGGCGCGATGGACGCCCACGGAGCCACCGGCTTCCGCGCCTACCACACCGCGGAGGACGCCGCCGAGCAGCTCGTGGCGCTCTTCGACGGCAGCACCGGCGAGTTGCGGGCGGTGGTGGTCGGGACGCTGCTGGGGCCGCTGCGCACGGCCGCCATCAACGCCGTGGCCATCCGCGCCCTGGCCCGCGGCGACGCGCGCGTCCTCGGGGTGCTGGGAAGCGGCCGCCAGGCGGCCGCCCACGCTCGTGCCGCGTTGGCGGTGCGCCCCTTCACGAGCGTGCGCGTGTTCAGCCCCGATCCTGCTCACCGCCGCGCCTTCGCCCAGGCCCTGGCAACGGAGAGCGGCCTGGACGTCGTCGCCGAGGACGGCGCCGAAGCGGTGGTGCGCGCCGCGGACGTGCTGGTGACGGCGACCGGCAGCCACGCGCCGGTGCTGGACCCGGGCTGGATCCGGCCGGGGACGCACGTCAACGGCGTCGGGCCCAAGGGCAGGGGCGCCAGCGAGCTGCCGCCGGAGGTCGGACGGATGGCCGCCACCATCGCCACGGATTCGTTGGCGCAGGTCGACGCCTACCCGACCCCCTTCTTCCTCGACGCCCCCGACCGCCATCGCATGATCGGGCTGGAGCGCATCGTGGCGGGCGAGGCGCAGGGGCGCAGGAACGCCGACGAGGTGACGCTGTTCTGCTCCACCGGCCTGGCCGGCACCGAGGTCCTGCTGGCCGAGGCCTTGCTGGCCGAGGTCCTTCTGGACGAGAGCCTGCCGGACCGGACGCTCCCGGACC
>CAZTTB010000293.1:0-2252 GCA_964616005.1 uncultured bacterium | reverse complement strand
CCCTCTTCCCCACCTCTCCGGGCGGCGCTCTCCTGCGCGTCGCGCTGGATGCGGCCGTACCATAGCAGCCCGATTCCGATCACCAGGAACAGCAGGAACGTGCCGAAGCGGTGCAGGATCAATAGCAGCAGCGCCAGGATGACGGCTCCCGCTCCCAGCGACGATGCCCGGAAGCGGCCCATCAGGACCGACGCCCCGCATCGACGTGGTTCGGCAGAGGGACTCGCATCGTGCCTTCCACCCTAGCAGTCGCCGCCGGCCGCGGCCGTCAACCGGCCGGGAACACACCCGTGAGGACGAAGCCCAGCAGGTAGCCGAAGGCGGCCACGCCGAGGCCGACCACGAACATGTCGAAGCCGCTGCGCAGCCAGGGCCGGCCGGTGAACACGCTGCGCGCCGCACCGACCACGAAGTGCATCGCCATGGCGAGGGTGAAGGCGCTCCAGGCGGCCACGGCGCCACCCCCGAAGAAGAACGGCAGGATCGGGACCAACGCGCCGAACACCGTCGCCAACCCGGTCGTCGCCCCCTCGACCAACGGTGGATCGCCCTCCTCGCTGATCTTGAGTTTCTCCCGCGCCAGCTCGCGCAGCGCCACCTCGGGGTCGGCCATCACCCGGCGGGCCGCGCTGCGGGCCTCGTCCCCGGTGAGCCCCTTCTCCTCGTACAGGCCGGCGAGGTAGTCCTCCTCGCGCTGGGGGAACAACATCAACTCGGCGCGCTGGGTGTTGATCTCGTTGGCATCGACCTCGCGCTGGCTCTGCGAGGCCAGGTAGCCACTGGCCGCCATCGACAGCGACGACGCCAGCAAGCCGGAGAAACCGCTCAGCAGCACCACGTCGCGGTGGATGGCGGCACCCAGCATGCCGGCGATGAGGCCGAAGTTGGCCGTGAGGCCGTCGTTGAAGCCGTAGACGAGGTTCCGCAGGCGACCGCCGGAGTCGATGTGATGCCAGGGATCGCCCGAGGTGCCGCTGAGCCGGCCGAGCACGCTGGCGTGATGCGCCGATTCGCGCGCCAGCCGCCGTACCCACGGCTCATCGATGCCGTCCCGGGCTTCCTGGAGGAAGCGCGCGACCTCGTTCCCTTCCTCGTTCGTGGCCAGCGCCAGGACCAACCTCGGGCCCAGCAGCCGGGAGCCCGCCAGCAGCATGCGCGTGCGCGCCGAGGGTGCGAAGCGCGGCGCCTCCCCCAGCAGCGAGGCGAACACCTGCTGGTGCGCTCGTTCGTCCTGCGCCAGACGCAGCAAGGTCGTGCGCGCCTCGCCGTCCTTCATGCGCCGGGCGAGGCCGTCGTAGAGGAACGCCGAGTCCCCCTCGTCCTGCCAGTGCTCGAGCAAGCGTTCGCGCCCCAGGCGCGTTCCCTGCCGTGGCGGCTGCTCCGACATCGGACGCACCGTCCCTCCCCCACCGCTGCGTGACGTCGCACCGGCGCGCCGCGGGTGGGAGCGGCGGGCCTGGGCCCAGCTTAGTTCCCCCGCGAGGTGATCTGCGTGCGCCCCGGCGGCCCCACCGCGCGCCACACTGAGACATGCCTACCCGGCCCCGGCCCGAGACGGCGGCACTCCACGCCGCCCTGGACCACTATCGCGTGTCCCTTGCCGACGCGCCCGTGCGGAGCGTGCTGCTGGAGTTCAGCCACCTGCCGGGCCCACGCGGCAACCTCGAGCTGGCCGCCCTCTTCGCCGAGGAGGTGGCCGAGCGTGCGACACAGGAACCGGCACCCTGGTGGGACCTGTGCAACGCGCTGGCGGGCCTGTCGGCGCAGCGCGCCCCGACCGGCGATCCCGGTGAGTTCGTGGCCTTCTGCGGCACGCTGGGCGCCGCGGCGGTGGCGTGCGTCGTCGGCGAGCGGACGGCCTCCGCGCTCGCCATCGCGCGCGACGCGGCCGGCGATCCTCGCTGGCGCCTGCGCGAGGCCGCGGCCATGGCGCTGCAGCGCCTGCTGCTGGCGCGTCGCGAGCCCACCCTGGCGGAGCTGCGGGCCTGGGTGCGGGGGGGACGACCGCTGGAGCTCCGCGCGGCGGTGGCCGCGCTGGCCGAGCCCTCGGTACTGGCCGTGCCCGAACTCGCCGACGCGGCGGTGAGCCTGCACCGCGACGTCCTGGCGCGCCTGCTGGCGTCGACCGAGCGCAGCTCCAACGGGGTGCGCACGCTGCGACAGGCCCTGGGATACTCCTTGAGCGTGGTGACGGTCGCCCGGCCGGATCCCGGCTTCGCGCTGCTGGACGAGCTGGTCGCCGGCGGCGATCC
>CAZTTB010000292.1:0-2270 GCA_964616005.1 uncultured bacterium | reverse complement strand
GCGCGGCGCAGGTAGCCCGAGCGCGCGAAGGTGGTGAGGATGATCACGCGGGTGGGCAGCGCGCGCTCGCGCACCGCGGCGGCGAGCTCGAGCCCGGTCATGTGCGGCATCTCGATGTCGGTCACCAGCACGTCGGGCTGCAGCTCCACCACGGCCTTCAACGCGGCCTCGCCGTCGGGCGCCTGCGCAGCGACCTCGATGTCGCCCTGGAGCTCGAGCAGCGCCGCGAGGGCGCCGAGCACCATGGCCTGGTCCTCGGCCAGGACGGTCCGGATCACCGGGCGCCCGCCTGCCCGCTCATGCCGTGGGCAGCTCCCCGCCGTCGGGCGTCCGCGCCGGCTGCTCGACCCGGCCACGGTTCCCCTCGATAGGCAGGGCCACGCGCAGCCGCGTGCCCCGGTCGTCGGCCACCTGGAGCGTCCCCCCCAGCGCCTGGAGGCGGGCGCGCATGCCGGCCAGTCCGCCGTCGGCGACCGCGGCACCGCCCACCCCGTCGTCCTCCACCGTCAGCTCGGCGTGGTCGCCGAGCTTGCGGAGCCGCACCGTGCAGTGCTCGGCGCCGGCGTGGCGCAGGACGTTGGTGACGGCCTCGCGCAGGGCGAGCGCCAGCACGCTCTCGCGCTCCGGAGGGAGGTCGAGCGGCTCGGCGTAGTAATCGAACGCCACCTCCCCGGCCTCCAGCGCCAGCTTGGCGTTGGCGAGCTCGCCCTGCAGCCCGCGCGCGCGGTAGCCGGTGACGGCGCTGCGCACCTCGCTGAGGGCGCCCCGCGAGATGCGCTCGACCTCCCGCATCTCGGCGGCCGCCCGCACCGGGTCGGCCAGGGCGAGGCGGTGCGCCAGCTCGGACTTCAAGGTGATGGTGGAGAGGGTGTGCCCCAGCAGGTCGTGCAGGTCGCGCGCGATGCGCTCGCGTTCGGCGATCGCGGCGAGGCGCTCGATCTCGTCCTGCGCCATGGCGAGGCGCGCGTTGGCCTGCGCCCGTTCGCGCTGGTAGATGTTGGTGAACCCGAACATGGGCACCAGCGCCAGCGCCGGAGCGAACGGCCCCAGCACCACGGGGAACGGGATGCCCGACACGAACGCCGCGACGATCACGATCACCATCACGGAGCCGACGGCCGTGACCGCGCGCCGGCGCGGGGTGAGCGAGCCGCTGGCGGCGCCGGCGTAGATGAGGAAGGTCGTGGCGCCGCCGTTGATCGGGATGCTGACGAGCCCCAACAGGCTCATCCCGACGATGCCTAGCACGGCGCCAGGGCGCTTGCGCTCGCGGCTCCACAGATAGGGCTCGGTGGAGGTCCGAGAGAAGGTCCACAGGTACAGCGGCAGGAACACCACGACCATGGCGCCCGTCAGCAGCCAGGTCACCGAGGTCGTGGTGGGGTCGAAGATCGGCTGGAAGATCAGGAAGATCAGGTACACCAAGTAGACCAGCGAGGCCCGCCAGGCGGGGCGTTTCCGCGTCATCTCGTCCATCCTACGCGCCGGCGCACATGCCCGTGCGCCCGGACCGCCCGCGGCGTGCGGGGCGGTCCGGGTGTGGGCGTCGCGCTCGAGGGGGCGCACGTCAACCGTAGGTGCGGCCCTCGTCGCGGCGATAGGCGCGGATGAACAGGGCCAGGAAGACGGCGGTGAAGGCGGCCAGGGCGAGCAGGTGATGGCCGACCGTGCCGACCGGGTGCGCGCCGATGGCCGCCAATGCGAGCTGCCCGAAGTGGTAGGCGGGAAGGTAGGGAGCGATGTGTTGCACGAAGGGCGGGAGCTGCGTGATGGGGATGTACAGGCCCGACACGAACGTCATCGGCAGGTTCACGAGGTTGAGCACCGTCGGGGCGGAGTTCGGTCCGAGCGCGTAGCCGAAGGCCAGGCCCAGTGCCGCGAACGGCAGCACGCCGGCCGCCAGCGTGCCGAGCAGCTTCAGCCAGGTGAGGACGGGCAGGTGCACGCCCTGCAGGAGGAAGGCGGTGATCGTCAGGGCGACGAGCACCAGCACCGAGAACATGACGGCCATCAGGGTCTTGGCGGTGAAGTAGGCGCTGGCCGGCATGGGCGAGACACGCTTGAGCATCATCCAGCCCTGGCCGCGCTCGCCGGCGACGCCGGCGCCGAAGGCGAACACCGCGGCGTTGATGACGCCCACGGCGGCGTAGCTGACCATCAGGTACGCGGCGACGCGGATGCCCTGGGTGCTGAAGCCCCCGAAGCTGCTTCCGAAGATCAGGTAGAACATCACCGGGAACACCAGCGTGGAGAGGCTGTAGGCGCGCAGG
>CAZTTB010000291.1:0-2272 GCA_964616005.1 uncultured bacterium | reverse complement strand
AGGATTCGAGGAGGAGGAGTCGAATGGCCAAGGCAAAGACCGTGTCCAAGGCGGACCTCGTCGATATGGTGGCCGACGAGACCGGAATGAAGAAGAAGGAAGTCAAGGAAGTCATGGACACCATGCTGGGCAAGATCAGCACGCACCTGGACAACAACTACAAGGTGCAGCTGACGGGATTCGGCACCTTCGAGGTCCGTCGTCGCAAGGCGCGCACGGGCGTCAAGCCCGGGACGACCGAGAAGATCAAGATCCCGGCCAGCAAGTACCCCGCCTTCAAGCCCGGCAAGAGCCTCAAGGAGCGCGTGCGCCAGTAGGCCCTTCTCCATCGCACATGGAATGACCAGGGGCGGCGCGTACAGGCCGCCCCTTCTCCGTGCTGTCGTTTTGCAGCCCCTGAGCGCGCCCGTGGCGGGGCCGCCGATCGTTGCCTCCAGGGCGGCTCAGCCGCGCCGTTGCCACAGGTCGCTCGCAAGCCAGGCCAACGCGGCGAGCGCCAGCGCACCTTCGAGCAGGCCGACCGGCACCGCTGCGCGACCGAGCGCGTGGAACACCATCGACAGGGTACCGGTGGCCAGCACCAGCACCACGAAGCCGTTGCGGGCGGCCCGATCAGCGATCTCGCGGCCGCGCTCGTCTCGCCGCAAGACCGAGCCGTCGGCGGAGGTGAGGTAGCGGCCGCCACGGCGCGCCACCATCAGGACGACGAAGCTCAGGCCCCCGAATACGCCGGCGAGGTACCAGGAGCCACCTACGAGTCCCACCAACACGGCCATCACGGCGGCAACGAACAGGCGGGTCGCGACATACCTGAAAGACATGCTCATGGCGCTTCCCCTTCCGGGCGGTCGAGCCAGAACAGACGCTCGACCGCGATCGACAGTTCCGTAGCCAGGAGGAGCGCCAACACCACCGACGGTACGTACCCCCCGCGCTCGATGGCGATGATGGTCTGCCGGGTGACTCCGACCCGCTCCGCCAGCTCGGCCTGGGTGAGCTCGGCCGCCCTGCGTTGCTCGCGCAGCCGGCTATGTAGCCTGCCTTCGCGCGTGGCGCGATCGCGCTGCGCTGGGACGGATCGACGTGCGCTCCTCATGTCAAAGGAACTTTACATCCACACCCTCCAGATGTCAAGGGGCTTTTACATCCGGCGCCGACGCGGCCGCGCGCGGGGCGCATCCGTCGCTCGGAGGCGCTCCGAAGGCGGGAACGCGGGTATAGCATGGGCGCGTGGGTCTCCTGGACATGGTCGGCCCGGTCATGGTGGGGCCGTCGAGCTCGCACACCGCCGGCGCCTGCCGGCTGGCGCTGCTGGCGCGGCACACCTTGCTCGCACCGCCGACGCGGGCGCGCGTCACGCTGCACGGCTCGTTCGCCAAGACGGCGCACGGCCACGGCACCGACGTGGCGTTGGCGGCCGGGCTGCTGGGCTACTTCCCGGATGACGTTCGCATCCCCGCGGCACTCGAGCACGCACGCGCGGCCGGGCTCGAGCTCGACTTCGAGACCGCCGACCTCGGTGACGTCCACCCCAACTCCGTCCGCCTGGAGCTCACCAACGACGACGAGGCCATCGAGGTGACCGGCTCGAGTCTGGGAGGCGGGATGATCCGCGTGTTCAGCGTGCGCGATTTCGAGGTCGGGGTCACCGGCGCCTACCACACGCTGCTGGCGCTGCACGACGACAAGCCGGGGATCATCGCACGCGTGGCTCGGGTCATCGCCGACGATGAAGGCAACGTTGCGACGCTCCACTCGGCGCGGCGCAAGCGCGGCGGCCTGGCGATGATGTCCATCGAGGTCGACCGACGGCTGGCGCAATACGCACTGGACTACCTCACGCACGTGCCCTACATCCATTGGCTACGCATGCTGCCCGAGGTCATGAGCGGCGAGGACGCCGACGACGTGGCCGACCTCGCCACGGCCGGAGCGGAGGCATCGTGACGCTCGCCGAGCTGGCCGCCGCGCCCGGCCGCGCCTCGGAGCTGGCGCTCGCCGACGAGGTCGGCACCGACCAGGCCGAACGCCGGCGAGTGCTGACAGGCATGCGCGAGCGTATCCGGGCGATGCGCGACGCGATCGAACGCGGCCTCGCGTCGGCCGAGCCCAGCCGCACCGGCATGGTGGGCTGGAACGCCAAGGGGCTGTGGGAGGCCGACGATGCCCTCCGGGCTCCCCTGCTCAAGCGCGTCCAGGCCTACGCCATGGCCGTCAACGAGGAGAACGCCCGCATGGGGCGGATCGTGGCGGCCCCCACCGCCGGCAGCGC
>CAZTTB010000290.1:0-2274 GCA_964616005.1 uncultured bacterium | reverse complement strand
CCGCCGTGCTCGGCCTCGAGCCGGTGCATGCGCGGGAACAACGCCTGCAGGCTCGACTGGCGCGCGTCCCCCGCCGACACCCCCGCCACCATCGGCGCCACCATGACGTCGGCGAACTCCCGCCCGAGACGACGGGTGGCGAAGCCGTGCACGCTCTCCTCGCGCCGCGGATCGGCGGCGGGCAGGAACGGCTCGAGCGCCATGCGCGCCTTGCCCCGCGGCGACAGCAGGGGCGAGCGCAGCAGCGCGCCGGCGCCCGTCGGCACCGGCACCAGCCGGCCCCGGAAGTACAGGAAGCGCTTCTGAGCGGCCTCGGAGGCCGGCAGCAACTCGTCGTGCAACCCCAGCTCCAGGCTGAGGTTGTAGGCATCGGGCACGTTGGTGAGGAAGCCGTTGGGCCCGCGATCGACCAGGAACCCGTCGACGGCGTCGCTGGTGGCGGTGCCCCCTATGCGCGCCGTGCGCTCGAGCACCATCACCTCGGCGTCCTCCCGCTCCTGGAGCACCTGGAAGGCGGCGGTCAAGCCCGAGATACCGCCTCCCACGACCACGACGCGCGGTCTCCCGGAGGGCGGCCGTCGGGTCGTCACGTCACACGGTCCGCGAGAACGGCGACGGGCCGCCGGCCTCGCGCACCAGGTAGCGGTCGAAGACCATCGCCACGTTGCGCGGTAGCAGCCGGCCCAGCTCCCCCGCTTCGATGCGGTCGGGACCGATGCGGACCAGCCCTTCGTCGGCCAGCGGAGCGAGCGCCTCCAACTCGCGCTCGAAGTAGCGGTCGAACCGGATGCCGAAGCGCGCCTCGAGCTCGCGCTTGTCGACCCGGAAGTGGCACATCCAGTCGCGGATGAGGTGCTGCCGCAGGCGATCGTCCTCGTCGAGACGGAAGCCGCGCGCGACCGGCAGGCGGCCGGCATCGACGACGTCCTCGTAGCGGCTCAGCTTCTTCTCGTTCTGCACGTAGGCGCCGCCTACCTCGCCGATGGCCGACACGCCGAACCCCACCATGTCCGGCGAGCGCGCCGTGGTGTAACCCATGAAGTTGCGCCACAGGCGCCCGTCCTGCTGCGCGCGCACCAGCTCGTCGCTCGGCAGCGCGAAGTGATCCATGCCGACGTCGACGTAGCCGGCGCCCAGCAGGGTCTCCCGCACCAGCTCGAGCAGGGCGAGCTTGGCCTCGCCGCGCGGGATCGGCTCCTCGGGCAGTTGGCGCTGGTGGGCGAACGTCTTGGGCAGGAAGGCGAACGAGTACACGGCCAGGCGATCGGGCCGCAGCTCGAGCACCTGCTCCAGCGTCCGCGCCACGCTGTCGGGCGTCTGATACGGCAACCCGTAGATGAGGTCGAGGTTGGTCGACCCGAAGCCCAGGCGCCGGGCGGCGCTCATCAGCTCCGCGGTGCGCTCGACGCTCTGGACCCGACCGATGCTGCGTTGCACCTCCGGATCGAGGTCCTGCACGCCGAGCGACAGCCGGTTGAAGCCGAGCGAGCCGAGCCGCTCCAGGTGCTCGACAGTGGTGACGCGCGGGTCGACCTCGAGCGCCACCTCGGCGCCCGGCAGCATCCGGAAGTGGCGCCAGAAGTGCTGCATCAACGCCTCGAGGGCGTCGGGGTCGTAGTAGGTGGGCGTGCCGCCGCCGAGGTGGAACTGCGCCACGTCGCGGCGCTCGCCGAGCAGCGGCGCCACCGTGTCGATCTCCCGGTAGAGGCGCTCCAGGTAGGCATCGGCCACGGCGAGGTGCGGCGTGATCACGACGTTGCAGGCGCAGTAGAGGCAGCGCTCGGCGCAGAAGGGCAGGTGGGTGTAGAGCGCCAGCGGCAGCTCCGGCGTGCGCGCGGCGCGCGACAGCGCAGCGCGGTAGTCGTCCTCGCCGAACGCGTCGCTGAACTCGACCGCCGTGGGGTAGGAGGTGTAGCGCGGGCCCGGACGATCGAGCCGCCGGACGCGGTCGCGCAGTTCGGCACGCTCGTGCGCCGCGCCGCGATCATCACCGTGCCAGCGGGTGTCGGGCGTGGGGTTCGGAGTCGTCACGGGCCCAGTCTAGGTGCGCGCCGACGGCAGGGTGGGGACAATTGTCCCATCGGTCGCCGGGGCCGGGAGGGGGCCGTGCCTGGGCACGCGCCCAGGCTCCCTCGGCCGCGGCCAAGGGCGTGGCGCGCGGTCGCCGGCCGGCACGGCATGCTGGCAGCGAGCGGGGGCGCGCTTCGCTCGGGAGGTCCATAGCGCCCCCGCCCTCCCCTGCCGCGCCCGCCGCACCGGACAGGCCATGCCCGA
>CAZTTB010000289.1:0-2285 GCA_964616005.1 uncultured bacterium | reverse complement strand
CGCGGCGCAGGTGTCGCGGCGCAGGTGTCGCGGCACTGCGATCTGCGGAACGAGCGCTCAGGCGGCGGCCAGCACTCCGTCGGCGTTGCGCGCGGCCTTCAGCGCCTGCGCCCACCATGCGAGCTGGTCGAGCATGGCCTCGGCGCCGGCTTCAAGGTGCGCCATCGCTGCCAGTTCCTTGTCACCGCGCCGCAGCGCCATGAAGTCCGCCCCGCCGATGTGCACGGCCGTGCCGATCGGCGCCATCTGCAATGCCACGTTGATGCCGCGTAGGTGGCCCACCGCCCGGGCAGCCCCCACGCCGCCGTAACCCACGTACGCGGCAGGTTTGCGATGCCACTCCGGCGACGCATAGTCCAGGGCGTTCTTGAGCACCGCCGAGATCGAGTGGTTGTACTCCGCGGTGACGAAGATGAAGCCGTCGAGCGACCCCACCTTGGCCTGCCAGCGCCGCGCGACCTCGTTGCGCGACGGCGTGTGGGCGTTCGACGCGGGCTCGTCGAAGAAGGGCATCGGGTAGTCGCGCAGGTCGACCAGCTCGACCGTCATGTCGTCGCGCCGCGACGCGATATCGCGGATCCAGCCTGCCGGGGTCATGGCGAAGCGCTTCTCACGCGTCGTCCCAACGATGATGCCGATATGGGGCTTGGTCATGGAGTGTGATGCTCCTTGCACGAGAATCGGGGCCGCACCCTCCGACGGGGTGCCGGTCACGGATCGGACTATAGGTCAGGTGCTTACTCTTGTCAAGTCACTTACTCTATGTAATAGTGTGACATGCCGGAAGAGGTCTTCTGCGAGCACTACCAACGCGCCATCGAGCTCATCGGTGGGCGCTGGACTGGCGTCATCATCCGTGCCCTGCTCGGAGGCGTGCACCGTTTCAGCGACCTCAAGGCCGCGATCCCCGGTCTGAGCGACCGCATGCTGGCCGAGAGACTCCGCGAACTCGAGGCCGAGGGCCTCACCAGGCGCGAGGTGCTCCCCGACATGCCGGTCCGCGTCGAGTACCACCTCACGGACAAGGGCCGCGCCCTGTCGGGTGTCCTCGACGCGATCGTCCACTGGCTGGAGAGTTGGAGTGAAACCGCGCCGTCGCCTCTGATGCAACGCGATTAGCCGCACGAGTAGCGGGCGGCGCCGGGCAGCTTGTGCTGGACGGTCAGGTCGCTGGCCTGCTGCACGGCGATCGCGGTGAGGAACAGTGCCAGGTTCTTGACGTTGACGAAGGCCACGGCGATGGCAGGGCTCAACGGCACGGACCGACGATCCGGTCGTCGTCACGCCGAGCCGCCCTCCGGACGGGCGCGAAAGGCCCCTCGCGAGCCGCGGAGCTCTGCCATACTCAAGACGGCCGCCCCCACGTGAACGGCCTCCGGGTGAGAGCCCGACGACATCCCCCGGGCGATACCCCGCGGCCGGGATGGGGCCGGCGAGCGAAGCACAGGATCGGAGAGACGATGGATCCGACACGCCACACGGACGACGGGGCCGCGTCAGCCAACATCACCGCGCGGATCGAAGAGCTGGGGGATTGGCGAGGACAGACGCTCGCCCGTCTCCGTCAGCTCATCCGCGAGGCCGATCCCGACATCCAGGAGGAGTGGAAGTGGGTGAAGCCGTCGAAGCCGGGGACCCCTGTCTGGTCCCATGACGGAGGGATCTGCACCGGAGAGTCGTACAAGCAGGTCGTGAAGCTCACCTTCTTCCGCGGAGCCTCCATCGAAGACCCGAAGAAGCTCTTCAATTCCAGCCTGGAGGGGAACACGCGGCGCGCGATCGACTTCCGCGAAGGGGAGACGATCGACGAAGCCGCCTTCAAGCAACTCATCCGAGACGCGGCAGCGGCCAACTCCGCAGCGCGCGCTCAACGGGCCAACAAGAAGAAGTAGGCCCGGCCCTTCCCGCCTCGCCCCGGCCGGCCGCGACGTCGGTCGCGGCCGGCCGGGGCTCCCTCACGGCTTCGGCGCCGGTCCCTTCACCGCCGTGACGAAAGCGTCCAGCCGCAGGTACTTCTGGAATGCCGCCTGGATCTGCGGAGCCGTCAGAGCGAGGTAGTGCTGCGCCGCGATGGTGGTGCTGTCCAGCGGCTTGCCCTCCAGGGATAGCTGTAGCAGCTGGCCGGCGATGCTGCCGAAGCTGGCCTCGCTGAGCGGCAGCTGGCGCAGCAGCATGCCCTTGACCTGGTGCAGCTCGCTGGCCGAGACCGGCGCGTCCTGCATCTGCTTCAGGTCGCGCAGGATCAGCGCCCGCGCCTCGGCCACGTTGCCCGGATCGGAGCCGTA
>CAZTTB010000288.1:0-2291 GCA_964616005.1 uncultured bacterium | reverse complement strand
CGCGCTACAGATCGCGCCGCTGGAACGCCAGCCCCGCCAGCACGAACGCCACCAGCACGTAGACAGCGGCATAGATCAGGAACGCGGCATCGGGCGCGTTCACGCCGAACAGCGGGTTGGGGCCCTCCTGCGCCCGCATGGCCGGCGTCTGCAGGTAGTAGGAACCGGCCTTCCACAGGGCGTCGCTGGGCACCAGCAGGCGGGTGTCGCGGCCCAGCGTGGCCAGCACGTCGATGTTGGTGAGCTCGCCCAGGCTGGTGAGCACGCTGCCGGTCCAGGCCAGCGCGTAGGCCATCACCATCGCCACGCCGGCGGTGAGCGTGTGGGTGAGGCTGCTCGCCAGCAGGGTCAGGCCGGAGAGCACCAGGATCCCGAGATCGATCAGCAGGATGGCGGGAACGACGCCCGGCGGGGTCACGCCCAGCACCACGCGGCTGCCGGCCAGCAGCGCCAAGGACAGTAGCGTCGCGTACAGCACGCTCACCGTGCCGCTTCCCAGGGCCTTGCCGGCGATGACCTGCCAGCGCCGCACCGGCTTGGCCAGCACCAGCTGCAGGCTGTGGTCCTCCAGCTCGCCCGCGATCGCGCCGACGCCGGCGAAGATCGCCATGAACGACGCCAGGAAGTCGACCACGTACATCCCGAGCAGCACCATCTGGTGGCGCGCCAGCGTGATGCCTCCGCCGCTGCGGGCGGCGATCGCCTGCGCGCGCTCGACCAGACGCGTGTTGAGCAGGTGCGCGCCGTAGAGGTAGAGCGCCAGGAACGCCACGCTCACCAGGATCAGCGCCAGTACCAGGCGCCGGTTCCAGGCCTCGCGCAGCGACGCCCCGGCGATGGTGAGCACCGTCATGCGGGCACCCGCGCGTCGCTCGCCTCGGACGCGGTCTCTTCCGCCCGCGCCCCGGTCAGCTCCAGGAACAGGTCCTCCAACTCGCGCCGCACCGGCGTCAGCGCCTGCAGGCGCGCGCCGGCGTCGATCAGGCGCCGGGCCACGTCGGGAGCGGCGCCCGCGGCCGCCAGCCTCAGTCGCAGCCTGCCGCCGCGGCGACTCGTCACGGTGGCGACGCCCGCCAGCACGCGCTCCAGCCCGTCCGGTGCGCGGTCCAGGCTGACGTCCAGCTCGTTCGAGCCGTCGTCGGGACGGGTGGGGCCGAGGTAGCGCGTGCGGCCGTCGGCGACGATGGCGACGCGGTCGCAGGTGCGCTCCACCTCGCTCAGCAGGTGCGAGTTGAGGAACACGGTGGTGCCCTGGGAGCGCAGCTCGTCGAGCAGCTCGCGCACCTCGCGGCGGCCGCGCGGGTCGAGCGCGGAGGTGGGCTCGTCCAGGAACACCAGCTTCGGCCGGTTGAGCAGCGCCTGCGCCAGCCCCAGGCGCTGCAGCATGCCGTGGCTGTAGCCGCGCAGGTGGTCCCCGCCGCGGCCGGCGAGCCCGAGGCGCTCGAGCGCCTCGCCTGCGCGCGCGTCCACCTCACGCCCGGGCAGCCCGTAGAGCGCGCCATGGTAGCGCAGGAAGCCCAGGCCCGTGAACCAGCCCGGGAAGTGCACGTTCTCCGGCAGGTAGCCGACCTGCCTGCGCGCCTCCGGGTCGCCCAGCGGCCGGCCCAGCAGGCTCCCGCCGCCCGCGCTGGGGCGCGCCAGCCCCAGCAGCATGCGTACCGTGGTGGTCTTGCCGGCGCCGTTGGGGCCGAGGAAGCCGAAGACCTCGCCGGCGCCCACCGCCAGGTCGAGGCCGTCGACCGCGGTGCGGCGGCCGTAACGCTTGACGAGGCCGTGCACGTCGATCACGTTGGGGGCGGGGGCGTCGCTCACCACGCGAGTATAGGCGCTCGAAGATGAGCCGGCCGGGCGGCTCGCAGCGCCGCCCTTCGGCGCGGATCAGCCCTCGGTGGCCAGCCCCCGCGCCGCGTCGGGCGCGACCTCGCGTCCCGCCGGCGCCGCCTCGGGCCGGAAGGCCAGCAGGCGCAGGCCGTTGGCCACCACCAGGATGGTGCCGCCCTCGTGCCCGAGCACGCCCAGCGGCAGCGGCAGGAAGAAGAAGATGGTGATGAGGACCATCACCAGCATGATCCCGAGCGCGAAGATCAGGTTCTGCTTGATGATGCGGTTCGCCTTGTGCGCCAGGGTGTAGGCGTGGGGCAGCTTGCGCAGGTCGTCGGACAGCAGCGCCACGTCGGCGGCTTCGAGCGCCACGTCGGAGCCGGCGGTGCCCATCGCCACGCCGACCGAGGCGGTCGCGAGCGCGGCGGCATCGTTGACGCCGTCGCCGACGAAGGTGACGCGGCCGTAGC
>CAZTTB010000287.1:0-2299 GCA_964616005.1 uncultured bacterium | reverse complement strand
AGCAGCACGGCCAGCACCAGCGCGATGGGCAGCGTCTGCTCCATGGCGGTGGGGAGCTGCAGCGCCAGCCACGCCGCCAGCCGCAGGATCGGCGTACCGACCACCCACTGCAGCCTCGGGATCGTGGTGCTGATCACGGCCAGGCCGGCGTACAGCAGCAGCCCGAAGAGCAGCGGGGGGACACTCTCGCGCAGCAGGTAGCGGTCGATCCTCGTCATGTCCGGTAACGCCCCAACGCGTCGCGTCGCCGTCTCCCGATCGCCCCCACCGTCATGGTAGCGACGACCCGGTCGCGGCACCGGTCATGATACCCGTGCCGGCCGCGCTCACCGACGGGGGCCCCGTCGATCCGGCGTTCCCCGGCCCGCCGATCGAGCAGGTGGTCGCGGCGGTCCCCGTCGACGCCAGCGTCGCGGGCCCGTCGACCGGACCGCCGCAGCCTGAGGTACCTGCCTGCGTGTCGGGTGCGGTACGGCGCTGTAGGTCGACCGATACGGACACGCTCCAGGTCCCGTCCTGATCGCGGTAGCCGAGCTGAAGCGCACCGCAGCAGCTCACGAAGGTGAGGTCGAGGCCGTGCCCGCTGATGGCGGGCAGGGCGCCGCCGGTGACGGTCGGAGCGAAGTTCAGCGCCAGGTACGGCGTGAGCTCGACGCCGGGGAGCTCGATCGGCACGGCCGCGCTCAGCTCCAGCCGGTCCAGACCGACGGGGTCGGGCGCCCAGGTGTAGCGGGCGCGGGCACCGAACTGCAGGCCGCCGTCCGCGGCGCTCACGCTTCCCTGCAGGTAGCCGTCGCGCTCGCCGTTGGGGGCCAGCACGCCCTGCAGCGCGGTATCGACCCCGACCTGGAGGCGCCAAGGGCCGAGCTGCCGCACCACCGAGACGGCGCCCTCGAGCTGGTTGACCCCGGCGTCCACCGCGGGCGAAGCGACGAGATCGTAGCTCCCGACAACGTTCGACGAGCCCGTCCAACCCGAGCCCAGCGCCCCCCGAACCGTCACCTGCAGCGAGGGACGCTGCGTCGGCTCCAGGCGATCGAGGGTGGTGGTGAACGGCGATCCGCTGTCGGTGAAACGCGCCAGGTAGCTCGCGCTGAGGGCCACCGTGCCCGCCCGGACGCTGTAGCCGGGTTGGAGATCGATCCCCCACTGCGACGCGCCCTGATCGGGGTACAGGCTCTCGCTCAGGTTCGTCCTGAGCGTCAGCCGGCCCCAGTCCGCGGCTGCCGTGGCGATCCGGAACGAACCGTTGGCGCCCAGGCGCGCGCCGGCGACGGGACCGGACGCGGGATCCTGCGACGAGCCCGCCGCGACCAGCGTCAGCGCGGCGTCGCCGTTCAGGGCGGGGACCCGGGTGTGGGCCCGGAGGTGGAGCACACCCTCGCGCAAGGTGTCGCGGTTGCCCGGTTCGAGCACGCGGGTGTCGAACCCGGCGTCGAGCCACGGGAGCACGGCGTGGTCGCTGGTCATCTCGAAGCGCATGCCGTCGGGCGCCTTCCCGAAGGTGAACGCCCCCCCAGCTCCCTTGCCCGCCAGGAGCGCCACCGCCGAAAGCGGATAGTCGGCGTCGAGACCGGTCGCTCCAAGGTCCGCATGGACGCCGGGCCCGAGCCCCAACGGTCCGACCGTCACCCCCAGGCCGGTTCCCGTCACCCCCGCGGCAGCGTCGCTGGCCACGTAGCTCACCTTCACCGGCACGGTCAGGTCCTTGAGCGTCTTGTCCGACAGCGTGACCGAGTCGGCGAGCAGCAGCGTCACGGCGCCGACCCGGAGCCTGCCTCCCTGCAGCACGACCGATCCGTTCTGCATGTCGAGCCGCGCGCTCCGACCCTGCACGTCGTACAGAGGAGGTCCCGCGCAGGTACAGCTGGTGATGAGCGGCCGGTCGACGGTGACGGCGTCGCCCGCAACGACCGCGCTCGCTCCACGCACCACGTAGGTGGGCGCCTCGAGCACGGCGCGCTCGAGGTGAAGGGTCCCCTCCTGCAGATCGACCGTCACCGCCGCGGCGTCGCCACTGAGCTGCTTCCCCTTGACGTGGACGGCGCTCAAGGTGAGGGTCTGGCGGTCGGCATGGAGGCTGGCGGCCGTCATCGTCCAACCCTCGAGGTGCACCGTCGGCAGCTCCGCGCTGACCGCGAGCTGTCCGCGCAAACCCCGCACGGTCACGCGCTGGGCGAGCAGCGTCCACGCCACGCCCTCCCCCGTCAGGCACACCCCGCCGTAGAAGTCGACGCTGTCGTGGGCGCTGTCGGTGCGTACCTGCTTGAAGTAGGCGGCCCCGAAGCCGCGGATCGAC
>CAZTTB010000286.1:0-2301 GCA_964616005.1 uncultured bacterium | reverse complement strand
ATCGCCATCGTGGGGCCGGCGCTGCCGGCGATCCAACGCGGTTTCGGCGTCGGGAACGCCGCCATCGCCTGGGTCTTCAACGTCTACGTGCTGTTCAACCTGATGGCCACGCCGCTGATGGCGAAGCTCTCCGATCGCTTCGGGCGCCGCCGCATCTACACCCTCGACGTGGCGCTGTTCGGCATCGGCTCGCTGGTCGTGGCGCTCTCCCCGAGCCTCACGGTGCTGCTGGTGGGCCGGGCGATCCAGGCCATCGGGGCCGGCGGCATCTTCCCGGTCGCCAGCGCCGTCATCGGCGACACCTTCCCGGCGGAGAAGCGCGGTCGGGCCCTCGGCATCATCGGCGCCGTGTTCGGTCTGGCGTTCCTGGTAGGCCCCGTGCTGGGCGGCCTGCTGCTGCAGTTGAGCTGGCACTGGCTGTTCCTCATCAACCTGCCGGTGGCTGCCTGGCTCATCGTAGCCAGCCAGCGACTCGTGCCCGACGTGCGAGCCGCCGAGAGTCCCCCCTTCGACTGGACCGGCGTGAGCGTGCTGAGCCTGATGCTGGCGGGCCTGGCGCTCGGCCTCAGCGGCCTCGACAGCACAGCGCTGTTGTCCAGCCTGTTGAGCTGGAACGTAGGCCCCTTCCTGCTGGTGGCGCTCGTGCTGCTCCCGCTGTTCTGGTCGGTCGAGCGGCGCGCGGCCGACGCCGTGCTGCGGCCGCGCCTGCTGGCGTCGAATCAGGTGCGGCTGGTCGGCCTGTTCGCCGCCGGCGCCGGCCTCAGCGAGGCGGCCATGGTGTTCCTGCCGTCGCTGGCCGTGTCCTCGCTGGGGGTAGGGGAGGCGACCGCCAGCTTCATGCTGCTGCCGCTGGTGCTGGCTCTGGCGGTCGGATCGCCTACGGCCGGCCGCGTCCTCGACGCGCTGGGCTCGAGGATCGTGGTGGTCGCCGGACTCGCGCTGACCGCCGCCGGGCTGTTCGTGTTCGGCGCCGCCTCCGCGAGCCTGGCCGGCTTCATCGTCGCCTCCGTCCTCACCGGCCTCGGGCTGTCGGCTCTCCTGGGTGCTCCGCTGCGCTACATCCTGCTGCGCGAAGCGGACGAAGCCGACCGCGGGGCCTCGCAGGGCCTGTTGACGGTGTTCACCAGCGTGGGACAGCTCGTCGGTGGCGCCCTGGTGGGAGCGGTGGCGGCCTCCTCGGCCGGCGGATTTCCGCCGGCGCTCACCGTGCTGGCGGTGGTGATGGCCGTGATGCTGGTGCCGTCGTTCGGCCTCAAGGGGCGGCGTCAGGAACAGGCGTCGCGCCTGGAGGGGAGCGACGGGGCGGCGAACTGAGGCAGAATAGGGCAGGACGACCGCGGCCGCGCGGAGTGCGGCCCTGCCTGTGCGCTCCGACAGCGAAAGGATCGACACGATCATGTACATGTTCTTGCTGGACCTCCACAACCTGTTGCGCTGGGTGATCGTCATCGTCGGCGTCGTCGCGGTGGCCATGGCCCTGCGCGGCGCCTTCACGCGTGGGGCCTGGACCGGCCAACAGAACTCGCTCGGGCGGGTGTTCACCATCTCCGTCGATGTGCAGCTGCTCGTGGGCCTGCTGCTGTACTTCGTGTTCAGCCCCATCACCACCGGCGCCTTCGCCGACTTCGGCGCCGCCATGAAGAACGACCACACCCGCTTCTTCCTGGTCGAGCACTTGCCGCTGATGGTCATCGCCATCGCCCTCATCCATGTGGGGGCCGCACGCGCGCGCAAGCTGAACAGCGCACGGCCGGCGGCCATCTTCTACACCGTCGCCATGGTGCTGATGGTCATCGCCATCCCCTGGTGGCGGCCGCTGATCCCCGGGATGGGGTGAGGGCGGGCGTGACGCGCACGCCCTGGGTCGACGCCGTGACGACGTCTGCCGGCTCCCCGAGCGCCGGCGGCCGGTGAGCGGGCCGTGACGCAAGCGGGCGCCGCCGACAGCGTCAAGGACCGCATCCTCGACGAGGCCGCCGCGCTCTTCGTCACGCACGGCTACCACGGGTTGTCGATGCGGCAGATCGCCGAGGCGGTGGGGGTGTCCAAGGCGGGCCTCTATTACCACTTCGAGGACAAGGAGACCCTCTTCCTGGCGATCCTGCTGCACCACATCGAACGGGTCGGCGGGCTGGTCGACCAGGCGCGCGCCGCCGGCGGGAGCGCCCGCCGGCAGGTGCACGGGGTGTTGACCAACATCCTCACCCACATGCGGGGCAGCCAGCGCTTCATCCGGCTCGCCGAGCAGGACGCCGTCAGCCTCCACCCCGCGTCGCGGGACCAGATGCACCGGGCCTACCG
>CAZTTB010000285.1:0-2302 GCA_964616005.1 uncultured bacterium | reverse complement strand
TGCGGTTGGGCTCGCTGGCGGCGCGCAGGTCCTTCACGCTGACGGTCTTGTAGGTCGCGCCGCAGGCCGTGAGGGTGAGCACCAGCGCCAGGGCGGCGGCGAGCGGCCAGACGCGGCGCGCCAGCTCGGGAACGGACGATCGCTTCATGAGTTTCCTCCTGCCGCGCGGCGCCTCCTCGGCCCGGCGGGCGTGGGGTGGGTTCCGGACGGTTCGGGCGTTCCGGCCGCTTCGGGCGCTCCGGCCGCTTCCGTGCTCGTGGACGCGTCGGGGGTCTCGGACGCTTCGCCCCGGAGACCGCCGCCCCGCTCCGCGCCCTCGGCCTCGGGCTCGGGGTCGGGGCCGGGGCCGGTTCGCGTCGCCGGGTCGGCCGGCGCCTCGAGCTCGGCCCCCAGCGCGTCCAGCGCGTGCGCCACGCTCAGGTGCCCGACCCGCTCGGGGTGGCGCCGGGTAAAGCCCGCGCGGGCCAGACGGTCCCGCACGGGGCCCTTCACGCCGGCGAGATGGAGCGCGACGCCGGCGGCGTCCCACGCCACCAGCCGCCGTTCGAGCGCCTCCAGCGCCACGGCGTCGACATCGTTGACCGCGGAGCAATCGAGCACCACGGCGCGCACGCGTTCGCCCGCCTCGGCGGTGCGGCGGCGCACCGCATCGTCGAGCCAGCTCTCCAGGAACGCCATGTTGGCGAAGTAGAGCGAGGCGTCGGGGCGGGCCAGCAACACGCCGCGGTAGCGCCGGGCATCCGCGAAGCGGCGCGTGTTGCGGAACACGCCGGCGTCGTGCAGCCAGCCCAGCTCCGCGACGTGCGGGTAGGCGCTGCGCGCCACGAACACCAGCAGGCTGAACGCCACGCCGATCAGGATGCCGGCCTCCACGCCGATGAAGAGCGTGGCCCCGAAGGTGACGACCAGCGTCCAGCCGTCGGCGGGGCGCACGCGGAACAGCCTCACGGGCTCGCGCACGTCCACCAGGCCGATCACCGCCACGAACACGATGGCGCCCAGCACCGCGCGCGGCAGGAACGTGAAGAGCGGGGTCAGGGCCAGCAGCGTGAGCACCAGCAGCGCAGCGCGCACCACCGAGGCGAGCTGCGTGCGCGCGCCGGCCTCGTAGTTCACCGCCGAGCGTCCGAAGCCGCCGCCCAGCGGGTAGCCGCCCACCAGCCCGGACACCAGGTTGGCGAGCCCGAGGCCGACGAGCTCGCGGTTGGCATCCACCGTGGTGCGCTCGCGCGCGGCGATGGAGCGGCCCACCGCGATCGCTTCCATGAATCCCACGAAGGCGAGCGCCAGGGCGGCGGGCACCAGCGCGGGCAGCGCGGCCGGGTCGACGGCGGGCAGCGCAGGCAGCGGGAGGCCGCGCGGGACGCGTCCCACCACCGCCACGCCGGCGCCGTCGAGCCGCGCCAGTCCCACCAGCAGCGTGCCGAGCACCACCACCACCAACGGCCCGGGCAGGGAGCGCACCCGCAGGCGCTTGAGCGCCAGCAGCAGCGCCACGCTGCCCGCGCCGATGGCGACGGTGGGCAGGTTGGCCTCCTGGAGGTGCGGCAGCAGACCCCGCACCAGCCCCACCAGGCCGGCGCCGGCCCCGGCCTTCACGCCCAGCAGGTCCTTGAGCTGATGGACGGCGATGATGATGGCCGCGCCCGAGGTGAAGCCGTTGATCACGGCGCTGGACAGGAAGTTGGTGACGAAGCCCGCCCGCAGCAGGCCCAGAGCCAGCTGGAACAGTCCCGCCATCAAGGCCAGCGTTCCCGCCAGCACCACGAACGCAGCGCTGCCGGGGGCCGCGAGCAGCGACACCCCGGAGAGCGTGAGCAGTGCCGTCAGCGCCGACGGTCCCACCGCCAGTTGCCGTGAGGAACCGAACAGCACGTACGCCAGCACCGGGATGGCCGAAGCGTACAACCCCGCCACCGGCGGCATGCCGGCGAGCATGGCGTAGGCCATGCCCTGCGGGACCAGCATCACCGCCACCACGATGCCGGCGGTGATGTCGCCGCCGAGATCGCGGCGGTCGTAGCGCCGCAGCCAGCCCCACGCCGGCAGCCAGCGCTCGAGCCCGGTCGCGCGCGCGGCGCCGGAAGGCGGCGACGATGCGGGCGACGGGCTCATCACTGGGGGAAGAGGCCTACGCCGTGCGCGAAGCGTCCCGTTCGGCCGCCTCGCCGGGCTTCTGCAGGGGGTTGCCGCGCGCGACCCAGAGGTAGGTGCCGCCCATCAGGTTGGCGACCTTCTCGAAGCCGCCCCGGCCGGTCAGGTACTGCGCCGCCATGCCGGAGCGGTTGCCGCTCGCGCACAC
>CAZTTB010000284.1:0-2303 GCA_964616005.1 uncultured bacterium | reverse complement strand
CGTGCGGGGCGAAGAACCGATTGAAGACGCCACCGGCGGGCGCGCTGCCGTCGTGCGGGCGCTGCGGCACGTCGTTGCCGTGGCTGGTCGCCGGCGCCGACGCCACCTTCGAGCGCGAGATCCAGGCTCCGGTCACGGTGTTGGTCGACATGTGGGCGCCCTGGTGCGGGCCCTGCAGGATGGTGGCGCCGGTGCTCGAGGAGCTGTCGCGCGAGCTGGCGGGACGGCTCAAGGTCGTCAAGCTCAACGTGGACGAGAACCCGGTGACGGCGGGCCGCTACCGGGTGCAGAGCATCCCCACGCTGCTGCTGTTCAAGGACGGTGTGCTCGTGGACCAGGTGGTGGGGGCGCTGCCGAAGGGACCGCTGCGGCAGCGACTGGACCCGTACCTCACGTCCGCGGCCGCGGCGTGAGCCGCGCCGCGACGTGCACCGTGGCGCGGGGACGAGTGCCGGGGTTGCCCCGGCCCGGGCTACGCTCGCGGCGTCGGCCGGACGGAAGGAGGCACCGATCGTGTCACGCTCGGTCTTGAGCGAACTTCGTGACGACATCCTGGGGAACGACGCGTGCGTGCGTACGCCCTTCGGCGAGCGACGGATCACCTACGCCGACCACATCGCCTCGGGTCGCCCACTGGCGTCGGTAGAGGAACGGCTGCGCGCCAGCGTGTTGCCGCTCTATGCCAACACCCACACCGAGGACAGCGCCACCGGAGCGCACACCACCCACCTGGTGCACGAGGCCAGCGCCTACATCAAGCGGCAACTCGGCGCCGACGACCGCTACCGCCTGGTATTCGCCGGCAGCGGCACCACCGGCGCGGTCAAGCGCATGCAGGAGATCCTGGGGCTGGCGGTGCCGTCGAACCTGCGCGAACGCGTGCTGGCGGGACTCGAGCCCGAAGAACGGCCCGTGGTGTTCGTGGGTCCCTATGAGCACCACTCCAACGAGCTGTCGTGGCGCGAGTCACTGGCCGAGGTGGTCGCCATCCCCCTGGACCACCGTGGCGGCATCGATCTAGGCGCGCTGGAGCGCGGCCTCGACGACCCGAGGTTCGACGGCCGTCCCAAGATCGGATCGTTCTCCGCGGCCAGCAACGTCACCGGCATCATCACCGACGTGCGAGCGGTGGCGACGCTGTTGCACGAGCACGGGGCCGCGGCCTTCTTCGACTACGCCGCCAGCGCGCCCTACGTCGACATCGACGTGCGCCCGGGCAAGCCGGACGGCATCGATGCCCTGTTCCTCAGCCCGCACAAGTTCCTGGGCGGCCCGGGCTCGCCGGGCGTGCTTCTGTTCGACCAGATGCTCTACGACCAACCGGCACCGACGACCGCCGGCGGCGGCACGGTCAGCTACGTCAGCCCGCAGGGCCACTGGTTCCTCAACGACATCGAGGCCCGCGAGGACGCGGGCACGCCCGCCATCCTGCAGAAGCTGCGGGCGGCCATGGCCTTCGAGGTCAAGCAGCGCGTTGGCGTGAGACGCATCGAGAAGCGCGAACGGCAGCTCATCGTCACGGCGATCGAGCGCTTCCGGGACCATCCCAACGTGCATCTGCTCGGCAACCTCGACGCCCCGCGCCTGGCGGTGGTGTCGTTCGAAGTGCGGAGCGGCCCGTGGATCCTCCACCCGCGCTTCGTGACGCGCCTGCTCAACGACCTCTTCGGGATCCAGGGGCGGGCCGGCTGCTCCTGCGCCGGACCCTACGGCCACGAGCTGCTGGGCATCGACGCCGAGCGCTCGCGCGCCTACCTCGACGCCATCGAAGCGGGCTTCGAGGCGGTGCGGCCGGGCTGGAGCCGTATCAGCTTCCACTACGCCATCGACGACGCGACCTTCGCGTTCCTTCTCGACGCGCTGGCGTTCGTAGCCGAGCACGGCGCGCGCTTCGTGCCGCTCTACCGGCTCGACTGGAGTTCCGGCGCGTGGACGCACCAGGCCGATGCCGAGCCGGAGTGCGGTTTCGACAGCGCGAGCTGGCGACCGATCGCGCGATCGACAGCGGCGCCGGGTGAGGACTACGCGCGTTACCTCGACGAGGCGCAGGCGCTGGCCGACGAGCTCGCGGCTCCGACCGGCGGGCCGTCGGCGCCGGAGGGCCTGGACGCGGCGCTGGTGACCTTCCTGACCCCCTGACGGAACGCAACCGCTAGCATGGCCTATGGAGCACCCTGACGACCCGACGGTCCCGAGCCCGGCAGCGGAGGCCCTGGACGAGGACGCCTCGCTGCGTACCGTCAATCCCAACCTGATCTACAACAACCCGGAGAAGTGGCGCATCGGCCGCGAGGTGCTCGAGC
>CAZTTB010000283.1:0-2303 GCA_964616005.1 uncultured bacterium | reverse complement strand
CGTTCGTCCTCGAGCGCGGCGTAGTCGAGCAGCAGGGGCGTGCCGTGCTCGGCGAGGTAGGTGCGCTGGCGGGCGTCCTCGCGGGTGGGCTCGGAGGGGACGGCGTCGAGCGCCCACACCTGACCGTGCGGGTGAGGGTTGCTGGCCCCCATCTGGGACCCCTTGTTCTCGAACACCTGGACCCAGCGCCAGTCCCGGCCCAGCGCCTCGGTCCGCTCGGCCCACAGCTCCACCACGCGGCGGATGCCGGGCACGTCGAACTCCGCCAGGGTGAGGTCGTGGCGGGGCGAGAAGCAGATGACCTCGCAGGTGCCTCGAACGCCGCGCAAGCGTGTCAGCGGCTCGTCGGGCTCCGGCGCGCGTGGCGCTTCCGGCAGCAGCGCCGCGTAGTCGTTGGTGAAGACGAAGGTCTCCTCGTAGTCGGGGTTCCTGGCGCCGCCGGCGCGCTCGTTGCCCGGACACAGGTAGCAGGACGGGTCGTGGCGCGGCTTGCGCTCCTCGGGCGGCCGCTCGGTGTGGCCCTGCCACGGCCGTTGCAGGCGGTGCGGCGAGACCAGCACCCAGTCGCCGGTGAGGGGGTTGAAGCGGCGGTGGGGGTGCTCGATAGGGTCGAAGGGCACGGACCCCCTCCTTTCGGATGGACGCGGGACGGGCGGGGCGGTCGGCCCGGCGTACGCCGGGCACCACCCGCTCGAGCTTAGCAGTCGGCTTCGGGGGTGGCGATGTCGGGCGGGATGCGGTAGGGCGCCGCGCCTCACACCGTCGGGTCGAGGAACGCCACCCCATGACCGGGCACCGGGACGCCGTCGACGGTGGCGTCGTCGGCGCCGAAGTTGAGCAGCGCGCTGGGCAACGAAGGCATGTTCTGGCTCATGAAGAAGATGCCGGGCGGCCCGGCGAGCTACGGCAGGACGACGGCGATCCAGGTGTTGGACAGGCGCAGGACGCGCGATGAGCAGGTACTGTGCGATGGCGCGCACCCCGAACGGGATGGTGGGTGCGGCGACCACCACCATGAACAGGGCGGTGCGGCCGCGGAAGGCGAACCCGGCGAAGGCTTGACCGCCCATGGCCGAGATCATGGTGGCGAACAGCGTGAAGATCGAGGCGATGGCGACCGAGGTGAAGACGTAGTGCAGGAACGGCAGGTCGCCGTCGAGGGCCTGCCAGTTGGCCGCCAGGCCGGCTCCCGGCGCCAGGCTGAGCAGCACCGCCACCCGATCGTGGCGGTGCTGCTCAGCCGGGTCGTTCGAGCAGTACGTCGACCAGCGCGCCGCGCAGCAGGCCGCGGTAGACGCCGTCGATGGCGAGTGCGGCCGCGGCCACCTCGACCGTCGGGTAGCGCGGGTTGTGAGGACGCAGGGCGTAGCGGCCCGGCGCGAGCCGGTCGAGGTACTTGAGGGTCACGTCGCTCCCCTCGACCCGCACCGCGCAGATCTCGCCGCTGCGCTGCGGTTGCCGGTCGGCGAACAGCACCACGTCGCCGTCCTGGATGAGGTCGGCCATGGAGTCGCCCTCGACGCGTAGCGCGAAGGAACCGTCCTGCACGCCGGTGAGCGGGAGGAAGCCCTCGGCCTCGGCCAGCGCTTCGCTGAGGGCTCCGGCCGGGATGCCGCCGAGGACGGGAACCCCGGTGGCGATCGCCGGCAGCGCCAGGTAGGGAGAGTGCCCGCGGCCGCGACTCTCGAACACCAGGAAGCCCTTGCGGTGCAGCGCCTCCAGGTGTTGCTTGAGCGAGACGTAGTGCACGCCCATGGAGCGGGCGAACGCCGATAGCTCGGGCATGGTGCCGGTGCGCCGGTGGTGGTCGCGCAGGCGCTCGTAGACCTTGCGTTGGGTGGGGGAGAGGTCTTCCTTCACGTTACCTTAAATGGTAAGGTGGCACGGTGGGTGCTGTCAACGCCGGGCGCTCGGGCGGCCCGTGGTACGGGTCCCGCGTCCTGCGGGGCGCCGCGCGCCGTAGGCGGGCGCTCGGCGCGCTTCGCGCTGGACGCGCAGGGGAGGGAGAGTGCGTGTGCAGGACGGCGAAGACGCTCCTTCCGCCGACCCCGGAGGGGTAGACAAGACGGCCGCCGGGCTGCTATAGTTTTTGTAGTTGGTTCGCTCTTCCCGCGTCCTCAGGCATGGACGCGTTTTCCCACACGCGACAACGAACCGTTCGAGGAGCTGAAGGGAGCATGATGCTCGACACTTTTGAATCACTGGTGACGCCGTCGAACTGCGAGGCACCCGACATCGTCCCGCGCGGGCTGGCCCTGCCGACGCGTACGTTGGAGCCTGGGCAGGTGTTGTTCGAGGCGGAG
>CAZTTB010000282.1:0-2304 GCA_964616005.1 uncultured bacterium | reverse complement strand
CTCTGTAAGCGACGCAACGAAAGCGGTCGGCAAGCCGTTGGGAGAATAGCGTGGAACCAGTGTGGAAGTCCGAAAGCTCAAAGCTCTTTGGGCCTTGGCGCCGGATCTGGATACGCCTGACACGAGCGGGTCCGGGGGCAACTATAGCGCCGGGGATGCCTTTCGACGACGAGCCGCCGCTGCGGGCGGAGTTGTTCAGCGCCGATCAGATGGAGCAGCACGGCGTGCGCCTCGCGACCGCCCACCGCGTGCGGACCGGGCGTGTGCCGGATCAGCTGTTGTCGCGGCTGGCTGCGAACGAGGGGGTCCTGATCGCGACCAGCCGCCGGTTGATGTCGGCGGCCGCGGCGAGCGACCAGATCACCCCCGCCGGCGAATGGCTGCTCGATAACTTCCATCTCGTCGAAGAACAGATCCGCACGGCCAGGGGCCACCTGCCCAAGGGCTACAGCCGGGAGCTGCCGGCCCTGGCCGAGGGCGCTTCGGCCGGGCTGCCGCGCGTGTACGACATCGCCCTGGAGACGATCGCCCACGGCGACGGACGGGTGGATCCGGACGGCCTCAGCCGTTTCGTCGCCGCTTACCAGACGGTCACGCCGCTCAGACTGGGCGAGCTGTGGGCCATCCCCATCATGCTGCGTCTGGCGCTGATCGAGAATCTGCGCCGCGTGGCAATGCGTATCGCCGCCGACAGGAAAGACCTGGATTTGGCCGTCGCTTGGGCAAACAAGCTGACGGAGATCGCCCACCGGGATCCGAAGAACCTGATCCTGATGATCGCGGACATGGCGCGCTCGGATCCGCCCATGACAACGCCCTTCGTGTCGGAGCTTGCACGCCGCCTGCAGGGACACGGGCCCGCCCTGGCCATGCCGCTGACCTGGATCGAGCAGCAACTGGCCGAGTCGGGCCTGAGCATCGAGCAGCTGGTACGGTCGGGCAACCAGCAGCAGGCCGCCGATCAGGTCTCCATCAGCAACAGCATCGGTAGTCTGCGCAATCTCGGCACGATGGACTGGCGCGCGTTCGTCGAGGCCATGAGCGTCGTCGATCAGACCCTGCGCTCCGACCCGGGCGCGGCCTACGCCGGGATGGATTTCGCCAGCCGTGACCGCTACCGCCACATCGTGGAGGAAGTCGCGAAGGCGAGCGGACTCTCGGAGGGAGCGGTGGCCAGCCGTGCCATCGAGCTGGCGCGGGCCGGCGCGGCCCGCCACGGGGGCAATGACAGAAGGGCGCATGTGGGCTTCTATCTGGTGGACCGTGGTCTACCCGACCTGGAAAGGGCCAGTGGGGCGCGCCTTCGCCCGGCCGCGGCGCTCCGGCGCGCGGCAAGCCGCTCTCCCCTGCTGCTGTATACGGGCGCGATCACACTGCTCACGGTGCTCCTGGCGGGTGGCGTATTGGCAGTGGCACAGGCGGACGGCGCGGCCGATTGGGTACTGGCGCCGCTGGGTATCCTCGCCCTGGTGGCCACCGGCCAGCTCGCGGTCGCGCTGGTGAATTGGCTGGCTACTTTGCTGACGGCGCCCCGTGCGTTGCCGCGCATGGACTTCTCCACGGGCATCCCAACCGCGTCGCGCGCCTTGGTCGTGACCCCGACCATGC
The DNA here is from genome assembly GCA_964616005.1 of uncultured bacterium. Taxonomy (GTDB): domain Bacteria; phylum Deinococcota; class Deinococci; order Deinococcales; family Trueperaceae; genus JASBRS01. The sequence goes on along the minus strand of CAZTTB010000282.1, from coordinate 696 downwards.
TCACCAGTGCGCACAACGTCGAGCACCTGGTCGAGGCGCTGGAAGTGCGGTTCCTGGCCAATCGCGACGCGAGCCTGCACTTCGGCCTGTTGACCGACTTTACCGACGCGCGCGAGCAAACGCTGGCCGAAGATGCGCCGCTGCTGGAGCTTGCCCGGGAGCGGATCGAGGCCCTGAATGCGCAATACGCGGGCGGCAGGAACGATGTCTTCTTTCTGTTTCATCGCCCGCGCCGCTGGAATCCCCACGACCGGATCTGGATGGGTTACGAGCGCAAGCGCGGCAAGCTGGCGGACCTGAACGCCCTGCTGCGGGAGGGCAACAGCGACGGTTTCTCCCTGGTGGTCGGCGCGACCGCGGTCCTCGCCGGCGTGAAATACGTGATCACCCTGGACACGGACACGCAACTGCCGCGCGACGCCGCGCGCCAGCTCGTCGGTGCCATGGCACACCCGCTGAATCGTCCCGTCTACGATGCGGCCCTGGAACGGGTGCGCACGGGCTACGGCATCCTGCAGCCGCGGGTGAGCGCCAGTCTGTCCGCCACCAGCCAGTCACGCTATGCGCGCCTACTCGGCGGTGAGCCGGGCATCGACCCCTATACCCGTGCCGTCTCCGACGTCTATCAGGACCTGTTCCAGGAGGGCTCGTTCATCGGCAAGGGGATCTACGACGTCGACGCCTTCGAACAGGCGC
>CAZTTB010000281.1:0-2308 GCA_964616005.1 uncultured bacterium | reverse complement strand
GCCCCGCCGCCGCTGGTGGCCGCGATGCCCAGGATGCCGGCCAGGATCGGCCCGATGCAGGGCGTCCAGCCCGCGGCGAAGGCGACCCCCACGACCGCGGAGCCCAGGTAGCCGCTCGGCTTGCGCATGAGGTGGACGCGCAGCTCCTGCTTGAACACGGGCAATGGCAGCACGTCGAGCATGATGACGCCCATCACCACCAACAGCGCCCCGGCGACGACGCGCAGGACACTGCCGTAGGCGAACAACAGGTGACTGAGCAGGCCGGCACTGAAGCCCAGCGCCACGAACACGGCCGACAGGCCGGCGACGAAGGACAGGGTGTGCAGCGCCAGGTGCAGTCGGAGAGGGAGTGCGGCCTCGGCGCTCGCGTCGGCCTTCACGCGTCCGCCCTCACGATGGCGCCCTCATAGCGCGGTGAGCTGGCTGCGGACGTCCTGTGCGAGCTCCCGGCCCAGCTCATCGGCTTCCTTGGCCTCGCCGCTGACGCTCGCCTGCAGCGTCGTCTCGCCCCGCAGCACGGTGCCGAGGAGGGTGAGCTCGCCATCGTCGGTGACGTTGGCCAGCGCGCCGACCACGCACTCCCGGCAGATGTCATCGCCGTCGGCCGGGCCCTGCCTGAGGGCGCTGGCGAAGCTGCGCTCGGCGCGGATCCGGTCGTAGCTCGGGCGGTGCTGCAGCGAATAGGCCACCTCGAAGGCGAGGTCGTCGTCGGCGCGCACCAAGAGGCCGAGAGCGCCCTGGCCTGGCGTGGGCGCGAAGGCCTCGGGATCGAGCACGGTATCGAGCCGGTTGCGGTGGTCCAGGGCGATGAGTGTGGCGGCCGGGATCAGCAGCCCGTCGAGCTCGCCGGAGGTCAGCAGCTTCAGGGTCGCCTCCAGCGTGCCGGAGACCTCGACCGCCTCGACCTCCAGGTGCTGGCCCGCCAGGTAGGCCGCGTCACGCGGCGTCAACACCCCGATGCGGGCGCCCTTCGGCAGCTCGGTGAGCGCGCGCGACCCCTTGGTCACCAGCGCGGTGCGAGGGTCGAGGCGCCGGGACACCGCCGCCAGCGTGACCTCCTCGGGGAGCGTCAGCGGCAGCGTCTCGAGCTGAGCCACCGCCACCCCGATGTCGCCCTTCAGTAATGCCTGCAACAGCGGATCGTCCCCGCCGCTCGCCTTCGATTCGACGTCCTTGATGGTGCGGAGGGCGAAGTTCACGTCCGGCCACTCGTCCGTCAGCTGCTCGAGCACTTCCCGAGCCTGGCGCAGCGCGAGTGCGCCGTCGCGGTTGCCCAGCACGATTCTTGCCATGGCCATGTTGTATCACACTCTGCGGCGCCGGCGGATGCGAGAAAACCTCTGTGGAAGGGCATCGGTGGCGCGCATCAGGACGCTCCCGGATCAGGCGATCGCCAGCGCCTCTTCCTTCAGCTCGTCCACCCGGTCGGTGCGCTCCCAAGGGAAGCCGTTGCGGCCGAAGTGGCCGTAGGCGCTGGTGGCGGTGTAGATGGGCCGGCGCAGGTCGAGCTGGGCGATGATCGAGGCCGGGCGGGCGTCGAACACGCGACCGATGAGGTCCCCGAGGCGGTCGTCGCCCAGCTCGGAGGTGCCGAAGGTGTCGACGTACATGCCCACCGGATGGGCGACGCCGATGGCGTAGGCGAGCTGCACCTGGCAGCGCTCGGCCAGGCCCGCCGCGACCACGTTCTTGGCGATGTAGCGGGCGTAGTAGCTGGCCGAGCGGTCGACCTTGGTGGGGTCCTTGCCGCTGAAGGCGCCGCCGCCGTGCGGCACCGCGCCCCCGTAGGTGTCGACGATGATCTTGCGGCCCGTGAGGCCGGCGTCGGCCTGGGGACCGCCGCGCACGAAGCGGCCGGTGGGATTGACGAGGTAGCGGGTACGCTCGTCGAGCAGGCCGTCGGGGATCACCGGGCGCACCACGTGCTCCTTGACCTCCTCGCGCAGGCGCTCGAGCGTCACGTCGGGATCGTGCTGCGCCGAGACGACCACGGTGCGAACGTGCGTCGCCCGGTCTCCCTCGTAGCCGAGCGTGACCTGCGCCTTGCCGTCGGGGCGCAGATAGGGCAGCGTGCCGTCCTTGCGGACCGTGGCCATGCGCTGCGTCAGGGCGTGCGCCAGCATGATCGGCAACGGCATCAGCTCGGGGGTCTCGCGGGTGGCGTAGCCGAACATCAGCCCCTGGTCGCCGGCTCCGACGAGGTCGAAGTCGTCGCCGCTGTCGGCTTCCTGGGCGCGATCGACGCCCAGTGCGATGTCGGGCGACTGCTCGTTGACCGCGATCAACACCGCGCTGTGATCGGCGT
>CAZTTB010000280.1:0-2323 GCA_964616005.1 uncultured bacterium | reverse complement strand
GAGGCCGAGGTCCAGAAGCTGACCGACGAGTTCACGGCCGACATCGACGGCCGCGTCAAGACCAAGGAAGAGGACATCCTCGCCGTGTGACCGGGGCACGCGTGGCGAGCAACGGGGAGGTCGCGATGAGCGGCGTGCGCGCGAGGGTTTGCGAGAGGCGCCCGTGAGCGGGCGAGCGGCGTGCGCGTGAACGAGCGCGTCGAGGGCGCGGCCCGCGAGCGCCTGGCGCCGTCGGCGGTGGAGGCGGATCCGGTGCGCCGCCGGGAGGGCGTGCACGTGGCGCGCATCGCCAGCGCCTTCGCTGCGTTCCTGGCGGCGCTACTGGTGTTCTGGGTAGGGCTGCCGCTGCTGGCGCCCGCCTATCTGGTGCTGTCGTTCATCGCGCTGCAGGAGTTCGCGTCGATGGTGGCGTTGCGCGGCATCCGCGTGCGCAAACGCAGCCTGTGGGTGGCCGCCGCCCTCACCCTGCCCGCCTCGCTGCCGGCCACCTACCCCGGTCTGCATCCGCTCATCGCCGGCGTGAGCTGGCGTGAGCTCGTGCTCGGCCTGGTCGCGCTCTACCTGATCGGCATCGAGGTCGTGGCGCCACGGCGCGACTCGGTCAACACCATCGTCTACTCGATGTTCGGCTACCTGTACATCCCCTGGCTGTTCGGCTACACGCTCACCCTGCGCTACACCCCCAACGGCGTGCTGGGCCTGTGGTACCTGACGCTGCCGATGCTGGCCATCGTTGCCTCCGACGTCGGCGCCTACGCCATCGGGTCCTGGCTGGGACGGCGCAAGCTCGCTCCGCTCATCAGCCCCAACAAGACGGTGGAGGGCTCGCTCGGCGGGCTGATCCTGTCGGTGGGCGTGGTGGCCACCGCCACCTTCCTGCTGAAGCGGCTGGCACACCTCCACGTCGATCTCTACGACGGACTGCTGTTCAGCCTGCTGGTCGGCAGTGCGGCGCAACTCGGCGACCTGTTCGAGTCGCTGATCAAGCGCTGGGTCGGGGTGAAGGACGCCGGCATCTTCCTGCCCGGCCATGGAGGCGTGCTCGACCGCATCGACAGCACCCTGTTCGCGGTACCGGTGACCTACTACTTCGTCACGCTGGTGATCCTCCGTTGACGCCCGCGGCCCGCGGGCGGCTGCGCTAAGCTGAGGAGCGGCCCGGGCGCGGCCTGTCAGGCAGCGCGCCGCCGGAGGGCCGGCGAAGGAGCCAGCGACGTGACCACCCCCGACGGGGACGCCGCGCCGGACGCCGAAACCGCCCGGCTGGTGAACCCCAACTTCATCACCGACATCATCGACCGCGACCTCGAGAGCGGCCGTCACCGCCGTGTCGTCACACGCTTCCCTCCGGAGCCGAACGGCTACGCCCATATCGGGCACGCCTTCGCCAGCTTCCTGGACTTCGGCCTGGCCGCCGACTACGGCGGCGTGTGCAACTTGCGCTTCGACGACACCAACCCCGAGGTCGAGGAGATGCGCTACGTCACCTCGATCGAGGAGGACCTGCGCTGGGTCGGCTGGAGCTGGCCGGCAACGCGTTTCGCGTCGGACTACTTCGAGCGGCTGTACCAGTTGGCAGAGCAGCTCATCGGCATGGGGGACGCCTACGTCGACAGCCTGCCGACCGCCGAGATCCAGCGCATGCGCGGCACCATCGAGCGGCCCGGCATCCCCAGCCCCCACCGCGCGCGCTCGGTGGAGGAGAACCTCGACCTGTTCCGGCGCATGCGCGCCGGCGAGTTCGAGAACGGCGCCCACGTGCTGCGGGCCAGGATCGACCTGGCGTCGCCGAACATGAAGCTGCGCGACCCGCTGCTGTACCGCATCGTGCACGCACCGCACTACCGCACCGGCGACGACTGGTGCATCTACCCCTTCTACGACTTCCAGCACCCCCTGTCCGATGCCATCGAGGGCGTCACGCACAGCCTGTGCTCGCTCGAGTTCGTCGATAACCGGGAGCTCTACGACTGGCTGGTGTCGCGCCTGTTCCCCGGCGACGAGCGCCCCCGCCAGTACGAGTTCGGGCGCCGCAACCTGGAGTACACGGTGGTCAGCAAGCGCCGCCTCATCCGCCTCGTGAACGAAGGCCACGTCGACGGCTGGGACGACCCGCGCATGCCCACCCTGGCGGGGCTGCGACGGCGCGGCGTGCGCCCGTCGGCCATCCGCGACTTCGCCGCCCGCATCGGCGTGTCACGCACCAACCGGACGGTGGACATCGCGCTGCTCGAGCACTCGGTGCGCGACGACCTCAACACCACCGCGCCGCGGGTGATGGCCGTGACCGACCCGCTGCCGGTGCTGCTCACCAACGTCGCGT
>CAZTTB010000279.1:0-2326 GCA_964616005.1 uncultured bacterium | reverse complement strand
TTCACCCAACAGCAGTACCAGAACGCCATCGACACCTGGAACGTCTACGTCAAGGCGGTAGGCGGGCCGGACAAGGCAGGCCGTGTGCCGGACCTGATCGCCAGCGCCAAGGCGCGCCAGCAGGGGGACACCAGCGCGGCCGCCCCCGTCCTGCCGGGGGCGCCCACGCCCAACGGCGCACAGCTCTTCGAGGCCAACTGCGCCACCTGCCACGGCGCGGCCGGGCAGGGCGGCTCCGGCCCCGCCCTGGCAGGCAACCCCCGCGCTGCCAACGCGCCCAACGTCCGGGACGCCGTGAGCTTCGGCCGCGGCATGATGCCGGGCTTCCAGGGGCGCCTCGACAGCAACCAGATCGATGCCGTGGTGAGCTATGTCACCGGCACGCTGGCGAGCGGCGGCAAGGGGAAGCGATGAGCGCCAGCGAGCCCGGCACGGCACCCGACGGCGCGCCCGACGAGGACCGCCGCCGGCTGATCCGTTGGGCCTGGCGCCTGCCGGTGCTGCTCGCGGTCGGCGGCGGGGCGCTCGGACTGTACGAGGCGATCCGCATCCATTTCGAGAAGGACACGCCCGCGACGCACCCCGTCTTCGAGCCCCGCCCGGCCACCGCCGTCGCGGGGCTCCAGGCCTTCGCGCAGCCCTGGGACTCGGTGCCGTTCGAGCTGGCCGGCGACCACCCCATCCCCGCCATCGCGCTGCGGCTGCCGGGGCCGATCCCCGGCGGGCTCGAGGCCGCCACGACCGGCGGGGAGACGGTCCACCTGGCCGCCTTCAGTCGGGTGTGCACCCACCTGGGCTGCACCGTGTACCTCAACCGCGACCTGGCCGGCATCAGCTTCGCCTTCAACTACCGGACCCCCCACCCCGACCTGACCTGCCCCTGCCACCTGAGCATCTTCGATCCCACTCGGGCGGGCGAAGCGGTGAGCGGACCGGCGGTGCGGCCGCTGCCGCGCGTGCAGCTCGAGCTGCGCGGTGACGCGGTCGTCGCGGTCGGGCTCGAGCGCGCCTGAGCGCCCTCCCGTAACCCAACCCACGCGGAAGGCGCTCCGCGGAGTCGTATCGTTGCCCCATCGGCCGGCGCGGGCGCACGCCGACGTGCACCGGTCCATGGGAGGATCAGCATGAGCAATCTCGAACGACTGCGGGACTTCGGGCAGTCCGTGTACCTGGATGCGATCCGCCGCAGCTGGCTCGGCGACGGAACCCTCCAGGCCCTCATCGACAACGACGGCCTGCGCGGCGTCACCTCCAACCCCGCCATCTTCCAGAAGGCCATCGGCCAGTCCAACGACTACGACGAGGCCGTCGCGGATCTCGCCCGCCGCGGCGTGGGCGTCGAGCAGGCGTACGAGGACCTGGTGGTCAGCGACATCCAGCGGGCCTGCGACCTGTTCCGGCCCACCTACGACGCCTCCGACGGCCGCTACGGCTACGTGTCGCTGGAGGTGTCCCCCCATCTGGCGCACGATACCGAGGGCACCCTGGCCGAGGCGCGTCACCTGTGGAAACGTCTGGGACGGCCCAACGCCTTCATCAAGGTTCCCGGCACCGCTGCCGGGCTGGGCGCCATCCGGCAGCTCATCGCCGAGGGCATCAACGTCAACGTCACGCTGCTGTTCGGGCTGGAGCGCTACCGCGAGGTCACCGAGGCCTACCTGGCCGGCCTCGAGGAGCGCGCCGCCAAGGGCCTGCCGCTGGCGCGGGTGGCGTCGGTGGCGAGCTTCTTCCTGAGCCGCATCGACGTCATGGTCGACCCCATGCTGGAGAGGCTGGCGCAGCAGGGCGGCGCCGGCGCCGACACGGCCCGGGCGCTCCACGGCGAGATCGCCGTCGCCAGCGCCAAGCGGGCCTACGCCATCTACCAGGAGGTATTCGGGAGCGAGCGCTTCCGGGCGCTCGCAGCCGGCGGCGCCCGCAGTCAGCGCCTGCTGTGGGCCTCGACCGGCACCAAGAACCCCGATTACTCCGACGTCAAGTACGTCGAGCCGCTCATCGGCCCGCACACCATCAACACCCTGCCGCTCGAGACGCTCGACGCCTACCGCGACCACGGCGATCCCGCCGACCGCATCCACGACGACATGGAGGCCTACGGCACCAAGCTCTCGCAGCTCGCCGAGCTGGGCATCGACCTGGGTGCGGTCACGCAGGCGCTGGAGGACGAGGGGGTCGACAAGTTCGTCAAGCCCTTCGACACGCTGATCGGTACGCTACGCGAGGCGCTCGGCAAGGCCCCGGCCTAGCCTTCCCACGAGGCCGGCGCCGCACCGGCATCGGGACGGCGTCGTGCCCGGCTCACGGAGAACGAGCCGACTCAGCCGTC
>CAZTTB010000278.1:0-2334 GCA_964616005.1 uncultured bacterium | reverse complement strand
CGGTCCTTGGGGCAGTCGTTGGCCATCGCCACGAGCCGCCAGAAGAGCACGCCGTACAGGAGCAACAGCGTCACCGACGCCACGAACCCACCCTCTTCGGCGAGCACCGGGAAGATGAAATCGGTCTGGCGGAAGGGGATGAAGCCGAGCTGCGACTGCGTCCCCTGCTTGTAGCCCTTGCCGAACAGCCCGCCCGACCCCACCGCGATGGTGGACTGGATGACCTGGTAGCCGCTCCCCTGCGGGTCGGCCGACGGGTTCAGGAACGACACCAGCCGGGCACGCTGGTACGCGCCGAGATGCGGCAGCACCACGGTGGGGACCGCCACCCCGATGAGCACCACGGCCACCGCCAGATGCCGCCACGGGATGCCGCGCACCAGCATCATGCCGGCGCCGATGGCGGCGATCACCAGGGCGGTGCCGAGGTCGGGCTCGACCACCACCAGCGCCAGCGGCGGCAGCAGCAGCAGGATGGGCCGTGCATAGCTCAGCGGCCCTCGCAGCGGCCGCTCGTGCATCACCGAGGCCAGCGCCAGGATCAGCGTGAGCTTGGCGAACTCCGACGGCTGGAAGCCGGGCAACGGCCCGAGGTAGAGCCAGGACTTGGCGCCGTTGACGGTGGTGCCGATGGCCGACACCGCCACCAGGAGCACCAGGCTGAGCAGGTAGAGGTAGGGCATCAAGCCGGAGACACGTCGCCAGCCCAGCCACAGCAGGCCCCCGGCCATGGCCAAACCCACGACCAGGAACACGCCCTGCCGCAGCAGCTCGTGCGGAGGCGCGGCGCTGCTCAACGTAGCCAGGCCTGCCGCCAGGAGCAGGACCACCACCGCGGGCAGACTGAGGTCGACGCGTGCCAACGCCTTCCCTCCCCTTCCTCGGCGAGAGCTTTCTCTCTCGCGTTCCACAGCGTACCAACCCGGCCTCCGCGCGCGCGGGGTGGCGGCGTCACGCTCGCCCCCCGGCGGGCGTTCTCGAGGCCGGGGCCCGCGCCTTCCCGCCCGCCTCCGAGGTGCGGGCGCCGGGAGGGACCGCGCTGCTCCGACGTCGGGCACGCGACCTCCCGCCCCCGCCGGCGGCCGCATCCTACGGCAGGATGAGGTGGCGATCCCCCGATGACCGGTCCGCGCGTCGACGCCGGATCGCGGGCGCGCCGCGGCGCGGGCTCGAGCGCAGGCCGCGTGCCGCCCGAAGGCGTGCGCTGCGCCGTGCGCTACTGGCGGTCGCCGTGACGGCCGGCACGGCGCTCGCGGCCCCCTCGGACGCCGCCGGGCAGCGCTCGAAGCTGCCGCCCTCTCCTACGCACTCCGGCCCGCCCCCGGCCCGGCTCCTCGACACCACCGCCATCACCTTCGTGGCGAGCGATCCGCTCGGCGGCTTCACCGGCCACGCTCCGGTGGCCGGCGCGACGCTGCAGGTCGACCCGGCGCGTCCCTCCACGGCGCGCGGGTCGCTCACCGTCCGGGCCGGCAGCATCGCCACGGGCAACGTGTTGCGGGACCGCAACGCCGAGCGCGGCGTCTTCGAGGCCGACCGCTACCCGGTCGTCCGCTACGCCGTCACCGATGTCCAGGCCCACCCGGCCGACCTACCCGACGGCGGGACCAGCCGTGTGGTCGTGACCGGGGAGCTCACGATGCACGGAGCCACCCGCGAGGTCGTCGCGACGGGAACGGTGGCGCGCCGCGGAGACCGACTCGAGGCGCACCTCCACCTCGACGTCCGGCTGACCGACTTCGGTATGGACCGGCCCCGCTTCCTCTTCATCCAGGTCGACGATCTGGTGAAGGTCACCGTCGACCTGGCGTTGCGCTCGGCGGTGACGCCCTGACGCTCCGCTGCCCTCACGCCAGGGTCGGGGTCACCGTCCGCGGTCGGAAGGACGCCGCAGGAATCCGGGGACCGGGGGCCGACGGAAGGCGGGCAACCCGCTCCACAGCAACCACTCCGCCGCCAGCGCCAGCAGCGCCAGCACCAGCAGGATCCAGGCCAGCGAGCTGACGGGAGCCTCGCCCAACAGCGGCCGCTGGCCGCGGTCGCCGCGGCGCGTCGTCGTCGATCCGGCAGCCGGCGGACCGGGGAGGCGCGACTCGGCGTCGCTGTCGAGGCTGGCCACCACGACGCCGCCACCCGGCTCACGGTAGATGCCGGGCCGCAACGCGTACGAGACCGACGCGCCGTCCAGGGTGGTGCCCGGCGGCAGTGCCGCGCCCAACGCTACGCTGGCGTCGCCCCGCACGAGTCGCACGTAGTTGGCGACCAGCGCCGGGAACGCGGAGCGCAACACCAGATCGGTCTGCGTCGGGTTGAAGGCGGCCTGCAGCACCCGGA
>CAZTTB010000277.1:0-2360 GCA_964616005.1 uncultured bacterium | reverse complement strand
CCACGGGGAACGTCCGTGGGTTCGTGAACCCCACGGTGGCTTCCCAGGGGGCGGCCCGCGGGAGCGGCCGGAGGTCAACTAGCGGGACGTGGGAGGAAGTCCCACGCCACCGTGGGCGGAAGGCCGACGCCGCGATCACGGTCGGCCACCTACGCTGGCAGCGGTCTTCCAGCCGCGATCGTGCCCGGTTGCCTTGGAAGCATGACGCTCTTCACGTCCTGCTGCCAGGGCCTGTCGGGAATCCGATCGCGACAGTCGGCGCCAACCACGCGCTTCGGGCCGCGCCATCGCCGTCGCGCCCGCGTCGCAACGACGGAGAGGAACCAGCATGCGATCCACGACCCCTGGCCGAGCGGCACTACGCGCGACCGCCGCCCTTCTCGCGGCGCTCCTCATCGCTGCGCCGGCCCTGGCGCAGGGGTCCCCCACGCCCGACACGAGCCTCCACATGGCCGTCCTCGTCGGGGACGCCGACGCCGTGCAGCGCCACATCCAGGCCGGCACCGACCTCAACGAGCGCGACGCCTACGGCTCCACGCCGCTCACCATCGCCGCCACCTTCGGCCGCGCCGACGCAACCCGCGCCCTGCTCGACGCCGGCGCCGACCCGAACCTCACCGACGCCAACGGCTCCACCCCCCTCCACATCGCCGCCTTCCTGGGCCGCACCGCCATCGTCCGGGCGCTCCTCGACCACGGCGCCGACAAGTACCTCAGGAACGACGCCGGCAGAACCGCTCTCGGTTCGGTAACGTTGCCGTTCGACGAGCTCAGGCCCACCTACGACGACATCGCCCGAGGTCTCGCCCCCCTCGGGCTGGCGCTCGACTACGACCACATCCGTGCCGAACGCCCCGCCATCGCCGACATGCTGAGGCCGAGCGCCGAAGAGCTCGCAGCGGTCGAGTACGCGCCGGTCCCGGGTGGCCAGTGGCCGATCTCGACCCCGGAGGACCAGGGCCTCGATCCGGCCGCCGTAGCCGAGGTCTACCTCAACGCCGCCACCCTGGACAACCTCTACAGCCTGCTGGTCATCAAGGACGGCCGCCTGATCGGCGAGCGCTACTTCAACGGCGTGTCGATGGAGCAGAAGACCCTGGTGCAATCCGTGACCAAGAGCTTCACGTCCGCCCTCCTGGGCCTCGCCCTCGAGCAGGGGTGCCTGACGAGCCTCGACCAGCGCATGCTCGAGTACTTCCCCGTCCAAGCCGACCGTGTCACCGATCCCCGCAAACACCAGATCACCCTGCGTCAGATGCTTCAGATGCGCGCCGGCTACCCCTGGGAGGAGACCGACGACACCCTGTGGGCTGGCCTCAACTCCGGTGAGTACCTCCGCCTCGTGAGCGACTTCCCCCTCAGCGCCGACCCCGGCACGACCTTCCAGTACAGCAACCTCACCTCCGCGTGGCTCGCCGACATCGTCGCGCGCGCCTGCGGCACCGACCTACTGAGCTTCGCCCAGGAACACCTCTTCGGGCCGCTCGGAATCGAGCCCGGCGAGTGGTGGCAGGACGTCGACGGCAACTACATCGGGCTCGGCACCCTCCACCTGAGCGCGCGCGACGCCGCCCGCTTCGGCCTTCTCTACCTGCAAGGCGGCGCGATCGACGGCCGCCAGATCATCCCGAAGGAGTGGGTGAGGGACTCGCTGCGAACGTACTCTGAGCACGCCTGGCCGGACGTGGGCGCCTTCCGCAACATCGGCTACGGCTACCAGTGGTGGACCGCGACCGCCGGCGACCACCCTGTCCAGTACGCCTGGGGCCACGGTGGGCAGCTCATCGTCCTGATCCCCGACAGGGCCATGGTCGTCGTCGCCACCAGCGACCCCCACTACCCGGGGCCGCGTGGCGACACCGAGTCCTGGCACGATGAGGCCGCCACCCTGAGCCTCGTGAGCGGGTTCATCCGCTCGCTGCCCGGCGAATAGGGTCAAGGCGTCGGGACACCTGGCGACCCAACGCATGGCATCGACCAGGCGGGCGACCGAGTCCTCCACGACTTCGAGGGCGTCTGACACCTTGTCCGACACCTTGTCCCGACCGATCCGACGCGGGTTCGGGCAACGTGGCGACGACTCCCGAAGGACGAAGGGCGCCTTCCTCGACGTCTCGCGGGCCAATCACACGGTGAGGCTAAGCTTGACGTCTTCATCCGCGCCCTCGCCCCAGGGAGCGCACTGAGGGCCAGCTCCAGGCACCCCGCCACCTGCCTCTTCCCAAGGGACTTCGCTCTCAGCCGCGAAAGCGATCGCGGTCGCAACTTGCCAGCCTACGTCAGCTCATCCGCGACACCTGAGCCCCCACGCGTCGGCACCCCCGGACACCCCAGAGGACAAGCCGCCAGATGGCATCCGA
>CAZTTB010000276.1:0-2363 GCA_964616005.1 uncultured bacterium | reverse complement strand
ACGCGCCGTGCCCTGCGGTACAATGGCGCATGATCGAGGTCGAGCTCGAGGACATCGCGGTGTCGGGTGACGAGAACCAGTTCCTCGTGCTGCTCCGCCGCAAGGACGGCCACGACCTCCTCCCTATCCAGATCGACGCCATGCAGGCCATCTCCATCGCCAGCGGCCGCGGCAGTGAGCGCTTCGAGCGACCGCTCACCCACGACCTGATGGTCTCGGTCCTGGAGATGCTGGGGGCCACGGTCGCCCGGGTGGAGATCACGGATCTGGTCGAGGGGACGTACTACGCCATGCTGATCCTGGAACGCTCGGGCGTGCGCTTCGAGGTGGACGCCCGGCCCAGCGACGCGCTGGCGCTGTCGGTGCGGGTGAAGGCCCCCGTCTTCATCGCCGAGCACGTGCTCGATCAGGGCGCGTTGCAGGACGACGACTACGACGGCAACGGTGGTGCCGAGGCGTAGGCCCTGCCGTTGCCGCCTCGAACGGCGGACGTCGAAGGCACCGGAGCGGATCGCCGTTCCCGGCGGGGTGGCGTCAGCGTGGCTCAGGTCTCGGGCAGTGTCGCGAGCGCCGCCCGCAGTGCGTCGCCGATCGCTTCCAAGCGGGGGCCGGCTCCCTGGACGCGGTCCGGGCGGCCGCCTCCGCGCCCGCCGAGCTCGGCCAGGGCGGCCTGCAGGGCGGGGCGCAGGTCCAGCTCCGGGCCCGGTCCCCGGACGAACGCCAGGCGCGCGCGCTCGGCGTCACGGGAAGCCAACAGTGCGACGACGTCCGCGCGCTGTGCCAGCGCGGCGAGCACGGGTTCGAGTAGCGCGTCCTCGACCTCAGCGTGCACCACCTGGATCTTCCCGCGACGCTCGGCGCCCTCCAGCAGCCGTGCGGCCAGGTCCTCGGCGCGCGCCTCGCGCGCCGACGCCAGCTCCGCGCGGGCCTCGGCGAGCTCCTGCTGGAGCCGCGCGATGCGCGTCGGCAGCTCGTCGACCGGGGCGCTGAAGCGCTGCACCAGTTCGCTCGCCAACGCGTGCTTGACGCCGGCGTCCTCGATCGCCTCCCAGCCAGCCCGGAAGGCGACGCGGCGCAGGCCGCCGCGCACGCGCTCGGAGCCCAGCAACTTGATGGGCAGGGCCTCGGCGGTGGTGGCCAGATGGGTCCCGCCGCAGGCGGCGATCTCCACGTCGCCCATGGCGACGAGCCGGATGCGGCCGTGCACCTTGGGGGGGCGCCGCAGCGGGTAGTCGGCGAGCTCGTGCTCGTCGACCTCGAAGCTCACGATCGGCTGGTTGGCGTAGCCGAAGGTGTTGGCGAGCCCCTCGGCGCTCGACAGATCGTCGTCGGCGGGGTCGCCGGCCAGGTCGAGGGTGCACTCCGGCCCGCGCAGGCTCACGCTGCGCGTCTCGAAGGCGCGGGACAGCCGCACGAAGGCCTGGGACAGCAGGTGCTGAGCGCTGTGGCGCTGCATGTGGCGGTAGCGGCGCTCCCAGTCGAGGACGCCCTCGACCTCCTCACCGGGTCGCGGCGCGGGGCCCTCGAGCCGGTGCCAGACCTCGTGGCCACGCTTCGTCACGTCGATGACGGGCACGCCCCCGAGCCGGCCGGTGTCGTGGGGCTGGCCGCCGGAGGTCGGGTAGAAGGCGCTCGTCTCGAGCGTCACCCAGGCGCCGCCGCCGAGGTCCTCCACCTCGCGGACGCGGCTGCGGAAGCGGCGCAGGTAGCTGTCCCGTTGCTCGAGGCGCATTCGAGAAGTGTAGCTCGAGCCTCGGCGGCCGCCCTCGCCCGGACCGTCGGTTGCGATACGGTCACGCATCCGGGCCCGCACCTAGGATTGCCGCAGGTGGCGTGGCCGCGGCCCGTGTCGGGAAGCGGCCACGCTCCGGAAGGAAGAGGCCATGGGTCGGTCGTCCGAACCGAAGGTCGTGCCGGCGCGGGAGCGCGCCCCTGCTGCGACTACAATGGAAGCTGCGCTCCAACCCGCTGCGCCCGAGCGGGGCGCCATCGAGCGGTCCTCCGCCGGGCGGGACGAACGCCAGCCGGTCGCAGCCACGGAGGTCAACGTGCGGAGCTCCTCCCACCTCATCCATCCCGCCGAGCCCGAGTTCGACGAGGTCGGCGAGACCCAGCTCGACCACCTCGTCGCCGAGCTGCTCACCTCGCTCGGGGAGGACGTCACCCGCGAGGGGATGGTCCGCACCCCGCAGCGCGTCGAGCGCTCGCTCCGCTTCCTGATGAGCGGCTACGAGGCGTCGGTGGATCGGATCATCAACGGCGCGCTGTTCCGCGCCGAGGCCTCCGACATGGTGGTGGTGAAGGACATCGAGTTCTACTCGTTGTGCGAGCACCACATGCTGCCGTTCTTCGGCAAGGCGCAC
>CAZTTB010000275.1:0-2373 GCA_964616005.1 uncultured bacterium | reverse complement strand
CATCTCGCTGGACGCGGCGTGCCAGGTGTGCTCGTCGAGCATCACGTCGGCCCCGCGCCGCACGAACAGCTGCCGCCGGCGACTTCACGTGCTGCGGCTCACAACGCGAGCCCGGCGCTCACCACCCCGAAGGCCGTCGTGAGCAGCAGCACGGCGGCGACCGTCAACGCCGGAACCCCGCGCAAGCGGTGCTCCGCCGGCAGGGCGCGGCGCGCCAGCAGGAACAGGAAGCCCAGCACGACCGGCAGCAGCATGGCGTTCATCACCTGCACGCCGATGCTGAGTCGCACCAGGTTCACCCCGGACAGCACCACGGCGGCGCTGCCGACGATGGCGACCAGGTAGATGCCGTAGAACCAGGGCGCCTCGCCGGCGGAGTGCGCCAGCGAGTGACGGTAGCCGGCGACCTCGCCCAACCCCCAGGCCACGGCCAGTGACACCACCAGCGCGGCCACCAGCGAGGCGCCGAGCATGCCGAGTGCGAACAGCGCCGTGCCGTAGGTCGGACCGAGCAGCGGCGTCAGCGCGCCGGCGATCTCCGGCACGGTGCCCAGGGCCGAACCGGCCGCGGAGCCGCCCGTGTGGAGGGTGGCGGCGGTGCTCACCAACACCGCCGCCATGATGACCTGCGTGAGCACGGCCCCGACGGCGGTGTCGATGCGGGCCGCCGGCAGGTCCTTCGCGGTGAGCCCCTTCTCCACCACCGCGGACTGCTGATAGAAGATCATCCAGGGCATGATGACGGCGCCGATGTTGGCGGCGATGAGGTAGAGGTAGGGGCCGTGGCTCCACGGCAGCTGCTGCAGATCGCTCAGGAACAGGCTCGGCGACGGGTGCGCGTGCCAGGCCACCACCACGTACAGGAACTCCAGGCTGCCGACGGCGCCGGCGACGAGCTCGACCCGCCGGTAGCCGCCGCGTGCCGCGATGATCGCCAAGCCGGCCACAGCGGTACCGACGCTGAGGTAGGGGGGAACGCCGAACACCTCGCCGGCGCCGGCCACGCCCACGAACTCGGTGCACAGAGCGCCCACGCCGGCTAGGGCCAGCGTCCCGACCGAGAACCACGCCCAGCGCTTCCCGAAGTAGCGCCGGATGAGTTCGCCGTGCCCCTGGCCGGTGACGGTGCCGAGACGCACCGTCAGCTCCTGGACGACGAACAGGATGGGCACGAGGGCGACTTGTAGCCACAACAGGTCGTACCCCCAGGCCGCGCCGGACTGCGCCGCGGTCACGATGCTGCCCGCATCGGTGTCCGCCAGCATGACCACCAGCCCGGGACCCATGACGGCCAGCAACACCGCCAGGCGTCCCGGCCGGGCGCGGCGGCGCCCGGCCGGCGGCGGCGTCAGCGCCACGACGGGCGCCCGCTGCGACCCCTGCTGTGGCGTGTGCGGGCTGCCCGCCGCGCGCGGCCCGGGGTCCTCAATCCCGATCCAGTGGCTCGGGTATCCACGGCCCGAGCACACCACGGCCGTCCGGGCCGCCGCAGAGTCGAATGTCCCGCTAGTGTCCCCCAGCGGCGGCAGAGCCGGTGCTCGCGGGAGGCGAGGGTGCCGAACCGGTGCTCGCGGGAAGCGAGGACGCCGACGCGGCTCCGGCCGGGAAGAGTTGTCCGACGTTCTTCGGATCGACCGAGACCACGCGGATGCGGTCGGGCGGCGTGGCCGCGGTGGCACGCAGTCCGGTAGAGGTGTCGATGGCGACACGCAGCCCCCCGCCGCCCAGCAGCGAACGACCCGTCAGCGTCGGGCCGGCCTCGAACGCGGCCCTGGTACCCGCCGGATCCGTGGCGCCCGTCTTCAGGTCGATCCGGCGGAAGACGATGCCCGCCGGCACCGGGAAGCCGTTCGGATCCGTGGAGTGCCCCTCCAGCGCCCCCTGCACGAACCGGTTGAAAGCGTAGATGGGCTGCTGCGAGCTGGTCACCAGGTGTCGGCTGCCGTCGGCGTACACCATGTGTCTGGGCATGGGAGCGTTGTCGTCGTTGCCGATCCACACCGCCGTGACCAGGCCGGGCGTGAGACCGACGAACCAGATGTCGCGCTCGCTGTCCGTGGTGCCGGTCTTTCCCGCGATCCAACGGCCCGACACCTGCGCGCGCCACGACAGGGCCCAGTACGGCCGCCTGTCCTTGACGGTGCCGTGCATCATGTCCAGAACGATGTAGGCCGTTTGCGGGCTCCACACCCGTGTACGACGCGGGTGCGCCTGATAGAGAACGTCGCCGCGCGCGTCGACCACCTTCTTCACGAAGTACGGCACGGTGTACACGCCGCCGTTGGCGAAGGCGGCGATCGCCGCGGCATGCTGCATGGGCGTGACCACGAAGCTGCCGAGCGCCATGCCCAGGTAGGGCTTGACGTCGTAGCC
>CAZTTB010000274.1:0-2376 GCA_964616005.1 uncultured bacterium | reverse complement strand
CCACCAGGTTCAGGAAGGTGATCACCAGGCCCCCCGCCAACCCCTGCCAGACGGGGTTCGGCCCGGCGATGCGAACGAAGAGGTCGACCAGACTCGGCACAGGACACCCCGCCACCAGGATAGTCAGTGCCGGCAGGGTCGACCCGCTTCACCGCACAGACGATCGCAAGGGTCGACGGCACACGGTCGCCCTTCATCCTCGAGACCGACGATCCACATCGTGCCCTGCGCAGCACCCTCTACCTGAGGCCGAGCGCGGCGGAACTCGGGCTCGTTGAGACCGTGATGCTCGCCGGCCGCGATTCGGCGCCACATCGGGTCGGGAGTCGCTGTCGGCGAGCGGCGCGTCGCCGTCGTCGGCTACGTCCGCCGTGGCTTACGGCCTTCCGGTCGCTCGTACCAGCTGCGCCAGATCCACCGATAGAGCGGTATCCAGCGCGGGACGCGGTTGACGAGCGGCACGAAGGGCGCGAACAGCGGTAGCAGCACCAGCGCCAACAGGACGATGAGCACGACCAGGAGATCACCGTTGGACGACGTCGCCATGGGCGGCACCTGGTACAGGAAGGTGTAGGGCCAGAGCCACCAGGCGCCCGGATACGGTCCGGTCTCGTGACTGATCCCCCAGGTCTCGCCCAGCATGTTCAAGGACTTCGCGGCCGAGTGATCCACCGCGCCCTGGAAGAACAGCAGCGCCCGAGTGGTGTCGAGCACGTACGGCTGGCGAGGTCCGGCCTCGAGCGCTCCTGCCAGCAAGCCCGATCGACCGAGCCGTAACATGCCGTCCATCAGAGCCGTCACCGGCCCGTAGTCACCCGCAGGCAGGCTCACCTGGCTTCCCTTCACGACCGCGTGGTCGAGTGCCTTCAGGTAGGCGCGAGCCCAGGACTGCTGCTCCGCCGGGGTCGCCGAGCGGAACCGAGCGAGTGGGGCCGCCAGGCTCGGGTCGAGCTGGGCCGCCCGTTGCAGCGGCGCGAGCACCAGGTCTTCGGCCGGCCGGATGGGATGGGTCGCGCCGAACCACGCGGCGGGCGCCACCCCGAGCACGCGCTGGGCATCGCCGGTCGTGGCCGTGTAGGGAGGACCGTAGTGCTGCAGATCGCTGGTCCCCGCCAGGAAGCCGGCGGCGGTCCGAAGCAGGGCCACGGGTTGGTCGCGAGCCACATCTTGCGCTCGTACGGTGGGGTAGTCGGGGGATCCGAAGAGAGCTGCAAGGACCACCACCAGCGCGACCACCAGGAGCAGCACGACGATGCCCTCCAGGACCAGGTCGTAGGGCTTGGTGGGCACGCCGCGCAGCGTCTGCTCGGAGCGCACGCTCATCGGCCACCGTCCATCGCGTCGCCGGAGCGCGGAAGCGGGTGCACCGGCCCGTCACGGCGGATGAGGACCAGGTGGACGCCGACCAGACCCACGATCACGAGCGGGAGCACCACGACGTGCAGGGTGAGGACCTGGCCCAGATTCATGGGGTTGAAGATGCTCCCGCCGCCTACGGCGTTGATGGCGTCCTTGGACTGGACCGCGATCCACTGCGAGTCGAAGTTGGTCTGCGCCAGGTAGCCGGTCAAGCCTGCGAACAGGGCCACGAAGAAGGCGACCATGCCGACCGCCCAGGTCGGCCAGCGCCCGTCCCGCCAGGCCGCCATGAAGAACTTGGTGGCCATGTGCAGCACCAACGAGGCGAAGAAGACCTGCACGCCCCAGAAATGGAGCGAGTTGACGAAGCGTCCGACGGGGCGATGGTGATACCAGTCGGGCCCGAAGACCGTCAGCACCACGCCGGTCGCAACGAGTTCGACCAGCGCCATCAGCGTTCCGGCACCGAAGAGGTAGGCCACCGAATCGACGTAGACCGGCATCCGGGTCGGCAGGGCGTCCTCCAGCGTGAGGTTGCGCTGAAGCGTGCGCTGGAGACGGCGAGTGAGGTTCACGGCTCGCCCTCCTCGGTGCCCTCGAGCCATCTGGGGAGACGCAGCCAGGCCGCTGCCAGCAGCGCGATGTCGACCAGGCCCCACGCCACCAGGTTGGGCAGAGCGAAGTCGAAGATGCCGAACACCACGTGTGGCACCGCTGGAAGGAGCTGGATGGGAAGGGCCATGCGCATACCTCCATGAGGCTGCAATGCGGCGGAGTCCGGCTCCGGACGTCGACGCCAACCGTGGCAAGGCTAGACCCGCCACCCCTATGAAGGATGAGGGCATCGTGACTCTTGCGAACGATGGAACGAACGGGCCCGCGATATCGCTGCCCCTGCGCCGCGCCGACGGTAGGATTGGTCCGCTGTGGCGATGCTCCTGGGTCTGTTCCTGTCAGGTACGGCGGCCGGCGCGCTCGGGGGGCTGCTCGGTCTGGGCGGCGGCATCTTCCTGGTGC
>CAZTTB010000273.1:0-2383 GCA_964616005.1 uncultured bacterium | reverse complement strand
CGGTGATCCGGTGGAGCACGAAGGCCCACTGACCCTCTCTTCCTCGATACATGAATTACCTCCCGGGGCCGAGCAGACGCTCACAACCATGTCCACGGGATTGTATCACCGCTCGCAACCGACCCCACCCGCGATTCCCGCCGTTCCCGACACTGGAATCCCACACCTCCGCGGTGCCCCGGCTCCGGTCCGCCGCGAAGCGGTCGCCGCCACGGCTGGCTGCTACCGTCGGGAGATGCGCACGACCCGACTCCCGCCGATGCTTCCGGGCCACCTCGACGCGCCCCCGCGCCGGCGCGCGCGAACGGGTCGGGCCTCGGGCGTGTTGGTGTGCGCGCTGCTCCTCGCCGGCGCGCTCGCTGCCGGGATCGGCTCGCGCGCCCACGCCGCCGCCGTGCTCTGGGTGACCCCGACGGCGCAGGGGGCGGCCACCCTGCAGGGCGATGGCGAGGTCCGGCTGTACGCCGCGGACGGCGCCGTCACGGTGGTCGGCCGCTCGGTGCGCGGCGACAGCTTGCAGTGGTGTGGCGGGCGGATCCTGGGCGTCGACGGCGACGGCCGGCTGCGCGCCTTCGGTGCGGCGCCGCCGGACGTCGGGCCCGCCGTCAGCCCCCACAGCCGCCCGGCCTGCCTGTCCGGCGGCCGCGTGGTGGCGCTCAGCTCCGACGCGCGCACCGTGCTGCTGCTCTCCCACGATCTGAAGACGATCGCCAGCCACACGCTGGA
This sequence comes from uncultured bacterium, assembly GCA_964616005.1. GTDB lineage: Bacteria > Deinococcota > Deinococci > Deinococcales > Trueperaceae > JASBRS01. The sequence continues at coordinate 1,657 of CAZTTB010000273.1, read as the reverse complement.
CGCCCTCCCCGACGGCGACCCGATCCCGCTAGGGAACGGCGTGGCGGTGCTCTCGCACCCCACCCAGCGCTATCGCCACGGCGTGCTCGGCGACGAGATCGAAGCGGCCGCGGTGACGTTGTTGCGCCAGGACGACCTCTCCCCCATCGCGACGCTGACGCTGGCGGCTCCCGCCGTCATCGAGCAGCGCCGCGTCCAACCGTTCGCCGCCGCGGGCGCATACGGCATGTTGATCACGCGCTCCACGCCCGACGAGGGTGCGGGGGTGGAGGCGATCGCCCTGCAGGGGGACGCGCTGGTCCCGGTGGCGAGCGCCCCGCCGATCGGTGCGGGCGACCGCTGGCTGAACCTCTTCGCCGCCACGGGCGACCACGCCTACGCCGTTCGGACGCCCCACCTCGGCGGACCGCTGGAGCGGCTCCGGAAGGCAGGCACGCACTTGCTGGCCTCGCGCTTCGCCCTCGACGTGACCAACCACACGCTCGGCTCACGCAACCTGGACCTGGGACTGCTCCTCCCCCCGCCCGCCGGCGCCACCGTCGATGTGCTCGCCCTGCCCACGCTCGACCTGCGGAGCGTGCGCCTGGTGGCGTGCGACGGTGCCGGGTGCACGCCCGTCGCGGTGCTGGAGCTCGACGCCCCGCTCAGCAGCAACCTGGCTGCGCGCTGGCGCGGCAAGAAGCTCGCGCTCTACGCCGGCGAGGGCAACGGCGAGCTGCAGACCTTCCTGCTGGACGCCTCGCCTTGGCAGGCGCCGCAGGCACCGTGAGCCGGCGACCCGGGCCCGCCGGATGGTGAGGTAAGCTCACATCGTGCTGCTCGCCTTCGACCTCGACAAGACCCTCGTCACCGACGACTTCATCCTGCCCGACACGATCGAGCGGGCGGTACGCGACAGTCGCGAGCGCGGCCACCTGGTCACGGTGCTGACCGGCCGCCCCCTCGCCGCCGCCAAGCCCTACCTCGATCAGCTCGGCATCACCGGCCCCTTCAGCGTCAACCACGGCGGCCAGGTGATGGGCGAGGGCGGTCGTGAGCTGCGCCGCCGGCGCATCGCGAGCGAGCACGTCGACGGTCTGCTCGGCAGCTATCTCACCGACGGCAGGGTCGAGTTCAGCTGCATCGTCGACGACGTGCTCTGGGTGCGGGACCCCGACGACGACCGCTGGGGCTGGGCCCACACCCGCAGCCGGCGCGTGGACCGCTTCCGGACCGGCATGGAGCTCGACGCCGACAAGCTGGTGTTCTACTCGAAGGAACGAAGCGGCGAGGTCGACCGCATGGTGGCGGCGCGCCACCCGGACATGCTGCGCTACCTGTGGGGCGACGGCTTCCTCGAGGTCCTCCCCGCCCACGCGGACAAGGGCTCGGCGCTCGCCCTCATCGCCGAGCGCGCGGCCATCCCGCGAAGCGACGTCGTCGCCTTCGGCGACGGCATGAACGACTTCACCATGGTCACCTGGGCGGGCCACGGCGTGGCGGTGGGCGACGCCCATCCCGACCTGGTCGCCGCCGCGGCGGAGCACATCGGCTCCCCCGAAGAGGGCGGCGTCGCCAGCTGGCTCGAGAGCCACGTGCTCTGAGGCGCGAGCCGGGCCTCAGCCGATGGCGTCGAGGAACTCCTGGCGGGTGCGCGCGTCGGTCTTGAACACGCCGC
>CAZTTB010000272.1:0-2386 GCA_964616005.1 uncultured bacterium | reverse complement strand
CGCCACCATGAGCGCCAAGAAGGACGGCATGGCCAACATCGGCGGCTTCCTGGCCCTGAACGACGACACCCTGGCCGAGTCCGCGCGCAACCTGCTCATCCTCAGCGAGGGCTTCCCGACCTACGGCGGCCTCGCCGGATACGACCTGGAGGCGCTGGCGATCGGTTTCCACGAGGCGCTGCAGGAGCCCTACCTACGCTACCGGCTGCGCAGCATCGCGTACCTGGGCGAGAAACTGACGGCCATGGGGGTGCCGATCGTGCAGCCGCCGGGCGGGCACGCCATCTACATCGATGCCCGCGCCATGCTGCCGCACGTGCCGCAGAGCGAGTTCCCGGCCTGGGCGCTGTCGCTGGTGCTCTACCTGGAGGGCGGCGTGCGTTCGGTCGAGATCGGCTCGGTGATGTTCGGCCGCCAGCCCGACGGCAGTGAGAAGCCTGCGCCGATGGAGCTGGTGCGGCTGGCGTTCCCGCGCCGCACCTACACCCAGAGCCACGTCGATTACCTGATCGAGGTCCTGGCCTACGTCAACGAGCGCAAGGATCGCATCCGCGGGGTGCGGTTGGCGCAGGCGCCGGCGGTGCTGCGGCACTTCAGCGCGACGCTCGAGCCGGCGCACGGGGCGCTGGTGGTGTGAGCGCACATGGGGTTGGCGCACGTCGTGCGAGCGCGGCGGCTCAGTACAACCACGGCACCAGCCGCGCCGTCTTCGCTGCCCAGTCGCGGTAGGCGTCTCCGTAGCGTTGCTCGAGGTAGGCCGAGAGCTGCGGGATGTTCACGAACACGAAGCCGGCGATCTCGACGGCGACGATCAGGATCGACCAGGGCGAGCGCGTGGCCAGCGCCCAGCCGACGCCCCACAGGCAGTCGCCCAGGTAGTTGGGGTGGCGCACCAGCGCGAACGGCCCGTGGGTGTAGAGTCTGCCCCGGTTCTCCGGGCGTGCCTTGAAGCGCAACCGTGCCCACTCCGACAGCGTGTTCAAGGCCCCGCCGCCGAGGAACAGCAGGGCGGCGACGGCGTCCCAGGCGCTCAGTTGCTGGCGCGACCCGACCCCGAGCAGCGCGAAGCCGAGCTGGTACAGCGCTACCCCGCCGACGACCGCGCCCATCTCGGTCCAGCGGAAGCGGCGCTGCAACAGGACGAGGGCGGTGCCGCTCATACGCAGGAACAACACGATGCCGAAGGCGAAGAGCAGGGCTCGACGGTCGGGGTCGCCGGGGACCCAGGCGACGCCCAGCAGGCGGCCGACCGCCAGGGTGCCGGAGCCCACCAGGAACCAGCCCGCCAGGAGCGTGATCAGCGCGTGCGCGGCCACCATGACGCGGCGCGGCCAGCGCGAGACCTCCTCGTGTCCGTACACGTCAACCCCCTTCGACGCCGGGCCGTGCCCGGCGCGGTCGACCTACTCTACGGCCGCACCCGCGGGACGCACTTCGAAGCGATCGGCGGAGCCCGCGACGCGCTCCGGCACACGATCGCTGACGTCGATGCGCGCCGCCTCCGCGAGGTCGTCGGCGAAGCCGGCGCGCGTCAGCGTGCGGCCGTGGCCGGAAGTGGCCAACAGCACGGCGGCTTCGTCGCTGCCGGCGGTCGCGCGAGCGAGCAGCGCCGTGTCGCTTAGGTCGCTGTCGGGCCAGCGCTCGACCAGGGCGGCCACGATGTGGCCGGCAGCCACCACGTCGTCCAGCGAGACGGCTCCGGCCGTGCCGGCACAGACGATCCGGACGCTCCCTCGGGCCAGCTCGAGCGCCCGCTCCGCCACGGCGCCGGCGTTGCGTAGGCTTCCCAGGAGCACGTGGGCGGCGCCGGCGCACGCCGCCACCGCGGCGGAGCCGTTGGTGGTGCACAGCACCGCACTGCGCCCGAACACCGCGACGCCCGTGAACTCGAGCGGGGAGTTCCCGCCGTCGAAACCGGGCAGAGCACGCGCGTTGCGCTCGCCGAGCAGCAGCGCCCCAATGGCGCGGGCGCGGTCACGCGCCAGCTCCACGTCGGCGATCACCTCGAGGCTCGCCAACCCCAGCTCCGCCAGCACGGTGGCGGTGGTCGTCATGCGCAGCACGTCGACGACCACGGCGACTTCGCCGGCCAGCTCGTCGGGAGCGAGGTCGGCCCGCGGTAGCAGGTCGACCGAGATCCGCAGCGGTGGGCGCGCCATCAGCGGGCGCCCCGGCGATGGACGGACGGAGGGGGGATCATGACGTGTCCAGCCTTGCACGTCGCGGGCGGCACGGGGAGGGGTCGGGCCGGCGCCGACCTGCCGGATCGGGACGACGATCGGCGGTACTCCGCCCGGCGGACCGTCCGCGCCCACTAGACTGAGGGCATGAACGACGCCATCGTCGCCTGCCCCGCGTGCGGGGCGAAGAACCGATTGAAGACGCC
>CAZTTB010000271.1:0-2398 GCA_964616005.1 uncultured bacterium | reverse complement strand
CCGCTGCAGATCGACTTCCGGGCGCGCACGGTGAGCTGGGACGGCGCCGGGGTCGAGCTCAGCGATCGCGAGTTCTCGCTGCTGGAGACGCTCGCCCTCCACCCGGAACGCGCCTACCCGGTTCAGGAGCTGGCCGAGCGCCACTTCCCCAACGCCTCGTCCGGCGCCTACGTGGTCAGGACTTACGTGTTCCGGCTCCGCAGCAAGCTGGCTCCGGACGCCATCCGCACGCTGCCGGGAGGGTACCGCCTTGGAGTTCCGTGAACGACTCCTGATCGGCCTGGTCGGTCTCGCCATCGCGGCCGCCAGTGTGCAGGGGGTGCTCGGCTACGTGAGCTTCCGCACGGCCCTGCAGCGCGACCGCTCCGCCGACCTCGATCGCTACGCGGCGCTGGTCGGCAGCACGCTCGACCTCAGCGGCAGCGTGCCCGTCCCCATCGCCGAACGCCTTCCGGTGCTGGCCGAAGAGGAGGGCCGTTTCCGCGTCCTGACCGGCGACTCCGTCGTGCTGGAGGGCGGCGGCCGCTTCCCCACCGCGGAAGCGGGCTGGGTGCGCGCCTCCGTCCCGTTGTCCCCGGCCACCCGTCTGGAGGTCGCACTCGACACGAGCGAGCTCGCCGCGGCCCGACGCGAGTACCTGCGCACGAGCGCCGCCGCTCTCGCCGCCGACGTCCTCCTCGGCGTGCTGCTGGCACTGCTCCTGCGGCGCCAGTTGCTGCGGCCGCTCGGCCGCCTGGAGGCCGCGACCGAGGCGATCGCGCACGAGCGCTTCCCGGAGCCGATGGAGATCGACCGGGAGGACGAGTTCGGACGGCTCGCCCGCAGCTTCAACGCCATGACCCACAACGTGCGACGCGCGCTCGAGCGCGAGCGCAGCTTCACGCGCTACGTCTCGCACGAGCTCCGCACGCCGGTCGCCAACCTGCGCGCCACCGCCGACGCGGTCCGGCGCGGCGCACTCGACCCGGACGAGCTGCTGCCGGTGACCGAGCGCAACGCCGAGCGCTTGGAACGCACGCTGGACGGCCTGCTGACGCTGACGCGGACGCACGGCCCCACCGAGTCGGTGGCGCTCGAGGGGCTGGCGAGAGCCGCCATGCAGACGCTCGAGCCCGACGCCCGCGCCCGCGTTCAGCTGCGGGCGGATGCGGGCACCGTCCGCGGCCCGCGCGTCGCGTTGGAGGGCGCGGTGCGAAACCTGTTGGACAACGCCCTGCGTTACAGCGCCGGGCCGGTCGGCATGGCCTGCGAAGCCGGCGCCGGCGGCCAGGTGCGGCTGGCCGTGACCGACGACGGTCCGGGGGTGCCCGAGAACGTCCTCGAGGGACTGGGGGTCCCCTTCCGGCGGTACGCCCGGGGCCCGGACGGGATCGGCCTGGGGCTCGCCTACGCGCGTCAGGTGGCGGAGGGGATGGGGGGGCGGCTCGAGCTCCGCAACCGCGACCCACACGGTTTCGAGGCAGCCATGGTGCTGCCGAAGGGAGGCTGACATGGGTCCCACCCCCCGCTGGGCAGCAACGTTGCTGCGAGGGTCCCTGGTGGCGCTGATGGCCCTGGCGACGATGGCTCCGGCCAGTGCCCAGGGCGGGGGCAACGGCGAGGGACGACCGTCGGGCGGCTCCGAGCGCGGGGGCGGAGGCCAGCCGCCGAGCCAGGAAGCGCGCCCGCGACCGGCGGTGGAGGACCCACACGTGCTGGTGGCAGCGCTGCGCTACGCCTCCGGAGGCACGCTGGTGATCGACGGGGGCCGCGTCGACGTACCGACCCCCTGGTCGAACTACCTCGCGCCCGGCATGTGGCTGCGCTTGGAAGGCGCCTGGGAAGGTGAGACCTTCCGCGTCAGTCAGTTCGAGGTGGCGCAGCCCGCCTACTTCAGCTACTACCTCGGCCCGGCCGCGCCCCTGGGGTTGGGCGCGGGCTGGGTGGAGGCATGGTTCGAGGGCACCGCACCGGATGCCGACGCCGAAGCGCTGACGATCCGGCGCACGGTCCAGGACCGTGCGCCGTTGGCCCTGCTGCGCGCCGTGGACGGCGCCTGGGCGACCCTTCCGGCGGGGCTCACACCTCCGTCCCCGACAGCGGACGGCTGGACGTTGCTGTCCGGTCGGGTCGACGCCGGGGCGGTCCGCTGGACTTCGGCCCGGCCCTTCCCTTGAGCCGCCGCCCAAGACCGACGCGCCCGGAAGGCCGACGGGCCTGCGGCGAGACCGCAGGCCCGTCGGCTTCGACCCCAGGCGCTCGACCGTAGGCGCCTCCTAGGGTCCGGCGCTCACTTCGACGACGGCAACTCCCGTTTGCAGAAGTACCAGTCAGCGCACTCGAAGCCCTCTTCGAGGCGCGCCTGGGCGCCGTCCTGGGTGGTCGGGGGCGGGACCATCACCTTGTCCCCGGGCGTCCA
>CAZTTB010000270.1:0-2402 GCA_964616005.1 uncultured bacterium | reverse complement strand
GATCACGGCGACGCTGGTCAGCGTGACGTCATCGGCCGACGGCTCGTCTAGTCCTCGATGCGGAAGACCGGGTACTGCTCGGCGATTGCCTCGAACGCACTGACCGGCGCGTCGGGATCAACCGGGATGTGGGGCCGAGCGCCGATGGCGCGAGCGAGATAGGCCTTGAGCACCGGCGCGCGCTCGGTTGGCGGCACCTCGGCCAGGCGTACCTCCCGGCGTCGACCATGGCCGATCACCGCGTGACCCCCGGCGGCACGCACGTTGTGAACCCACGGCGACTTTTCGCCAAGCATCGATACCAGGTAGCGTTGCCCGCGGTGCTCGCCAACCACCAACGGGACGGCACTGACCCGGCCGCTTCGACGACCGACCGTTTCAAGCGCGACCGCCCACGTTGGGCCTAAGCCGAGGCCGCTGGCAACCGCATAGACGCGCCCCACCGCCCGCCCAGCGGCATTCGGCCGTCCATCCCGGTAGAAGAGGCGGTTGCCGTGGCGGTGGGCGTCACTCCGGAGGTAGAGCATGTACGCGGCGGCCGAGGCAAGGACGCCAGCCAGACAGACGCGTGCCGGCTTCATGAGTCGCATGCTATCCGCGACAGCGGCTGTGAGTACAACTTCCTGGACGCGGCACTCGACGCGCAGCCCCTCGCCCCCGTTGGGAATTCTTCGACCGAAGGTGCCCCGTCATTCCTCGCAGACTGCCCTTCACGTGCTGGCGATGAACGGCTGGCGCGCGAGCAGCGCCTCGAGCCCGTCCAGCAGCCGCTGCAGGCCGAACTCGAACTGCTCGTCCGGCGTCAGGGTGGCCATCGCCGGCGCCGCCGCCACGAGATTAGGAAAGCGATCGGCCGGAAGCGACGTCCCCAGGGCCTGCGCCATCTCACGGGCCTGCTCCCTCCCGGCATCGGGCGAAGCGACGACGGCAGCCGCCTCGGAGGCCGCATAGCTGTAGCCGTGATTGAGGACGGCGCCGTAGGCAAGGAGCAGCGTCTTGCCCTCAAAGCCGGCGGGCCGCAGGACGCTGAGTAGCGCCTCCACCACGCCAAGGGCATTGGGTCCGGCGCTAGACCGAGCAAAGAGCGCTGCGGCATGCGGATGGCGCTGGACGAGGACCCTCCGAACGGCGCGGGCACACTCGGCCGCCTGCTCCCGCCAGGGCGCGTCCCGGTCGAGCTTGGTTTCCCCGAGGATTTCACCGGCGATCAGGTCGTTGACCAGCGCCAGGAGCTCGTCCTTGCTGCGCACGTGGGTGTAGAGCGATGTTGCGCCGGCGTCCAACGTTTGGCCCAACCGACGCATCGAGAGCGCCTCGAGCCCCTCGGCGTCGATGAACCGCACCGCCGCGGCCACGATCTGGTCGCGTGACAGCGGCTCGCGCTGGACGGTCCGGGCGGCTGGCTTGGGCCACCACGGTAGATCCAGCGCCTCTTTGGGAACGTTCGCCATCACGCGCAACCCTTCGCTACTCCGAACACCGCTTCCTCATCCGAACACTGTCTTGACACCGCACACTGTACGTGCTACGTTCTGGTCTGTCAAGAGCGCACAGTGTACGGCCTACCGCACAGCGTACGCGCCAAGAAACGCGCGGGGTCGGTCGAACGGGGACGTTCAATCGAGCGGCTTCACCCGACGATCAGCACCCAATCGCGAAAGAACGGAAGGAAGGTTCCATATGAAGGCCGTCGTGGCGGTCCTCGGTGTCATGGTCGCGCTCGTTCTCGCCGTAGCCGTTGCCGCCGTTGGCTCGACGTCAGCGCCGTTTGAGGGCAGCGGCGTCTGGGCCGTCGGGCTGTTCCAGAACTCGCTCGGCGACCAGTACACGCTCGACGCTGCCAACCTGAGCGCGACGTGGACGTTCACCCGCGACGCGCAGGTCGTGCTGCGCTTCGAGGCCGGTGACGTCACCGCCAACGGTCAGGCACTGCCGGCCGGCTGCTATAGCGGCAGCGCGAGCACGGGTGAGGTGATCAACCTCGAGAGTGCCCAGCACGTGAGCTTCGCGAGCCCGGGTTCCGACCCGGCATGTGGGCAGCTGCCATGACCACCGGACACACCGTCGCCATCACGCGCCAAGCGGGGGGCGGCGAGTCGCTCGGCGTTCGCGCCAAGCTGAGCCACACCCTGGCCTACGTTTCGGGGTCGCGCGCCGCCTGGCTGTTCACCGCGGCCTGGCTGGCCGCGGCCCTGACCCTCGTGCTGTCGGGCCAGGGCTTCCCGTTCGGCAGCCTGATCCTGGTTGGCATCTACATGCCGCTGAGCCTGGTGACCGTGCTGCTCACGCGGCCCGCGCCGCCGGCCCCGGCGGCGACGAGTGAACGCCCTCGCATCCACCTCCAGGTCGGGCTGATCCTGCTGTTCGTGGTGCTCACCGCCTGGACCGGCCTCGTGTTCCAC
>CAZTTB010000269.1:0-2402 GCA_964616005.1 uncultured bacterium | reverse complement strand
ACCATCACCGGCTACGCCATGGACGACTTCGGCGTGGCCTCGATCAAGATCAACGGCACGGACGTGCTCCAGAACGCCGCCTACACCGGGGAGCGCGGGAAGCGCCTGGTGCGCTTCCGCTTCACCGTCGGCGGCCTCCAGGACGGGGAGGTCACGACCCACATCGTCGTGGCCGACGTCAACGGCCGGACCTCGACGCTGGACTATCACCTGACCATCGACAACACCCCGCCGACCGTCCAGCTCACCAAGGTCGCCTCGGCCGGCGGCGGCCAGACCCATGTCGAGGGCGAGGCCAAGGACAACAACCGGGTGGCGAGCATCACCATCAACGGCCAGCCGCTGGCCTTCACGCCCGGACCGGACGTTCCGTTCTCGGTGGACGTGCCGACCCAGAAGGGCGGCGCCGTGGTGGTGGAGGACAGCGCCGGCAACAAGACGAGCAAGCCGCTGCAATGACCCTCGCCCGCCGAGACGACGTCGCCGATCCCGTCCTGCCGTACGGCACGACCGATCTGCTGGCTGGCCTCGACGCAAGCGCCACCGTCGCGCTCGAGACGCGCTACGGCAACGGCGACCTCATCACCATCCTTCAGACCCTGGGCGTCGGCGGGCCGCTGCGCGTCGAGACCCCGTGGGAACTCCGCGACGAGAAGGGCCGGCACCTGATCCACGCCGCCGGGTACGCAGCGCTGCCCTTCGGCGAGAGCTACCCTCCGCTGCTGGACTTCGTTCGCGCCTTCACCGAACGTTCGCGTGAGCTGGCGCTGCCGCAACAGTCGGCCGCCAGCTGGCGCGCCGCCCTCGAGGCGAACCTGGTGGCGCTGCTGGCGCACTTCGCCCCCAGCCACGCCGACAGCCGCGTCGTGTTCGCGAACAGCGGCGCCGAGGCGATCGAGGCCGCCATCAAGATGGCTCGGGCGGCGCGGCCGGGAACCCATCAGTTCATCAACTTCACTGCCGGTTACCACGGCAAGACCCACGGCGCCCTGGCGCTCACCCCCAACAGCGACTACCAGACGCCCTTCCTCCCCCTGACGCCGAAGACGATCACCCTCCCGTTCGGGGACCTCGAGGCGTTGGAGGCCGCGCTGCGCCGGTACGGCAAGGACGTCGCCGCCATCGTGGTGGAGCCGGTGCAGGGCGAGGGCGGGGTCATCACGCCTCCGGAAGGCTTCCTGGCGGGCCTCGGTGAGGCAGCGCGCCGGCACGGGGTGCTGGTCGTCGCCGACGAGATCCAGACCGGTCTGGGTCGGACCGGTGCATGGTTCGCCAGCATCGACGCCGGACTCGAGCCCGATATCGTGACGCTGGCCAAACCGCTCGGCGGAGGCCTCGTTCCGGTGGGCGCGACCATCGCCCGCAACGAGATCTTCCGGGCGATGCTTGCGGGCTTCGGCAGCAAGAACCACTCGTCCACCTTCGCCGGCGGCTCGCTGGCGATGGCGGTAGGCCTGCGCTCGCTCGAGATCCTCCGCGAGGAAGGCCTCGTGAGCAAGGCGCGCGAAGACGGCCGCTACGCCCTCGAGCGGCTGCGCGCCATCCAGACGCGCTACCCCAACTTCATCGAGGAGGTGCGCGGCGCAGGCATGCTCTTCGGCATCAAGCTGCGCCCCGTCATCGGTGAGCTCCCCTTCGGGACCCGGCGTTTGCTCCCGTTCGACGACGCGACCCTGCAGCAACTCGCCGGGGTCCTCGGGCTGCGTGCGTTGCATCTCGGAGGCGTCCATGCCTGCGTGTCCCTGAACAGTTTCCGGACCGTACGCCTGACGCCCGCACTCAACCTGCCGCGGCCGCTGCTGGACGAGATGCTGCGGCGCACCGAGGACGTCGCCCGAAGGCACCGCCGCGCCTGGACGATGCTGCCCCGGCTGCCGCTCACGCGTCTGGTCCGCCTGGCGCGGATGTCGTCTTGAAGCACCCGGGGACAGCGAGCAAGACAGTGTGCAGAACAGTGTGCAGGACCACGACTCAAGCATCCTCGACCCGGACCACCGCGCACCCCAGGCGTTCCTCGCCGGGTCACGGGCCATCGGGCCGCTGCCGGTCGGCGTGGCCCCGTTCGTCCTCGCCTACACACTGAGCGCGCGGAGCGCCGTCCTCGACCTGTTCCAGACGCAGCTGATGAGCACGGTGGTGTTCGCGGGGGGCGCCCACTTCAACGCCGTCGGCCTGATCACGGGCGGCCGGCTCCTGTGAGCACGCAAGGTGACGCCCGCGCCACAACCGCGCGGGCGTCACCCGGAGGACAAAAGAAAGACGGACGCCCCGAAGGACGTCCGTCAAGAACTCCAACAATCCGGTTGCAAGGACCCCGTCGTAGCCGAACGCCCGAGGGCGCCGGCAGAACTCCTTAGAAAGGAGGTGATCCAACCGCACCTTCCGGTACAGTTACCTTGTTA
>CAZTTB010000268.1:0-2423 GCA_964616005.1 uncultured bacterium | reverse complement strand
TGAAGCGCGGCGACGAGGTCACCGAGTACGGCACGCGCGTCGGCATCGCCACGGGCGACATCGAGGTCGGCGACTACGTCCACACCCACAACATCCGTTCGGCGCGCTGGTAGGAGAGGGAGCACCATGGCATCGGAACTCACCGGCTACAGGCGGGCCAACGGCCGCGTCGGCATCCGCAACCACGTGGTCGTCATCCCCGTCGACGACATCTCCAACGCAGCCGCCGAAGGGGTGGCGCGACTCGTTCCCGAAGCGCTGGCCATCCCGCACCCGTACGGACGGCTGCAGTTCGGCGCGGACCTGGAACTCCACTTCCGGACCCTGATCGGCACCGGCTCCAACCCCAACGTGGCCGCGGCCATCGTGATCGGCATCGAACCCAACTGGACCGAGCTCGTCGTCGAGGGCATCCGCGCGCAGGGCACCCCGGTGCAGGGCTTCTCCATCGAACGGCACGGTGACCTGGAGACCATCAAGGTCGCGGCGCGCGCCGCGCAGCGCTTCGTCCAGGAGGCCGGCGAGATCCCCCGCGTGCCGATCGGCCTGGGTGAGATCACGCTCAGCATCAAGTGCGGCGAGAGCGATACCACCACGGGTCTGGCATCGTGCCCCACGGTGGCGCAGGTGGTCGACAAGGTGGTCGAGGCCGGCGGCACGGTGCTGTTCGGTGAGACGTCCGAGCTCACCGGCGGCGAGCACCTCATCGCCGAGCGCTGCATCGACGACGATGTGCGCCTGCGCTTCCAGGAGACCTACGACGCCTACATCCGCATGATCGACGAGCAGGACGCCGATCTGATGGGTTCGCAGCCTACCCAGGGCAACATCCGTGGGGGTCTCAGCACCATCGAGGAGAAGGCGCTCGGCAACATCGAGAAGACCGGCACCAAGCCGGTGGTCGACGTGCTCGAGCCGGCCGTGGCGCCGAGCCGCAAGGGCCTGAACTTCATGGACACCTCCTCGGCGGCCGCCGAGTGCATCACCCTCATGGCCGCCGCCGGCGCCGTGATCCACCTGTTCCCGACCGGCCAGGGCAACATCGTGGGCAACCCCATCGAGCCGGTGATCAAGCTGACGGGCAATCCCATCACCGCCGGGACCATGACCGAGCACATCGACCTCGACGTCAGCGGGCTGCTGCGCCGGGAGATCGACGTGGAAGGCGCGGGCGAGCAGCTCATGACGGTGGTGGAGCGGACCGTCCGCGGCCGCCGCACCTGCGCCGAGGCCCTCGGGCATCGCGAGTTCGTGCTCACCAAGCTCTACCGGAGCGCGTGAGGATGCAGGGAGCCTCGACCCCCGGAGCCGGGGAGCCGCGATGAGCCGGCCCGTGCGCGTGGCCGCCGTGGGGCTGGGGCGCTGGGCCAACGTGCTGGCGGACGCCTACACCCGTAGCAGCGAGGTCGAGCTGGTGAGCTGCTTCAGCCGCTCGCAGGGCAAGCGCGACGCCTTCGCGGATCGCTACGGCTGCGCTCAGGATGGCAGCCTCGAAGCGCTGCTCGCGCGCGACGATGTCGAGGGCGTGGTGGTGACCGTACCGAACGACCACCACGCCGACGTCATCGAGCAGGCGGCGGCAGCCGGCAAGCACGCCTTCGTGGAGAAGCCCATCGCGGTCTCGCTCGTCGACGCGCGCCGCATCGAGCGTGCGGTGGCGGCCGCGGGCGTGGTGTTCAGCTGCGGGCACTCCGCCCGGCGCCTGGGCGGCCTGCGGAAGATCAAGGCGCTGATGGATTCTGGCGAGATCGGGGACGTCTCGGTCATCGAGGCGGTGTTCGCCAACGAGCGCGGCCTGCAGATCGAACCCGGGAACTGGCGCGGCGACCCCGAGAAGGCTCCTGGCGGTCCGCTGACGCAGCTCGGTATCCATCAGATCGACAACCTGCAATACCTGCTCGGCCCGGTGAGGCGCGTCGCCACCTTCGGCAAGCCCATGTACACCCGGGTCGAGAACGACACGGTCAACGTCACGCTGCTGGAGTTCGAGAGCGGCCAGATGGCCTACCTGGGGACGAACTGGGCCTGTCCGGGCGTCTTCTCCATCAACGTCTACGGCACTACGGCCGACCTGTTCTACCAGCTCGACTTCAGTTGGTGGAGCAACTCGGACGTGACCGACGAACATTCGACGTTGACCAAGCGGGCCTTCGCGCGCGCCACCGACGATCCCGACGACTTCGAGCTCACCGATGTCGCGGTGGAGGTGCCGCGCGTCGACCACCTGCGCGACGAGGTGGAGGAGTTCGCGCGGACGGTGCGCGGGGAGACCGCCGCCGAGGTCGACGCCCAGGTGGCGACCCGCAACGTCGCGGTGATGCTGGCCGCGGTCCGCTCGAGTCGCGAGGGCAGGATGGTCGACGTCGCCGAGCTTCTCAGCTAGAAGGGAGCGCTGGGAGTGATTGCCGCAGCCGTGACCGGAC
>CAZTTB010000267.1:0-2425 GCA_964616005.1 uncultured bacterium | reverse complement strand
AAGACGGGAGTACGGTCTCCGACCATACTCCCGAGGAGAAGCGCCGCAAGATCTCCATCTACACCTCGATCCACCCGTTCACCTGGAAGGGCGAGACCTTCAACGTCCTGGACACGCCCGGCTACGCCGACTTCACCGGCGAGATCCGCGGCGCCCAGTCGGCGGCCGATGCTGCGCTGGTGGTGGTGTCGGCGGTCTCGGGCGTAGCGGTCGGGACCGAGCGGGTATGGTCCTCGAGCGTAGAGCGCGAGCTCTCGAGCCTGTTCGTCATCAACAAGATGGATCGCGAGAACGCCGACTTCTTCCGTACCATGGCCGACATCGAGGCCACCCTGCAGGGCAACATCGCGGCCATCCAGGTCCCCATCGGCCAGGCCGAGGACTTCCGAGGCATCGTCGACCTGCTCACCATGAAGGCCTACGTCTGGCCCGAGGGCGAGCCGCAGGAGGTACCGGTCCCCGACGAGGTGGCCGGCGTGGCGATGGAGTACCGTGACCGCCTCATCGAGGCCATCGTCGAGACCGACGACGAGCTGATGATGCAGTACCTGGAGGACGCCGACCTCGACGCGGACGCCCTCATGCGCGCCTTCGACGAGGCGGTCCGCGCCGGTGAGCTCACGCCGGTGCTCCTCACCTCGGCCACGCGCGTCATGGGGGTCAGCCTGCTGATGGACTTCATGGTGCACGGCGTGCGCCACGTGCAGGATCACCGGCCGCTGACCGTCGAGAAGGGTGAGTCTCCGGAGCTCGGCGAGGGGCACCCGTTCGGCGCCCGCGTCTTCAAGACGGTGGTCGACCCCTACCTCGGCAAGGTCTCGCTGATGCGCGTGCTGTCCGGCAGCATCAAGTCGGGCGCGAACATCCACGATCCGAACCACGACGCCGACATCCGGGTGTCGCACCTGTACGTGCCCAACGGCAAGGACCTCAGCGAGGTCAAGGAGCTCGGCGCGGGCATGATCGGTGCCATCACCAAGGTCGACGAGATCAAGACCGGCGACACGCTGTGCGATCCGTCCCACGTGTTCCAGCTCGCGCCGATCCGCTTCCCCTCGCCCGTCATGGCGCTGGCGCTGACGCCCAAGTCGCGCGGCGACGAGGACAAGATGTCCGACGGGCTCCACAAGATCCTCGACGCCGATCCGACCCTGCTGCTCGAGCGCAACGCCGACACCCACGAGACGGTGCTGTGGGGGATGGGCCACGTGCATCTCGAGATCGCCGTCAACGCCCTGAAGGACCGGTTCGGGGTCGAGGTCGAGACCCGGCCCCCCGCGGTCGCCTACCGCGAGACCATCGGCGGCACCGGCGATGCCCGCTACCGCCACAAGAAGCAGACCGGCGGCGCCGGCCAGTTCGCCGAGGTGGCGCTGCGGGTCGCTCCGCTGGCGCGAGGCGAGGGCTTCCAGTTCAACTGGAAGGTCGTCGGCGGCTCCATCCCCACGCAGTTCCATCCGAGCTGCGAGAAGGGGGTCAAGAGCGCCCTGGAGTCCGGGGTGCTGGGCATGTTCCCGGTGCAGGACGTGATGGTCGAGGTGTACGACGGCAAGGACCACCCCGTCGACTCCAAGGACATCGCCTTCCAGATCGCGGCGGCCCAGGCCTTCAAGGAGGCCATGCAACAGGCCAAGCCCGTGCTGCTCGAGCCCGTGGCGCTACTGAAGGTGCGGGTCCCCGACCGTTACACCGGCGACGTCATCTCCGACCTGAACACCCGTCGCGGGCGCATCCTTGGCATGGACACCGAAGGCTCGGTGAGCGTGGTCAGCGCTCACGTGCCGATGGCCGAGATCCTGAGCTACTCGCCGGACCTGCGCTCGATGACCGGGGGTCGGGGCGTGTTCTCCCTCAAGTTCGACCACTACGACGTGGTTCCGGCCCAGGTCGCCGAACGGGTCGTGTCCGAGCGCCAGCAGGAGAAGGCGGCGTCGTAGCGGGGCGGCCGTGGCTCACGGGGCCGGGGTCCGGGCCGGCCCCGGCAGATGCCGGGTCTAGTGATTCTGGGGCGTGAGTAACGGAGCCAGGTTCATGCCGCTGAGGTAGGCCAGGAACGACGGCAGGATGGGCAGCACACAGGGGGAGAGGAACGACAACGCGCCGGCTGCGAAGGCGAGCGCCAGCGTGGGCGCACCCACCGGTCCCAGCACCGCGTTCTCGGCGCTGCCCAGGTTGGAGAGGTAGGGCGACAGGGCGTTCAGCGCGCCGGAGAGCAGCAACACCCCCACCGCGATGAGGAGGACCGCGCCGACCTTCTCCAGCACGCCGGAGTAGCGTCGCAGCCCGCGGGTCGCCGGCAACAGTTGCGACAGCGCCAGGAACGGCAGCGAGAAGCCCAGCGAGTAGGCGAACAGCAGGAGCCCGCCCTGGGCCCCGCCGCCGCTGGTGGCCGCGATGCCCAGGATGCCGGCCAGGATCGGCCCGA
>CAZTTB010000266.1:0-2444 GCA_964616005.1 uncultured bacterium | reverse complement strand
CGGTGGTGCCGCGCCAGGAGGCGTCCGCCTTCGAGCCGGCCCTGTTCCGGGCCGCCGGCGACCAGCTCACCCGCATGACCGACGCCCTGGAGGACGGCGAGTTGCCCGTCGCCGCGCGCCTGGCGCGCACCCTGCTGCGCCTCGGCGAGCGTTTCGGCCAGATCTCGGAAGGCGGCATGGTGCGCATCACTCTGCCCCTGACACACGAGAACCTCGCCGCCATGATCGGCGCCGCCCGCGAGACGACCACGGCGACGCTCGGCGAGTTGCGCCAGCTCGGCCTGCTCGAGGGCACGCGCGGGACCTACCGGTTCCGGCGCGAACCGCTGATCGAGTTCGCGCAGCGCATCTCCCTGACCTGACCTAGAGGCGCATCGCGCCGGCCCGCACAGTGCGGCAGCGAGCGCGCGGTCGTGGGTTCAACCTGCTCGTGCTGCCAGCAGCCGCGGCAGGTCGTCGCCGAGCTTGACGATCTCTCCCTGACCGTAGATGTAGAGGATGTGCGAGTCGCGCCCGACGACCTCGACGACGGCCGTGTGGTCGCTCGGCTCGCCGCCGGTGCTGTAGCCGATCATGAAGGCCTTGGCGGCAGCGGCGATCTGCTCGGCCGAGCCGGTGAGCCCGATGAAGCTCGGATCGAACTGCTTGACCCAGGGATCGAGCACGGCGGGCGTGTCGTGGCCCGGGTCGACGGTGATCATCGCCACCTGCACATCGCCTGGCGCGCCGGCGTCGTGGTAGGCCTTGGCCAGCTCCTGCATGGTGAGCGGGCAGGTGTCGGCGCAGCGGGTATAGCCGAAGTACACGAGCAGCACCTTGCCCCGGTACGCGGCCAGCGATACCGGCTCGCCTGCACCGTCGACGAGACGGACGCCGGCGACGTCGGGCGGATCCTGTAACGACTGTCCCGCCAGCGGCGGCGCCGGGTGCAACAGCAGGCCGAGTCCGTACGCCACGACCCCCGCCGCCACCAGCACCAGCGCCCACAGCAGGCTGCGCGTCACCCGCGTCATCCGCATCATGCGGGCCAGCATAAGCCAACTCCGCAGATACGAACGCCGCTCAGTCCTCCCCGACGACCTCGAAGAACGCCGTCACCACGGCGGGGTCGAAGTGCCGGCCGGACTCGGCGCGGATGTAGGCGAGCGCCCGCTCGCGCGGCCAGGCCGGGCGGTAGGGGCGGTCGCTGGTGAGGGCGTCGAACACGTCGACGACCGCGAAGATGCGGGCGGCGAGGGGGATGTCCTCGCCGGCCAGGCCGCGCGGGTAGCCGCCGCCGTCCCAGCGCTCGTGGTGGCAGTACGGCACGTCGAGCGCCGGCCGCAGGAAGTCGATGGGCGAGAGCAGCTCGTAGGCGTAGATGGTGTGGCGCTTCATGAGGTCGTACTCTTCGTCGGTGAGCTCCTCGCCCTTGAGCAGGATGTGGTCCGGGATGCCCATCTTGCCGATGTCGTGCAGCAAAGCGCCGCGCTGCAGGTGCACCAGCTCCGCCTGCCCCATCCCCAGGCTCCTCGCCAACCGCACCGCCATGTCGGTCACCCGCTTGCTGTGCCCCGCCGTCTCCTCGTCCTTGAGGTCCAGCGCGAAGGCCCAGCCTTCGATGGTGCGGTCGTAGGCGCGCTGCAGCTCGACGTTGCTGCGCTCCAGCGAGCGCAGGAGCTGCGAGTTCTCGATGGCGATGGCGCCCTGGTCGGCGTAGGTCTCGAGGAACTCCAGCCACTCGTCGCCCGGCTCGAGCCGCTGGCGGGCGTAGAGCTCGATGACCCCCTGCAGCTGCCCCTTGGCCAGCATCGGCACCGCCAGGTAGCTGGTGAAGCCCGTCTGCAGCGACGGCGCCACCGCTGCGCCGGCGGCCTCTTCGCTCGCGGCCATGTCCGGTAGGTAGACGGTGCGCTGTTCCAGCGCAGCATGCCCCGCCGGACCCTCGCCCAGGCGCGTGCGGAACTCGGCGTCGAGCTCACCGTCGAAACCGCGGCCCATGAACGGGCTCAGCTCGCCGGCGGAGCCGTCGAACAGCAGCACGGCCACCGCGTCGATCCCGAGATCGTTCAGTAGCTGATCCATGAAGATGTCGAGCACCAGTCGCACGTCGACGCTGTTGGTGATCGCCATGTCGATGCGCCGCAGCGACTGCAGATGGGCGAGCCGGCGCCGCAGCTCGGTGTTGAGATCGGAGATCTTCTCCATCGCCCGCACCCGATCCGTGATCTCGCGGAAGTTCAACACGATGGCGCCCACGTCGGCATCGCGTTCCAGGTTGGTGACGACGCCCTCGAGCCAGCGCCAGGCCCCGCCGACGTCGCGCAGCCGGAAGCGCACCGATTCGCTCGCCCCCGCCTTCGCCTCCACCAGATCGAGGGCGTCGAGGAACGCATCGCGATCGTCCTCGTGAACGAGGTCGATGCGGTCCTTGCCGACGATCTCCTCGGGTTCGTAGCCGAGCA
>CAZTTB010000265.1:0-2458 GCA_964616005.1 uncultured bacterium | reverse complement strand
CCGTAGGCGTTGGCCACCGTCATCGACAGGTCGTCGATGATCGGGAAGGGGATGTCGACGTCGAAGTTCTGCTTGATGTTGCGCACCCATGCCAGGTGCGAGTAGATGCTGTCGATCGACAGGCCGAGCAGCTCCGCTCCTACCGCCTTGAACTCCGGGTACGCCCGCGCGAAGCCGAGGAACTCGGTGGTGCACACCGGCGTGAAGTCGGCCGGGTGCGAGAACAGCACCAGCCATGTGCCCGTGTAGTCCGCCAACGTCCGCCTGCCGTGCGTCGTGTTCGCCTCGAAGTCGGGTGCCGGTTCGTTCAACCTCGGCATCGTGGGTTGCCGCATGGTCTCTGTATCTTCCATCTGCGCGTTCCTCCTGACGCCCGAGGCCACGCCCCGACCGCGCGGGCCGGGGCCTGCGGTCCGAGGCCGTCGCCCCACCTCTACGGTCGAGGCCTCTGCGATCGAGACCGAAGGGTGTACGCACGCCGATCTCGAGGCGCTCCTCCTCGTGCACCACGAGGCTAGCGCCGGGCGGACCGGCCTGCCAGTGACGTTCGGCCCTCGGCGTGCCGCGGGATCGGGAGGCGGTGCCGGTGCTCGCTGGGGGCCGACAGGACGCACAGCCTACCGGAACGGGACTCTGCGATAATCGTCTGCAGATGGGAAGAGAGCGCCTCCGTGGTGACCGGCTGGATCCCAGGTGCGCAGCGGTGGTGGGTCCGCCCGGTAGGCCCAGGGTCCGACGGTCGACGGCCGCCGCATGAGCCCCGAGCGCGGGCGTATCGCCCTCGTGCAGATCGAGCCGTTCCCTCTCACGAACCTGTCGGTGACCGAGCAGCTTCGGAAGCACTTCCCCGAGTACGAGGTGGACGTTCTCGATATCCGAGACCTGCTGCGGGCGCGTCCCCTACTGTTCCTGCGCAACGCGTTCGAGACGCTCGTGACCTACGGGCCCGAGATCGCACGTGGGCGGCGCCAGCTCCCCGGCTCGTTCTTCCACACGGAGTTCGTCTTCGAACAGGTGCGGCGGCTCGTCCAGGAGCAGTACGTCTCCCGACCCTATCGCTTCAGCTTCCAGTTCCAGTCGATCTTCGACGCCAGCACGCCTGGCCTGCCTCACTTCGTCTACACCGATCACACCAACCTGGCCAACCTGATGTACCAGGGGCCGAACGACCACGTCCTCTACCCCGAATCGTGGCGCCGGCTCGAGGCGACCATCTACCGCAACGCCACCATGCTCTTCGTCTGGAGCTCGCACGTCCAGCGTTCGCTGATCGAGCATTACGGCATCCGACCGGAACGCATCCGCTGCGTCTATGCGGGCAGCAATGCCGGCGCACCGCGCGGCGCCCGGGACGTCGAGGGCCGCTACGAAGCCAAGCGCATCCTGTTCGTGGGGCTCGACTGGCAGCGCAAAGGGGGGCCGATGCTGCTCGAGGCGTTCCGGCAGGTCCGCGCGGTCCATCCAGAGGCCCGCCTGACGATCGTCGGGACCGGACCGACCCGGCCGGAGCCCAACGTGGAGGTCCTCGGGGAGGTTCCCCTCGACCAGGTCTCCGCACATTACGACCGCGCCTCGGTCTTCTGCATGCCGACGCAGCGCGAACCGTTCGGCATCGTCTTCGTGGAGGCCATGACCCATGGCTTGCCGGTGGTCGCCACCAACGTCGGTGCCCTGCCGGACCTGGTCGAGAACGGCGTCAACGGCTACCTGGTCGACCCCTGGGACACGGCCGCGCTGGCGCAGCGGCTGATCACGCTGCTCGGCGAGCCCGAGACGTGCCGCGCGATGGGCGCTCGAGGGCGGGCGCTCGCGCGTGAGCGCTACAACTGGGACGCAGTCGGACGACGGTTGGGGATCCACATCCGGGAGGCGCTCGCCACCGCAGACCACGGCCCCGTCCCATCGCCCGGCGACCCTTGAGGCCCGTCAGCGGAAGCGTTCGCCTGTCGGCCCCGAACCCGTATCGCTACTTCCCGAACACGTTCGGTAGCTCTTCGAAGTCGATGAGCACCTCGCGCGGTTTGCTGCCCTGATGCGGACCGACCACCCCGAGCGCCTCGAGCGAGTCCATCAGCTTCCCGGCCCGGGCGTGGCCGACCTGCAGGCGACGCTGCAGCCGCGACACGCTCGCCTGCCCCTCGTTGATCACCAGCTCGGCGGCCACGCGCAGCTTGTCGTCGTTCCAGTCGATCAGGCCGCTGGCGTCGGACTCGAACGAGCTGGGCGGGTCGAAGTCGGCGCCGTACGCCTCCACGAAGTCGTCGTCGAAGTACTCGCGCCGCAGGAAGTCGCTCATGCGCCCCACCTCGCGCTCGCTGACGAACGGCCCCTGCAGGCGCACCGCCTTCACCAGCCCCGGCTGGTAGAACAGCATGTCGCCCAGGCCGATGAGCCGCTCCGCGCCCATGCTGTCCAGGATGGTGCGCGAGTCGTGACTGCTCGACACCGCGAACGCCAT
>CAZTTB010000264.1:0-2521 GCA_964616005.1 uncultured bacterium | reverse complement strand
GGCAGTCTCGTACCCGTGCTCGTGGCTCTGCTGCATCGCGGATCTTCGCATCGGTTCATCTCCGGGCGGCGACCCTCTATGCCGCCCAAGTCGGCTCCCGGCGTTCTGGCCAGGGCGTTCTGGCCAGGGCGTTCTGGCCCGAGCGACCTGATCCTGAACGTCCACGACCCTGAACGTCCACGCGCGCCGGCCCCGGTCCGGGTCGGCAGCGTGATCGACATCGCGCTGGCGGGGGACGTGACGAGGCGGTTCGCCGCCGCCACACGAGAAGAGTGTACCACGGCCGTACACATCGGCCCAAGCGCTCGTGGACACGTGCGGCATGTCGGCGCCGCGCGGCGCTGTGGCGTGCCGCAGGGCGCTCAAGGCTGCTCCGCGGTGCTCGCCGGTACTCCGCGGTGCTCACCGGTGCTCACCGTTGTTCCGTGCACAGGTTCTCGACGACGGCCGGCCCCGCCTCCGAGCCGCTGGATCGCGATGGCTCGAGGGCGGGGCCGGATGGGAATGGGGCTGGCCGAGGGTGGCGAGGGACCGGATGCGAGTGCAGCTGGATGCGAGTGCGGCCGAACCGGGCTGGAGCCGGGTCGGGCGGGTCTACATGCCGTTGCCGGTCGAACTTCCGGACATGGTGCCGGAGTTGGAGGCCGCACCGGCGCTCGGCGCGCTGTTGCTCATCGCGCTGTTGCTCATCGCGCTGGTGCTCGATGCGCTGCCGTTCGATGCGCTGCCGCCCATGGCGCCCTTCAGGTCCGCTTTGGGGGTGGTGATGATCCAGCCTACGGCGGCGGTCGGCGTGGGATGCGAGAGCACGGTGCCGTGGATGGTGCTGTGGGCGTTGGCGTCGATGATCTTCGGGGTGTCGCCGGGCTTGACGGCCCAGTACACGCTGTTGGCGTCGATCATCCCGTCGGACACGGTGTACTGCACAGGGGCGCGGAACGCCTCGACGGGCTTCCCGGTCTTCGTGTCAACGACCCGGTAGGCGAAGTTGGCGACCACCTTCAGGCCCATCGGCACCATGCCGTCCCAGCGGCCGTTCGACGACGTCAAGACCTGGAAGCGGACGGGATCCTGGAAGGCGTTGGCGGGGACGTAGATCGTCATCTCTCCGGCTGCGACTCCCTTGAAGTAGGCGTCGGGCACGGTGACGGTGGCGGATTGCCCGGGTCGCAGGTTCAGCGTCGCCAGGACTTGCGGGAACTCCCGGCTCACGGCGGTCGCTGGCATCTGCTCGGCGAACGTCGCGCCCCCCAGGAGGAGGATGAAACCGGTCAGGACCATCGTGCGCATGCGCATGCCGACCTCTTTCCGGCCCCGTTCGGGGGCCGATGCGCATGTTCGTCGCTCGCCACATGAAACGGTTGAGTCCGGCGTGATAAACCATGATCCGTCCGCTGTTCCGGCACCCGTCGCTCAGGTCGCGGCCGTGAGCAGCGACGGTAGTCCACATCGAGGCGCCGGGACGGGCAGGCGAGCACTTCATCGCTCTGTACCCGGTGTTCCTGTTCGCGTTCACGGTTGAGCCAGGGGGCTCGGGCGCCAACCGGTCGCCGGGCCGTGCAGGTCGTTCGTCCAAGAATAATTGACAGAGTAACTATTACCAAGTATCTTGTTCTGCGTGGAAACGAATGTCTTGATGGATGACATGTTCCGGATGGCCCGCGCGGCCCGACGGTTCGGGCGTGCGCTCAACGGGATCGCTGCGGAACCGGTGGAGCAGGCTTGCGGGCTCACCTCCAAGGAGTTGGTGATGCTGCACGCTTTCGAAGGGGGCTCGACGCATCCCCACCAACTGGTCGATCGCACCGGGACCGCCGCGCCGCTGGTCACGCGTACGCTGGACCGCCTGAGCGAGCTCGGCTACGTCGAACGCCGTCCCGACACCGTCGACCGGCGCCGGGTCGTGGTGGTGGTGACCGAGGCAGGCGCCGAAGCCGCCGCCGCAGGCTGGGCGGTGCTGGGAGAGGTGCTCGAGCGCGCGTTGCACGGCGTTCCCCACGGGACGTTCGCGCGCATCGCCGACGACATGGAGGCGCTCTCGGAGGCCGTGGAGGCGCACGGGCCGACCGGGCCGAGCGGGGGCCCGGCATGAGGCGGAAGGCAGCCCCCCGTGCCCAGCAGGACACCAACCGCATCACCGGCAACGCCCGCTGGTGGGCGCTCGGTGCGGTTCTGCTGTCGATGTTCTTCGCCTCGCTCGATCAGACCGTAGTGTCGACGGCGCTCCCGGTCATCGTCGGCGACCTCAAGGGCCTGAGCATCTATGCCTGGGTCTTCACCGCGTACATGATGGCCTCCGCCATCACGGTGCCGATCTACGGCAAGCTCTCCGATATCTACGGTCGCAAGCCGTTCTACATCTTCGGCCTGGTGGTGTTCATGGTGGGCTCGGCGGTGAGCGGCCAGGCGCACACCATGCTCGAGCTCATCCTGGCGCGGGGTATCCAGGGCATCGGCGCCGGCGCGTTGATGAGCATGCC
Organism: uncultured bacterium; assembly: GCA_964616005.1. GTDB lineage: Bacteria > Deinococcota > Deinococci > Deinococcales > Trueperaceae > JASBRS01. The sequence goes on along the minus strand of CAZTTB010000264.1, from coordinate 41 downwards.
GCGCGCCACCATCGGCGACATCTTCAACCCGCGCGAGCGCG
>CAZTTB010000263.1:0-2526 GCA_964616005.1 uncultured bacterium | reverse complement strand
GCCGAGCGCCTTCTCGATCTGCCAGGCCGCCCAGTTGCTGACGGCAGGGTAGAGGATGAGGCCGCGCTGCACGAGGTGATCCAGAGCGCGCACGGCCTCGTCGATGGGCGTCAGCGGGTCGAACTGGTGGACGTAGTAGACGTCGATGCGGTCGGTCTGCAGGCGCTGCAGGCTCGCCTCGACAGCACGGATCAGGTTGCGCCTGGACAGGCCGCGGTCGTTGGGGTCGTCGCTCATGCGCCCGAACCCCTTGCTGGCGATGACCAGCTCGTCGCGATGGTCGCGCATGAGCGTGCCCAGGATCGACTCCGAACGGCCGCGCCCGTAGACGTTGGCGGTGTCGAAGAAGTTGATGCCGGCATCGAGGCAGCGCCGGAACAGGCGCGCGGATTCGGTCTCGTCGGCGGTGGTGCCGAAGGACATGGTGCCGAAGCAGAGCGAGGAGACCTGTACGCCGGTGCGGCCGAGAGTGCGGAGTTCCATGGTGCCCCTTTCCGGGTGATGGTTCGAGGGAGTCGGTGGCGGTGGCCGCGGTCAGCATAGCGGGTGGCCGGCCGCGGGCGCCCGCTATGCCGCCGGAGCCGCCGGAGCGTGTCCAGGCGTAGGCCCGCGGGTCGATCGGCTAACTGCGGGCGTGCCGCCGCAGCACCGACCGCGCCGCGTGGAAGCCGGCCATGCCGTGCGTGCCCCCGCCCGGCGGCGTGGCCGCCGAGCACAGGTACAGGCGGGGATCGGGGGTCGCGTAGGGGTCGGTGCGGAGGACCGGCCGCGCGAGCGCCTGGCGGAGGTCCAGCACTCCGCCGTTGATGTCGCCTCCGACGTAGTTCGGGTTGTAGATCTCCAGGGCCGGCGCGGTGGTCGTCGCGCGGGCCAGGACGCGCGCCCGGAAGCCGGGCGCGAAGCGCTCGATCTGCGCCTCGATGCGATCGGTCATGTCGGCCGTCGAGCCGTTGGGCACGTGGCAGTACGCCCACAGCGTGTGCTTGCCGGCGGGGGCGCGGGTGGTGTCGAAGAGGCTGGGTTGAGACAGCAGCACGAAGGGACGTTCCGGCACGCGGCCCAGGGCCACAGCCCTCTCCGAGGCCGCGATCTCCTCTAGCGTTCCGCCCAGGTGCACGGTCCCGGCCCGGTCGCAGGCCCCTGCCTGCCACGGCACGGGCCCGTCCAGGGCGTAGTCGACCTTGAACACGCCGGGTCCGTAGCGGTAGCGCTGCAGCCGGTGGCGGTAGCCCTCGGGCAGCCGGTCGCCGGCCACCCGCAACACCTCCTTGGGCGTGAGGTCGAGCAGCACCACCCGGCTCGTCGGCACGTCCGCCACGTCGTCGACGCGCTGCCCGGTGAGGATCTCGCCGCCGTGAGCCAGGATCTCGGCTGCGAGCGCATCGGCGATGGCTTGCGAGCCGCCTCGCGCCACCGGCCAGCCGACGGCGTGAGCTGCTGCCGCGAGCACCGTGGCGGCGGCGCTGCTCAACGGCGCCTCCAGCGGCAGCATGCCGTGTGCTGCGAGGCCCGCCCAGAGCGCGCGGGCGGGCTCGTCGGCGAAGCTGCGACGCGCCAGCCAGCGCGCCGCAGGGAGCGCGCGCAGGGCGAAGCGGGCGTAGCCGAGCGGGTCCCCCGGCCAGTGCAGCGGGGGCGCCAGTACGTCGTGGATCAGCCTGTCCCAACCCTGCGCCAGCGGCATGACCAGCGCTCGGTAGGCCGCGCCGTCGCGGCCGAGCGCCGAGCAGGTGGCGGCCAGATCGAGCTCGAGTACCGCAGCGCGGCCGCCGTCGAGCGGGTGCGCGACGGGCAGGGGCGGCTGGATCCAGGCCAGCCCGTGCCGCTCGAGCGCCAGCGACCGCAGCGCCGGAGAGCCCGCGGCCAGCGGGTGGACCGCCGAGCACACGTCGTGCGCGAAGCCGGGCAGGGTCAACGCGGCGGTGCGGGTGCCGCCGCCGATCCGTTCGTGGGCTTCGAGCACCAGCACGCGCCAGCCCTCGCGTGCCAGCAGCGCGGCGGCGGTCAGGCCGTTGGGGCCCGACCCCACCACCACGGCGTCGAAGCGCGGCTCCCGGGCGCCGGCGCGGCGCGGGCCGCTCACGGGTGGCCGGTCGCCTCCCACGTCAACCTCTCCCCGTCTCGCCGCACGCGCCACGCCCCGCCGATGTGGCTGAAGACCACGCGCGCCCGCTCACGGGCTGCACGTACCATCAACGCCGTCTTGCTGGCGCGCATGGTGGCGGCATCGACCCAGACCACGTTGTGCGCGGGCTCGTCGAACTCGAAGGCGTGATGGTAGAGGTCGCCGGCCACGTACACGACGTCGCCATCGAGCTCGGCACGGGCCAGCATGTGGCCGGGCGACTCGCCGGGTGCCGGTACCAGGCTCAGCCCCTCGCCTAGTTGCACGTCGCCGGGTCCGGCGTCGTTCTCGACCAGCGTCAGCAGGCCGGCGCGCTCGACCACCAACAGGTCCTCGCGCCCCATCGACGCGAACGCGTCGGGGTCCCACTCGGAGCGGCCGAGGTAGTGCCGGGCGTGCGGGAA
>CAZTTB010000262.1:0-2549 GCA_964616005.1 uncultured bacterium | reverse complement strand
CCACGCGTCGGCACCCCCGGACACCCCAGAGGACAAGCCGCCAGATGGCATCCGAAGGTCCTACCCCTTTGACGGCGGCCGAGCGCCACGCAAACGCGCGCAGACTCCTTGCCGCGAGCAGGGCCGCGGCGTTCCGTCATCAACCGATGATGATGACGTCATCCAAGCTCTTCAGCAGCGTCGCCTGAGCCGCGGTCGCATCGTTCACGAAGCCTTGCCACTCCTTGACGAGCTTCGTGAAGCCGGGCGGGTTCTCGCTATCCAGCGCCGCGTAGTTCTCGAGCTTCCAGCGCATCTCACAGTCGTAGTCACCGAACCCACGCACCACGAAATACGCGCCATCGTATGCCCACCCCTCGGGTACGTCCCGCTGTAGATCCTGCGTGTGGTCCTGCAACCACCCCCGCAAGTCGGCGGCACGATTTGTGGCAATGCGGAAACGAAGAACGTACTGCAAGGGAGACCTCCCGAAGTCCGGCCGGTCCGTGCGACCTGCTCACGTCACCGTGTACGCCTTCCGCGCTCGGACCCCCAGCGCATGAGGCACCATGAACCACGGCGTGCGTCTACGAGCTCTACCGTTCACGGCACGAGGCGGCCCAGACCCTGGTCACCCAACCAGATACTCTACGTTCTCGCCGGATCCGATCCGCCCCAAGACGGGATGCGCAACTGCCGCGACCGAACACGGTCGGAAGAGCCACCCATCACCCCGTCAGGCTAGATCTGCATGGACCCCCTCTCTCCTGCCCTGGCATGCTAGACCCATCCACCCGCGACCCAGCGTTAATCGGAGCAAGGATCCGAACCGACGGAGGCGCCGCGCCATCTCCCAGGGCCGGCGCGGGCTACCGGAACGGGGCCACGAGAAGGAGACGGCTCCCGCAGTTCCCTTCGGCGTTGCCGTTCGGTTGTCATTTCGCCGGATGCTCACGGTACGCAAGTCGATCGGGGGACCGCCAAGCGGAGCAATGTCCACGGAAGGAAAGCGCTCGCTCCACGAAGTCCTGGGGGGACCCCCTGGTCGGAGAGCACCGTGCGCCGAGCGATCCGTTCCCCCGTCGTGGCGTCGTCGCCACGCTCCAAGAAGAGCTTCTTCGAGGCCTCGCCGAGCCGACCACGAGAGCCCGGTTGCCAACGCCCCGGTCCCGACATGCGCAGCACTTGACAGTCACTGACATCACGCGTACCCTTAATGTCAGTCACTGACATCAGGCGTCCTCGCCGGCACCTGTCCGTCCGTGCACGCATGTCGAAGGAGGCAACCATGCACGTCTTCATCACCGGTGGCAGCGGCCTGATCGGCTCCGCAACCGTCGCGGAGCTCCTCGGCCACGGCCACAGCGTCCTCGCCCTCGCACGCACGGACGCGGCGGCGAAGGCACTCGAGGCGGCCGGCGCCGAACCGCATCGCGGGGACCTCGCCGACCTCGATGCACTGCGGGCGGGCGCTGCCCGGGCCGACGGGCTGATCCACCTGGCCTTCGGCCACGACTTCACGAGCCCCGACGCCATCGCGCGAGCGATCGCCGAGGAGAACCGCGCCCTCGAGGCCCTGGGCGACGCGTTGATCGGCAGCGGCCGCCCCTTGGTCACCGTCTCGGGGACGCCGCAGGTTCCAGGACGCCCCTCTACCGAACGCGACCCGTTGCCGACCGACGGCCCGATGGCCGGCCGCAGCCGCTCCGTGGCGGCCGTACTGGCCCTCGCCTCTCGTGGCGTCCGCAGCAGCGCGGTGCGCATGCCGCGCACGGTCCACAGCCAGGGCGGTGGCGGCTTCGCCGGCATGTTGACGCAGATCGCGCGCCGCACGCGGGTCTCCGGCTACCCGGGCGACGGCACCCAGCGCTGGCCTGCCGTCCACGCACGCGACGCCGCCGTCCTCCTCCGTCTCGCCCTCGAGCGAGCAGAGCCGGGCACGAGCTGGCATGCCGTGGCCGACGAGGGCGACGCGGTACGCGACATCGCCACGGTCGTCGGCCGGCGCCTGGGCCTGCCGGTCAAGGCCGTGCCTCAGGAATCCTACGGACCGCTCGGGCCGGTCTTCGCCGCGGATCAACCCTCTTCCAGCACGCACACCCGTGCCACCCTCGGGTGGCAGCCGACCCACCCGAGCCTCCTCAGCGACCTCGAGAACCTCCAACCCTGAGCGGCGCCAGCCTCGACGGTGCGTGAAGGGTTCTCGCGCGGCGTGGCCTCACCCCCGCAGGCGCCCGCGGGACTCCTGATCTGGATGCTGGACCAAGTAGGCCAACCACCCGCCTACGCTCAGGACGCCCAGGTCGTTGTGCGGAACGGTCATCGCGGGGTCGATGCCGCGCTCGTCGAGCTGTCGTGCCAGGGCGACCGTCTCGGCACGCGTCTCAGCGAATGCCGCGCGCATGGCCTCGAACCCCTCGTCGACGTCGGGCCGGTACGGGTGATACGTGTCCTCGACGAAGGGCTCGCCCAGTGTCACACGCAGGCGCCGCTGCCCCCAGCGTTCGATGCCGACCCAGTGCGCCACGGCTTCGCGATTCCCCGGCGTGTCGGGCCGGCCGGCCATGCGC
>CAZTTB010000261.1:0-2555 GCA_964616005.1 uncultured bacterium | reverse complement strand
GCTGCAGGGGTTCACGGTGGGGACGCTGTTCTTCGAGGACAGCACCCGCACGCGGCTGAGCTTCGAGCGCGCCGCGCGGGCGCAGAGTGCGGACGTCATCAGCTTCGCCGCCGGCGGCTCGAGCCTCTCCAAGGGCGAGAGCCTCAAGGACACGCTGCGCACCATCGACCAGATGCAGGCCGACCTCTACGTCGTCCGCCACCCGGCGGCCGGCGTCCCCCATCAGCTCGCGCAGTGGACCGACGCCTCCATCGTCAACGCCGGCGACGGCCGCCGCGCCCACCCCACCCAGGCACTGCTCGACGCCTACACCTTCCGCACGCGCTTCCAGGGCTTCGACGGCTTCGAGGGCAAGCGGCTCGTGATCGTCGGTGACGTGCTGCACTCGCGCGTTGCGCGCTCGAACGTGGAGCTCTGGCGCAAGCTCGGCGGGGAGGTGGTGCTGTGCGGTCCCGCCCCGCTGCTGCCCCCCGAGATGGCGCCCGGCGTGCGTCACAGCTACCGGCTGGCCGACGCCGTCGAGGGCGCCCACGTGGTGATGGCACTGCGCCTGCAGCGCGAACGCATGGCCTCCGGTCTGCTGCCGTCGCTGGCGGAGTACGTGGCCCGCTACCAGCTCACCGAGGCCGTCCTGCGCACGGCGCAGGACGGCGCCCTGGTCATGCATCCGGGGCCGATCAACCGTGACGTGGAGATCGCCAGCGAGGTCGCCGACGGTCCGCGAAGCGTGATCGAGGCCCAGGTCGCGAGCGGCGTGCCGATCCGCATGGCCGTCCTGTACACGCTCCTGGTGGGCAAGCGATGAGCGGGCGCACGATGCGAGCGCCGGGCGCACAGCGCTTGGCCATCGTCGGCGCCCGCCTCGTCGACGGCGCCGGCGACCACGGCGTCGGCGACGTGCTGCTCGAGGACGGCGTGATCCGGGCGATGGGCGTGGGTGCGGGCGCCGGCGCGGCGACGGTCGTCGATGCCGGCGGGGCGCTCCTCACCCCCGCCTTCCTCGATCTCCACGCCCACCTGCGCGAGCCCGGCCAGGAGGTCAAGGAGGACCTGGCGAGCGGCCTCGCGGCCGCCGCGGCCGGCGGCTTCGGCACGGTGGTGAGCATGGCGAACACCACGCCCACCGTCGACGAGCCGGGGCTCGTGGCGGAGCTGGTCGGCAAGGCGGCCAGGCTCTCCGGCGCGCGGCTGCGGCCGGGGGCCGCGCTCAGCCACGGCCTGCGCGGCGAGACGCTCACCGACTTCGCGGCCCTCCAGGCCGCGGGCGCGGTGATGATCACCGACGACGGCATCCCGGTGACCAACAGCCGCCTGATGCGCAGCGCCTGCGAGTACGCCGCAGAGCTCGGCCTGGTCATCCAGACGCACTCGGAGGACCCCAGCCTGCGCGGCGACGGCGTGATGCACGAGGGTGCGGTGAGCCAGGAGCTCGGACTCCCCGGCAACCCCGACGCCGCCGAGGCGATCATGGTGTTCCGCGACTGCGAGGTGGCCCGCCTCACCGGCGCGCGCGTGCACATCGCCCACGTGACCTGCAAGCGCTCCATGCAGGTGATCGAGCACTTCAAGGCGCTGGGGGCGCCGATCACCTGCGAGGTGACCCCTCACCACCTGACCCTCACCGATGCCGCCCTGCGCGGCTTCGATCCGCTGTTCAAGGTGGCGCCGCCGCTGCGCGCCGAGGCCGACGTGGCCTACCTGCGCGAGGCGCTGCGGCGCGGCGTGGTCGACAGCATCGGCACCGACCACGCACCGCACACCCGCGCCGAGAAGGAGCGCGACCTCATGAGCGCGCCCTTCGGCCTGCCCAACATCGAAGTGGCCTTCCCGCTGCTCTACACCCGGCTGGTCGGCGCCGGCGAGCTCGAGCTGCCGGACCTGCTGCGGTTGCTCCAGGACGGCCCGGCCGACGTCATGGGCTGGCCCCGGCCGCGCCTCGAGGTGGGGGCGCCCGCCGACCTGGTGCTGCTCGATCTCGAGACCGAACGCGCGGTGGACCCGCGACGCTTCCGGAGCAAGGCCAGGTTCAGTCCGTGGGCGGACGAGCGCCTCCGGGGCTGGCCGACGCTGACGGTCGTCGACGGGGCCGTCGCCTACCGGATGGAGGCCGAGGCCGGCTGAACCCGAGCGCGGGCGAGCCCGGCACGTGCCAAGCATCGAACAGAGCTTTCGCGTGGGGGCGGCTAGAATGCGGGCGTGACGCCGAGCTTCGATGTCGCTCTCTACGCGGGCTGGCAGAGCCCCCCGCCGCCACCGCGCGGCCTGGACGGCTATCCCCACCGCGAGTTGGGGAAGGGCGAGCCGCTGTACCGTGCCGGTGACCGTGCCGACACCGTCTACCGCCTGGTGAACGGCCTGGTGAAGCTCGCCATCGACGTCCCCTCGGGCAAGGAGCGCATCGTCGGCGTGGCCGGCCCGGGCGATCTCATCGGCGCCCTGGCGCCCGGCCAGCCCGCCCTGCGCGAGAGCGCCGAGGCGCTCAGTGCCAGCGTGGTGGTGACGGTGGTGCCGCGCCAGGAGGCGTCCGCCTTCGAGCCGGCCCTGTTCCGGGCCGC
>CAZTTB010000260.1:0-2566 GCA_964616005.1 uncultured bacterium | reverse complement strand
CTGAAGTCTTCCGACTGGGGCGTGAGGGCCTGCGTCTTGGCCATAGCGCCCCAGCTTACCAGGGCCGACCGACTGGGCGCCGACCCCGGCGCCGGGCGCACCTCCCCCTGCGCCTCGGGTCGTGCCTCCGAGGCACCTTCAGATCACCAGCGTAGGCACATCACACTCGAGCAGGACCTGCTCCAGGATGCCGCCCACCACGTCCTCGAGCCAACGGTTGAAGGTATAGCTGCCCATGAACACGGCGTCGCAACCGTGATCGCGCACCGCCTCGCGGATGGCGCCTCCCACCGGGCCGCTGCCCGACACGTAGGTGGCCTCCACGTCGAAGCGCTCCAGATAGGCGCGCGCGCGCTGCAACGGGCCGCCGCCGCGACCGTGCTCAGCGACGGTCAGCACCACCGGCCGCAGGTCGCGCTTGACGGCCGAGTAGGCGAGCGCGAAGAGCGCCTCGTCGGCCTTGATGCCTCCGTCGTAAGCGAGCAACGGCCGCCCGAGCCCCGCGGGGGGGCGCTGCACCACCAGCAGCGGCCGGGGGCAGCGCCGCAACAGCCCGCGTAACTCCGGGACGAACCGCCGCTCCCCGTTCTCCTCGTGGACCATCGCACCTACCACCAGATCGAGGTAGGCGGCGCGCTCGCGCACCTCGGGCACGGCGTCGCGGTCGGTGGCGGCGAACTGACCCTCCACACCGGCCGCCTCACAGGCCGCCTCGAAACGTCCGCGCTCGGCCTCCAGCAGCTCCGGCGCGATGCCGGCCGCGCCCAGACGCAGGGCGTACAGCGTGGACCCCTCGAACGCGGCCACCGCGAGGGCGGCGTGCAGCGCGTGAGCGTCGAGCGGCCGCTCGCCCAGGAGCACCAGCACCTCGCGGACCAGGCGCACCGCCTCGCGGCGCTGAGCCGGCGCGACGCGCGAAGCCTCGAGCAGCTCGTCGGTGTGCTCGTCGGGCCTCGTGCGACGGCTCTGCGCGAGCCCGGCGGCCACGGCCGAGGAGGGCAACCGCCAGCCGAAGACCTGCTCGAGCCGCGCGCGATGCTCGGCGAGGAACAGGTACAGGTCGGTCTCGGTGCGCCCCTCGTACCCCTCGAGCAGCCCGTGCACGCCGATCGCGTCCACCACCGGCAGGTAGACCGCGTCGTACCAGTGGGCCACCGCCTCCTCGAAGGTGACCGGGCGATCGAGGTCGATGCCCATGAAGTAGCGGTGCACCCGGATGTGCTCGCCCAGCGCCTGGTACTGGCCCGGAGCGGTGACCGTCAGGTCGGCGTCGGGCCGCAGCTCGTCGAGACGGGTCTCCTCCAGGAAGGAGGCGTACTCGCTCTTGATGATCAGGTCCTCGGGGTCGTCATCGGGCGACAGCGGCACGCGCGCGAGGACCGGCGTCACCACCGCCTGGATGGTGGGGGCTCCCAGCTGGCGCGCCACCGACACCCGGTGGTTGCCGTCCTTGACGAAGTAGGCGTCGCCCAGCCGGTACACCTCGATGGGGGGCACACCCGCCATGCCGGTCATGGCGAGCTTGACCCCGACCCAGCGGTCGCGGTCGCTGTCGATGCGCGGCAGGAAGCCGCGGCTGAAGTCCTGGTAGCGGTCGACGCTGCCGACGATGGCGTCGAGCGGCACGTCCTCGAGGTGCCTCGCGGCGCTCTCGACGGCGTGCAGGCGCCGACGCACCTCGTCGTAGGGCAGCAGCTCGTGGGTCTGCCCGGAGAACAGCGACAGCACCGCCTGCACGTCGGCGCGACGCCGCGCCCGTCGGAAATCGGTGACGGCGGAGGCGGCTCCGGCCCGGCTGTCGGCCATGCCTACCATTGTGCCATCGTGTGCCGCGGGCGCACACGAGGCGCACGACGACCGCGACGGCGTCGGAAGGCGGTGACCCGAGCCCGGCACCGTCCGCGAGCCGGCCCACCGGAGCCGCCGCCACCCGCCGCCGGAGCCGACCGCGCGCCGCGCCCGCCGTCTGCTAGACTCGATGCCATGAACCGGCGAATGACGGGATGCCGCCCTGGATCCGACTGAGCGGGTGCGCTCGGTAGGGTCGTGGGCGCCGTCTGGACGGCGCCCTTCTTTCTTGGCTCGCGGGCCCTTCCCGGCCGACCCTCGGAGGACGACATGGAGACAGCGGAGACCCCAGCGGTCACTCGATCCGACCGGCACGGCGCGACCCAGGAGGAGCGCGGGCGCGGCACGTTCTACGCCACCACGCCCATCTTCTACGTCAACGCCGCGCCCCACATCGGCCACGCCTACACCACCACGCTGGTCGACGTCGTCACCCGCTTCCACCGGCTGCGCGGCGACGACACCTTCTTCCTGACCGGCACCGACGAGCACGGCGAGAAGGTCGCCAAGGCCGCGGACAGGGCGGGCAAGACGCCGCAGCAGTACGTCGACGACGTGGCGGCGCAGTTCCGGGCCACCTGGGACCGGCTCGGCATCCAGTACGACGAGTTCATCCGGACCACCGAGGAGCGCCACCAGAAGGTGGTGCGCGAGGTCCTGCAACGCGTCTACGACAGCGGCGACATCTTCTACGGCGAGTACTCCGGCCTCTACTGCG
>CAZTTB010000259.1:0-2571 GCA_964616005.1 uncultured bacterium | reverse complement strand
GAGGAGTTCCTGGTCCTGTTCCCCAACAGCACGCGGGCCGGAGCGCACTACGCCGGCAAGCGCTCGGGCAGGAACTGCGTCATGAGCGAACCGTATGTCGACACCGAGGTGCGTGTCGAGGCCGCAGCCCCCGGCTAGCCGACCTCGATGAGCTCCCGTGAGCTTCGCGGCAGCGCCTCGGACCCATGCGCCGTCACGAGCACGGCGTCCTCGATCCGCACGCCCCCCCATCCGGGGAGGTAGATGCCGGGCTCGAAGGTGATGACGTCCCCTTCACGCAGCGGGACATCGTTGCGCATGAACGGCGCTTCGTGAACCTGGAGCCCGATCCCGTGTCCCAGGCCCGGACGGAGGTAATCGCCATATCCTTCGTCGAGCAGCACCTGCCTGCCGGCCGCCTTCACGGAGTCAGCGCGACTCCAGGACCGCTCTCGCGTGACCGGCTATGGCATCCTTGGCACATGTACCGGGGACCGTGTACCGGGGACAAGGGGGACTCGATGGACGTCGCGTTCGCAAGCGCCGTTGAACTTGCCACAGCCATCCGGACAGGCGCGATCTCGTCGCAGGAGGTGGTGGATGCGCACCTGGCGCGGATCGAGGAGCGGAATCCCGCGCTCAACGCCGTCGTCACGCTCGATGCCGAGGGCGCCCTGCGCAGAGCGCGCGAGGCCGACGAAGCACTGGCGCGCGGGCAGGTGTGGGGCCCGCTCCACGGCGTGCCTTATACCCTGAAGGACGGGCACGAGACGGCCGGGATGCGCACGACCGCAGGCTTCCCGCCGCTGGCCGACTACGTGCCCGATCGGGATGGGACCGTAGCCGCCCGCCTCAAGGCAGCGGGGGGCGTGCTGATGGGGAAGACCAACGTACCCACGATGTTGACGGGCTTCCATACGGACAATCCCATCTTCGGCCGGACGAACAACCCCTGGAACCTCGAGCGGACGCCGGGCGGATCGAGCGGCGGGGCCGCCGCAGCCCTCGCCGCGGGGATGACGCCGATCGAGGTGGGGAGCGACCTAGGGGGATCGATCCGCATCCCCGCGCACTTCTGCGGCCTGTTCGGGCTCAAGCCCACCGAGCGGCGCGTCTCGCTCGTCGGGCACGTCCCCGGCCTGCCGGGGACCGTGCGGACCATGCGGAGCATGGCCTCGATCGGTCCGCTGGCCCGCGACCTCGGCGACATCTCGCTGCTGTACAGCATCCTGGCGGGGCCGGACGGCCGCGACCACGAGGTGCCGCCCGTTGCCGTCGACCCGGTTCCCGAGGTCGACCTCGCCAACGTGCGCGTCGCGGTGAGCGAAGGGTTCCCGGGCTACATCGTCTCGGAGGCGACGCGGGCCGCGCTGCGATCGCTTGCGCTGGCGCTCGAGCCCTACGCGCAGGTCGTCGAGATGCCCGAGCCCCCCGACGTGGACCTCTCCTGGTACCCGCTCGGCGAACCGTATCGCAACATCATCGTCGCATCACAGGAGTCCGACGGCGACGATCCCATCCCCCTCCGAACGCAGCTCGAGGCCTGGGATCGGAGGGACCGCTTCATCTCGGCCTGGGAAGCGTTCTTCGACGCCTGGGACGTACTGATCTGCCCCGTCACGGCAGCGACGGCGTTGCCGCACGGCGAGGTCGGCGCGCCCGTCTCCGTCGACGGTCGCGAGGTCGACTACTGGGCGCAGAGCGCGCACTGTCGGATGTTCACCTACACCGGCCACCCCGTCGTCACGATGCCGTACGTTCTCGACGATGGCGGCATGCCCCTGGGGTACCAGCTCGTGGGACGTCGCTGGAGCGAGTCGGGCCTCCTCGGCGTCGCGAAGGCGCTCGAGAGCGTGACGGGCTCGTTCCGGAGGCCGCCAGGGGCCTAGGCCATCACGACCCACCGGGAGCGAGCGTTGCGGGCCTCCGGCCGCTCGCCGCGCGGGGACGCCTGTCCCTTGTCCCACCCGGGCGCACTGGCGAGCCTGGGGCGTCGCCCCGCCGCACCCACGCGTCCGTCCGGGGCTAGGGGGGAAGGCCATGGCCCAGCGCCTATCCACGCTCACCGCGGGCCGCCGCCGGCTCGCACTGGCGATCGTTGCGCTCGCGCTCGTCGCCGTCGGCATCGAGTTCGCCGTCGAGGGCCCGCCCTGGGCCGGGAACCAGCGGGTCCTGTGGCGGGGTAGCTCGGTGCCGGGACACGTCGGCGCCCACTTCCGCTACTTCGACGGCAGGGACGACCGGCCCTTCTCGGCCGACGCCGGCGAGACCCTGACGCTCGTCTACGATCTCGCGCCCGACCAGGGCACCTTGACGCTCCGCCTGCTCTCGCCCGGAGGCGACGCCCTCTGGACGCGCAGCGCCACCGAGCCGGCCGCGGGCACCACGGCGATCCCGCTGCCGGAGGGTGGTCGCTACCGGATCGACGTGAAGGGCGAGAAGAGCCGCGGCAGCTTCGCGGTGGACTACCGGCTCGCTCCACCGACCGCACCTTGAGCTCCGCGTCGACGCTGCTCCGGACCGACGCGCCGAGCGCCCGCGCGACCGTCATGCCCGTGACGCGGACTCCAGCTCACGGACGCGATGACACGC
>CAZTTB010000258.1:0-2574 GCA_964616005.1 uncultured bacterium | reverse complement strand
CTCCGGACCCGACTCCGGACCCGACTCCGGACCCGACTCCAGTGCCTGAGCCTTCTCCGGTGCCGGCGCCTATGAACGACTTCCGGACGGTCCCGCCTGCGACGTTGTTCGTGGATCCAGCGGGTTCGGACAGCAACAGCGGCCGCAGCGCCGATCAGGCCTTCCGCACCGTGCAACATGCCGCCGATATGGTGAAGCCGGGAGACGTGGTCTATCTCCGCGGTGGCGTCTACCCGATCCAGGAGCGGTTCACCCGGTCCGGGACGCAGAGTGATCCGATCGTGTGGACGTCGTACCCGGGTGAGTGGGCGGCCTTCGATGGTTCCAACCGGACGCCAGTGCAGGACTCCGACCGGGTATGGGTTGCGAACGCATCGTGGAACGTGTTCGCCAACTTCGAGGTCCGGTCGAGCCCTCAGGAGGGCATCTTCGTCAACGGCTCGAGTGACAACGTGTTCAGCAATCTGTGGATCCACGGCAGCAATTACAGCGGCATCACCAACTACGCCAGTAACCGCAACCGCTACGAGTACATCGTCAGCTTCGACAACTACGACCGCGTGAACCCGTCAGGCCGCATCGGTGACGATGCCGACGGTATCAGTGTGTCTTCGGGTGATAGGAACGTGATCTACGCCTCGATCGTGTTCAACAACTCCGATGACGGCATCGACACGTGGCGTTCGACGAATACGCTGGTCGATCATGTGATCAGTCATGACAACGGTCGCGGCACCTACGGCAACGGCAACGGTATCAAGGCCGGCGGCAAGACCGAGCAGGTGCACACGATGGTGCGCAACTCCATCGCCTTCAACAACCGCGGTAACGGTTTCGATGAGAACAGCGGCCTGGACGTGCACTTCTACAACAACACCTCGTTCAACAACGGTAAGTACGCTTTCACCGGGGGCAGCACCACGGTGCTCCGCAACAACATCGCCTACAGAGGCGCCGAGGGCCTGTGGGGCTCCGACACCGCCAACAACAGCTGGGATCTCGGGATCTCCGACCCGCACTTCAACAGCACCGATCCGAGCAAGGCGTCGTTCCTGAGCCTGCAATCCGGCAGCCCCGCCGTTGCAGCAGGCACCGACGTGGGCCTCCCGTACGCCGGCGCGGCGCCCGATCTCGGAGCGCTTCCGTACCTGAGTGCCTACGCCAGCCTCATCGACCCGCTCACCGTCACGGCCGATCAGCTCTACGTGATCGCAACCGCTGGTGCTACCTTCATGGCGAGCCGCTAGGTACCACCGGGCTTCTGCTAGAGCTCCGCCAGGCGCGGCGACCCGATCTGTGGTCGCCGCGCCCTTCACGTTCCCAGCGTCAAGCTCTCCAGGTCGCGTGGGTAGTCGGTGAGCAGCTCGATGCCGTCCTCGGTCACCAGGACCGTGTCGGAGTGTCGGAAGCCGCCCAGCCCGCGAACGTACAGGCCGGGCTCGACGCTCAGGACCATGCCGGGCGCGAGGACGGTGGCGTCGCCGACGTCGAGGAAGGGGCTCTCGTGGATGCGCTGCCCCAGCGAGTGACCGACGTGGTGTCGCCGGTAGGGCAGGAGGTCGTGCCGCTCGAGGTAGGTGTTCACCGCCCGTTCGACGTCCGCCGCGGTGCGGCAGGGGCCGATGGCTTCGAAGGCGAGGTCCTGCAGCGCCAGCATGTGCCCGAAGAAGTGGCGCTGTTCGGGGCTGGGCTCGCCCAGCACCATGGTGCGCTCGAGCTCGCTGATGTAGCCCCAGACGTCGGCGGAGGCGCCCGTGACGAGCGTGTCGCCGCGGGAGAACGCGGCGTTGAGGGTGACGGCGTGCGGCAGCGCGCTGTTGGGCCCGATCTGGCCGCGGTAGAGCGCCATCGCACCCTGGATCCAGCGGTTGCGGGGCCGGTAGGCGCTGCCGAGCGCGGCCGCCATCTCGGCGCTGGCCTCGGCGGTGGCGCGCCGCGACACCTCGCCCTCGCGCAGGCCGACCTGGGTGTAGGCCTGAAGCAACTGGTGGGCGCGCTCTCCCCAACGGGCGCTCTCCCGGATCAACGCGATCTCGGCCGGGCTCTTGCGCGCCATCTGCGCGTCGAGGGTGGGGGACACGGCGCGCACGTCGAAGTGGGCGCTGAGCGGCCGTGGGGCGTAGCCCATCACGGGCGGGTAGCCGTCGTGATCCACGCCGAGCGTGCCGGAGCCGAGGCCGCGCTCGCGCAGCAGTCCCGCGAGCCGCACCATCGGATGCACCTCGCCGGGGTACTCGGGGTAGGCCTCGACGCCTTCGACATCGGCGACCTCGGCGGCGTGCTCGCGCTCGAGCTCGGGCACGAACAGCGTTCGCTCCCCTTCCGGGCTGATCACCAGCGCCATGGGGCGCTCGGTGGGGTGGAACACGAAGTCCGCGTAGTACTGGAGGTACTGGTCGTCGAACAGCACCAGGGCGCTGACGTCGGCCGGGAGCCCGTCGAAGGCGCGGCGGGCGCGCTCGGCACGCTCCGCCGCGTCGATCGGCGCAGGCGCCTCGCTCACGAGGGGACGACCCGCTCCAGGAAGGCGCCGACCACCTCGAGCCAGCGCTCGCGCTCCTCCTCCTGCGGCGA
>CAZTTB010000257.1:0-2580 GCA_964616005.1 uncultured bacterium | reverse complement strand
CAACCTGCTGGAGGCCCGCTACTTCCATCAGCAGCTCCAGCACAACAACGAGCGCCTCGAGGCGATGGTGCGCCAGCGCACCCGGGAGCTCGAGAACGCCCATGTGGAGATGCTCATCCGGCTGGCCAAGGCCGCTGAGTACCGCGATGACGACACCGGCGAGCACACCTGGCGGGTGGCCCGCACCAGCGCGCTGTTGGCCCAGGAGCTGGGACTCGACGGCGATCGCGTCGACCTGGTGTTGCGCGCCGCGCGGCTCCACGACGTCGGTAAGATCGCCATCCCCGACGGCATCCTGCTCAAGCCGGGGCGCCTCACCCCGGCGGAGTACGAGGTCGTGAAGGGCCATGCGCGGGCCGGCGCCGAGCTGCTCTCGGGTGGCCGTTCGCCGCTGATGAAGCTCGCCGAGACCATCTCGCTGACCCACCACGAGCGCTGGGACGGCACCGGCTATCCCCAGGGCCTGGCCGGCGAGGCGATCCCCGTCGAGTCCCGCCTGCTGGCGGTGGCCGACACCTTCGACGCACTCACCCACGACCGCATCCACCGCAAGGCGGTTCCCCTCGAGAAGGCGGTGGAGGAGATCCGCGATCAGACCGGCAAGCAGTTCGATCCGCGCGTGGTCGACGCCTTCCTGGTGGTCTTCGAACGTGGCGAACTCTTCACCGACGCGCCCATCAACGCAGCCTGAACGCCACCGCGGGACGCTAGAGTGGGCGGCATGAACGTCTACCTGCAACGGATCCTCGACACGCTCGGGGAGCACGATCCCATCGAGGTACTTCAGCTCACCCCGGAGCGCTTGGCGGCGCTGCTGGAAGGGATGACGCCGGGCGACCTCGAGAGCAGTTACGGCCCCGGTAAGTGGGATGCCCGTCATCTCTACGCTCATCTGGCCGACGTCGAGCTGGGGATGGGTTTCCGGCTCCGCCAGACGCTGGCCGAGCCCGGGGTGGAGCTGCAGGCGTTCGATCAGGATCGCTGGGCGCAGCGCTACGCCCGCCTGGACCCGGCCCTGGCGGTGGAGGCCTTCCGCGGGCTGAGGGCCTGGAACCTGTCGCTGCTGTCGACGCTGACGCTCGACGACTGGCTCGCCGAGGGCTACCATCCCGAGCGCGGCTTCGAGAGCGTCGACGTGATGGTGCGCTTCCTGGCGGGCCACGATCTCAACCACCTGGCGCAGCTCGGCAGCATCCTGGCGCCGTAGTCGAGATCGCCTGCGCGGCGCGCGCTGCGAGGGCCGTGATAGGATTACGCCGTCATGTCGATCGAACGTACCTTCGCGATGGTCAAGCCCGACGGCGTCCGCCGCGGGCTGGTCGGCGACGTCGTGAAGCGCCTCGAAGCGAGGGGCTTCCGCATCGTCGGCATGAAGCTGCTGCACATCTCCCGCGAGCTGGCCGAGCGTCACTACGGTGAGCACGCGGGCAAGCCTTTCTACGAGGGACTGGTGTCGTTCATCACCAGCGGGCCGGTGGTGGCCATGGTGATCGAGGGGGAGAACGCCATCCTGGAGTGGCGCAAGATGATGGGTGCCACCAACCCCAAGGACGCCGCGCCGGGCACCCTCCGCGGCGATTACGCGCTCGTCATCGACGAGAACGTGGTGCATGGTTCCGACGCGCCCGCGACGGCGGAGCGCGAGATCGGCATCTTCTTCGAGCGGAGCGAGCTGCTGCCCTGAACGGGCTCGCAGCAGGGCAGCGGGCAGGGGCGCCCGACCGCTGCCGGGTCAGGTGGCGCCGAGCGAGGTAGGACATGCCCGGACTCTCACAGCGGATCAGGCAGCTCAAGGCGTCCTCGACCATCGCCTTCAACACGCGTGCGGCGGACCTGCGCCGGCAGGGCATCGACGTCATCGCGATGACCGCCGGCGAGCCCGACTTCCAGCCGCCCGAGCACGTCATGGAGGCGGCGCGGGAGGCCATCCGGCTGGGCCTGACCAAGTACACGCCGTCGGAGGGCACGCTGGAGCTGCGGCAAGCGGTGCGCGACAAGTTCTCGCGAGAGAACGGGCTGACGTTCGACCCCGACCAGATCATCGTCTCCACGGGTGGTAAGCAGGTCCTGTACAACGCCTTCCAGGCGGTGCTCGAACCCGGCGACGAGGTCGTCCTGATGGCGCCTACCTGGGTGAGCTACCCGCCGCAGATCACCCTGGCCGGCGGCGTGCCGGTGCCGGTACCCACCCGCCCCGAGGACGGCTTCCTGCCGTCGCTGGATGCCATCGCCGGGGCCATCACCGAGCGCACCAGGGTGCTGCTGATCAACTCGCCGTCGAACCCCACCGGCGCCGTCTACCCTACCCAGCTCGTGCGCGACATCGTCGAGCTGGCCGTCGAGCACGACCTCTGGGTGTTCAGCGACGAGCTGTACGAGCACATCATCTACGACGGCACCTTCACGCCGGCGGGACGCTTCGCGCCCGAGCGGACGCTGGTGATCCACGGCGCCAGCAAGGGCTACGCCCTCACGGGCTGGCGTATCGGTTTCGGCGCGGGGCCGCGCGAGCTCATCAAGGCCATGAACCGCCTGCAGAGCCAGGTCACCAGCGGCGCCAACGCGCTGGCGCAGTACGCC
>CAZTTB010000256.1:0-2610 GCA_964616005.1 uncultured bacterium | reverse complement strand
AGGCCCTGCATCGACCAGCCGCCGGCGGCGTGCGTGAACACCAGGTCTCCGCTGGCGTTGCGGATCTCCATGCGTGTGAGGTTGGCCGGGTCGAGGTTCAGCACCGAGGTGTCGACGTAGCCCGCTGCGTCGGTGCGCGCGTCGCTGGCGTGCAACGCGTGCGTGACGTACACGCCCTTGCCGCTGGCGAGGCGGATGTGGGTGCTGCCGTAGCTCGGTTCGGAGCCGATGAGCAGGGTCTCGCTGCCGCCGCCCTTGAGCGTCAGCGCGACCTTCTTCTGGAAGGTGTCCTTGGTCACCTTCAGGCGCTTGTAGGCGCTCGCGGTGGTGGCCACCAGGCCGCTGCGCTGGAGCCCCACGAGCTGTTGCAGGAAGCTCGTCACGCGCGCGCTCTGCGCTGGATAGCCGCCCTGATCGGGAAGCACCCACTGGGTGCCGTCGCGCTTGAGCGTGACGCTGCTGCCGTCCGAGCCGGTCACCGTGAAGCCGGTGATGGCCGCGGTCGTGACGTCCTTGCCCAGCAGCGGGCCGGTGCTGGTCCGGGGCGGCCGTGCCACGGTGAGCAGCACCAGCGCCAGCAGCCCGAGCTGCACCAGCGCCATGACGGCCAGTCCCAGGTTGCCGCGGCGGGTGGTGGCGGGTGCGCGCAGGGTCCGTTCGACGGCGCTCACGACTGACCTCCCAGGGCACGGCCCTGGGGCGGGGTCGCGCCGACGCCGACGATGGGCGAGCGGTTGCGCTTGCGCCACTGCCAGATGCCGGCGATCAGCACCAGCGCCAGCAGCGCGAACAGGTAGTTACCGACTTCCCAGCCGGTCTCCTGGGCCTGGGACAGATGCTCGAGCACGCGCGGGGTGTCGCCGCTGGCCCGGATGCCGAGCAGGCTGGCGTCCTCGGTCGACCAGTCGACGGCGTTCTGCAACACCTTCAGGTCCTCGGCCGAGAGGCTCTGGTTGAGCCGCGAGGCGAGGTTGAGGACGGTGTCGTTGGCGATCTCGCCGGAGCCGATGACGACCAGCCGGGCGTTGTCCGGTGACGTCGCGATCACGCCGATCTGGGCCGGTGACCCGGAGCTCGAGCTGCTGCCGCCGGTGGTGCCGCTGCTGCTGCCGGCGCCCTGCAGCGGGTCCTTCTTACCCTTGAAGTAGCTGGTGAACGAGCCGCGGATGGCGACCGCCAGCGGGTACGCCTTCTGCGTCTTGCCGACCGGGAAGCCGTGCTTCGGGTAGCTCTGGAAGTCGGGAACGATGTTGGTGCTCTGCGACGTCCAGGCGTTGGGACTCGATGACAGCAGGATGTTCACGTGACGGGCCCGGCTCGAGCCCTTCTCCACCGTCAGCGGCGAGGCCCACGGCACCGTCACCGCCGGCAGGTTGGAGGTGATGGGTGAGGAGCGGTCCATGCTGCTCGGGCGCACGTCGACGAAGAAGGGGTAGTCGACCGCCTGCACCTCCTGCACCGGCACGCCGCCGACGTTGCGGGGCACCACCACCGGGAACTGGGTGTTCTGCGTGTCCATCACCACCGAGTCGCCGACGCTCACGCCGTAACTCTTGAGCATGTCGGCCAGGCCGCCCTGGACCTTCCGCAGCGCCAGCGTGCCGGAGTAGGGCTGCTGGGTGAGGGCGTAATCGCCGCCCGCGACCACCACCGAGCCGCCCCGCATCAGGAACTGGTCGATGGCGAAGCGCTGCTTGGCGTCCATGCCCTGTGGCGACAACACCAGCAAGGTGTCGACGTCGTTGGGAACGGTGCCGTTGGACAGCGATACGGTCTTCACCTGGTAGTCCTTCTGCAGTTGCTGCTGGATGAGATGGGTCTGGTAGATCTGCTGTTGCTGCTGGCCGTAGGCGTTGGGACCGCCGGCGGGCGGCGGCGTCCACAGTCCGACCACCTTGAGGAAGCCCGAGGTCGAGCGTTTCAGTGCCGCGGTGACGGCGTCCTTCACCGTCTTCTGGCTGAAGCTACCCGACGGCACCACCACCTGGCTCTTGCCGTCGACGGTGAGCAGCATCTGCAGGTAGTAGGTGCTGTTCGACAGCAGGCCGGCCGGGATGGGTTGGATGCCGTACTGCTGTTGGAGCTGTTGCGGGGTGTAGGGGGCCTTGCCGGAGCGGGGGTCGACCTGCTGGAAGGTGAACTTGCCCTTGGCGCCGCTCTGGATCGAGTCCGCCACCTTCTTCACGATGGCCGGCGCGTCCTTCAGGCCCTGGGGCAGCGACGTCGGCGTCGCCAGCAGGGTCAGCCTGGCGGGCTGCTTCAACGAGGCGAGCACCGTGTCGAGGTCACTGAAGCCCGCCACGTCCTTCTTGATGGCGCGCGTCAGGTTGTACTCCAGGTTGTTGAGCTCGACGGTGGGCGAGCCGCCGTTCGGATTCGAGGTGACGTTGATCAGATCGCTGAGCTTGAGCACCTGGGTCTGGTCGCCGTAGCGCACCAGGATGGCGAAGTAGGCGTTCACGACCGAGGACTGGTAGCGGTTGGCCACCTGGAACGGGTGGGGTTGGATGCCGTAATCCTGGTTGGCGGTCTGCTCGATCTTGGGGTTGGTGGAGGGGTCCACGACTTCGGCCCTGACGCGCCCGTGCGAGGCGACCTGGTACTCGTGCA
>CAZTTB010000255.1:0-2614 GCA_964616005.1 uncultured bacterium | reverse complement strand
GACATCTTCACGAGCCTGTTGCTGCGGCTGCACGGTCCGGTGACGATCGGTCTGGTGGCCACCGACGACATCTACCGCGCAGGTCCGGCGAAGCTGGAGCTGCAGGTCCTCTACTGAGCGCGATCGGTGCGCGGACGCCCGGTGAAGCTCACCCGGCGACCATCGGGGTCGCGGGCGGAGAACACGGTGTCCCGACCCTCCGTGGGCGGAGGGATGTCGACCTCGACGCTCAGGGCGCGCAGCCGGCGCAGCAGGGCCGCTGGATCGTCGCACTCGAAGGTAAGGCGCAGATCGTGCTCGAGCGGCAGCGGACCGTCGTGCTGGAGGAACTCCAGCATCGTCGCGCCGACGCGCACCACCAGTCGGCTCGCCTCCTCTACGGTCATCGCGAGCCCGACATCGCGCACGTAGAAGTCGCGCGTGGCCGTCAGGTCCTGTGCCGCCAGGCCGAGCACCAGATTCGATGGCGGTGGGGCGGAAGGCGATCCCGGTCGCATGTCCCGTCCTACCACGCCGTGCGGGTCACGACGGGATGTCCCGGCGCTGCGTCTCGTAAGCTTAGGGGGTGGATGAGCCGATGAGGATCCTGGTGGCCGATGACATCGAAGGGCAGCGGCTGGTACTCGACATGCTCCTCGGTTCCGACGGGCACAACGTCGACTCGGTGGCCGACGGACGCGAGGCGCTCGACTACCTGAAGACCAACACGCCGGACCTGGTGATCCTGGACGTCGCCATGCCCTTCATCTCGGGGATCGACATCTGCCATCGCATGAAGCGCATCCCCCGCTTGAGAGATGTGCCGGTCATCATCCTGACCGCGCTCAAGGACGAGAGCACCCTGGCGATGGCGCGTGACGCCAAGGCCGACGTCATCGTGGTCAAGCCGCTCGAAGGCAAGGACTTCCGCGCCACGGTGCGCGATCTGCTGGCCGCTCGCCGTTCCGCAGGAGGCTGACGCCTCGAGCGTTCTCGCGGCCGCAGCCCTCACCCGCACCGCTGCCGCATCGCCTCGAACAAGACCACCGCCCCGGCCACCCCCACATTGAGGCTGTCCGCCAGGCGGGCGTGCATCGGGATGCGCACCCGTTGATCGGCGCAGTCGAGCCACGCCGCGCCGAGGCCGACATGCTCCGAGCCCAGCACCACCGCCACGCCGCCCCGGTAGTCCGCCTGCCAGTGGGCGAGGTCGGCGCGCGGAGTGGTGGCCACCACACGGAGCCGCCTGGCCCGTAGCCAGGTTCGGGCCTCGGCGGCCGAGGCGGCGGCGATCGGGAGTGCGAACACGCTCCCCATGCTGGCGCGGATCACGTTGGGATTCCCGAGGTCGGTCCCTTCGCCGGTGAGCAACACGCCGTCGACCCCGGCCGCGTCCGCCGTGCGCAACAGCGCGCCGACGTTGCCCGGCTTCTCGATGCCGTCGAGGATCAGCACCAGAGGATCATCCGGTAGCGTCAGGCGTTCGAGGGTGCGCGCGGGGGAGAGCGCCACCACGGCGACGCCGTCCGGTCGCTCGCGCAGACTGAGGCGCCGGAAGGCGTCGGGGGACAGGTGGATCACGTCCGCCCCGCGCGACGCGACGGCGCGTTCCAGGGCCTCGGCCGTCTCGAGGCTGCCGTCGGGCCACGATTCCGGAGCCAGCAGCAAACGCTCGAGCGTCAACCCGGCCTCGGCGGCGCGCTCCGCCTCGCGCAGGCCTTCGATGAGGATCCGGCCGGTCCGGTCCCGCTCGCGGCGTACCTTGAGGCCGGCGACCTCCTTCACCAACGGGTTGCGGGCGCTGTCGATGCGGCGCGGGCTCGGCATGTGGCATTGTAACGACGGCGCCGGGTCGGCCCCGGCCGGTAGACTCGCGTCATGGAGCCCCTCATCGACGCCGATACCCTGCTGCGCAGGCTCGACGACCCGGACCTGCGCATCCTCGACGCGCGCTTCGAGCTGCAGGACCCGCTCATCGGCCGGCGCGCCTACCTGGAGGGGCACGTGCCGGGTGCGGTGTTCGTCGACCTGGACGAGGATCTGGCGGCGCCTGCGGCCGAGCACGGAGGCCGACACCCGCTTCCGGACATGGGGGCGTTCGTCCGAACGTTGGGCGGCCGTGGCGTCGGCGACGAGCACGAGGTCGTGGTCTACGACCAGGGTGGCACCATGTTCGCGGCGCGGGCCTGGTGGCTCCTGCGCTTCGCCGGCCACGAGCGGGTGCGCGTCCTCGACGGTGGCTATCGCGCGTACCGGGAGGCGGGTGGGCCGTCGACCCGGGAGGACTCCCACCACCGGCCCGCGACGCACTCGCTTCGGCTCCGACCGGAGATGATCGTCGACCGGGAGAGGGTGAGAGCCGCGCTGCACGACCCGCAGTGGTGCATCATCGACGTGCGTTCACCGGAGCGCTACCGCGGCGAGACCGAACCGATCGATCCCGTCGCCGGTCACATCCCCTCGGCCGTCAATCGGCCCTACGAGCGCACGCTCGGCGCCGACGGGCGCTTCGTCGAGCCGCCGGCCCTGGCAGCGCAGTTCGCGGTGGCGCGGGGACGTGGCGAGGTGGTCACCTACTGCGGCTCCGGCGTCAGCGCTGCGCACGCCGTCCTGGCGATGGAGGTCGCCGGCATGG
>CAZTTB010000254.1:0-2621 GCA_964616005.1 uncultured bacterium | reverse complement strand
TCTCCGGGTCGCTCGCCTCGCTGCTGCAATCGCGTCTGGACATGGTCGAGGCGCCCGCGCGGCTGCTGCTGGCGCAGGCCGCACTCACCGGCGAGGCCACCTGGGAGCGGCTGCTGCTCGAGCTGGCGGCGGGCAACGAACAGGACCTGGTGGCCGAGCTGGTCGATCAGGACCTGTTGGTGCGCGAGACGCGCTCGACCGTCCCCGAGGACATCGAGTACCGCTTCCAGAGCGAGCTGCTCCGCCAGGCGGTGCTGCGCATGATCCCGTTCTCCGATCGTCCGCTGCTGCACCTGAAGATCGCCACCTGGCTGGAGAGCCATGCGCCCCTGAGCTTCTCCGAGCTGATCGCCGAGCACTTCGAACGGGGCGGCTCACCGGACGCCGCGTACGCCCACTACCTGGCCGCCGCCGACCAGGCGGACGCGCACGGCGACCCGGAACGCGCCAACGATCTCTACGAGCGTCTGCTGGGCCTCGACCTCGGCGCCGACCAGCTGGCCGAAGGGGCCCTCGCCTACGCCAACGCGGCGCTGGCCCGCGGCGATCGCGCGCGCGCGATCGCGGCGTTGACCCGCGCCCACGCCTGGATCGAGCAGAGCGCCGCCGGCGAGCGGGACGAGCTGGAGCGCGTGGAGCAGCGGTTGCGGGGCGACGCCGAGGCGCTCGCCTAACCGCTCGGGTCGGCGCCTGCGGTCGGGTTGCCCGCACGGTCGAACCCGGCCACCCGCTCCTCCTCCTGCGCGAACACCACGAACCACGCCTTGAACCCCGGCTCGACGGCGACCAGCGCACGCGCCAGCGCTCCGCGGTCGGCCGCAGGCAGCCGCCCGGCGAGCTGCCGGGCGAAACCCCAGCCGCGCTCCGCCGAGAGTGCCAGCGCCCGCTCGGTGAACACGCCCTGGTACCACAGCATGCGGGTGAGCGGCATCTTGCCGCGCGGGTACTCGAAGCCGTCGAGCGCGCTGCGCTCTTCGGCGGTGGCAGCGGTCTGCAGCTCCGCCCACGCCGCCAGGCGCTGCAGCGTGGCGGCATCGCCCGCCGCCCGCAAAGCCTGCGCGAAGAGGTAGGTGGCCATCAGCTCGTCGAACCACTTGACGCGCGTGCGAAGCCCCGAGCGGTTGGCCGCGGCGTGGCCCCACTCGTGCCCGAGCAGCAGATCCAGGAACTCCCGGATGTCCCCGGGCGGCCGCACGCCGCCGCGGCCCGCGCGCAGCAGCAGATCGTCGAAGCGCGCCGTCAGCCGCGGTGGGTAATCGGCGGCCACGACCAGACTCACGGAATCGCGGGTGGTCCGCGCGAAGGGGAGTCCGTAAGGGTAGCTCGACAGCCGGCGCCAGTCCCGCCGGGCCGCCACCAGCACTTGAACCGCTCCCCGGATCGGCAATGCCTCCCGCGCAACGCGCTCCAGGGGGCGCAGGAAGCGCTGCAACTCGGCGCTGCGACGGCGTGCCCCGACGGAATGTCTGGCAGGGACGAGGGGGTCGGGTAGGGCGCGAAGGTAGACGCGCCGCGCGGCCGGATCGCGTGGCGATCCGCCGCCCTTGCCGCCGCCGGACCCGTTGCCGGAACCCCTCATGGTGGCGCCAGTCTACCGGCCGGTACGCGCGCGCGCCGTCGCCGGGTCCCCGGCAGCCGCCCGAAGTCCCGACCAGGAGGGCTGCTATGCTGGCCCAGGAGGTCGTCATGAACGTCTGGCTGTGGCCGGCCGTCAGCTTCATCGCAGGCGCCCTGGCGGGCGTCGGGATCACCGCCCTGTTGAGGCGTGGCAGCGACAGCGAACAGCGGCTACGTCGCCTCAGGCGCGAGTACGACCAGTACCAGGCGGAGGTGGCGCGACACTTCACGCAGACCGGCGAGTTGCTGAGTCGCCTTCGCGGTGCCTTCGAGCAGCTCTACGCAGAGGTCGAGGACCGCGCCGTCGACCTCGTCGGCGAGGAGGCGGTGCAGCGACGCCTGCGCGACCTGGAGCGCCCTCCGGAACGCCCCACCCCGCTGCCGGACACGCCCCGAGCGCCGCGCCCCACCGAGGCAGAGGCCGCGACGCCCGTTCCCGACGAGGATCGTCGCCCCTAGGGGGCGAGCGCGGGGGCTTCACGTTTCTCACGCCCCGGGCCGAGAAATGCCGCCCCTGGCGTGAACTTCCACCCAACACCGGCGGAAGGCCGTGCTAGACTCGACCGTAGAGTGAAACGTCCCTTCCTCACGGTCCTTCTGGCTCTGGTGGCCGCGATGGCGGGTCTGGCGTCCGGCCAGCAGAAGGTCAACTACCTCGCGGTCAACGGCGTCCTGCTCGACAGCGCCGGCCCGTACTACTTCCTCGATCAGGGCGACAACGTCGACGCCTTCGCCAAGGCCGCGGTGCTGGCGCAGGCCATGAAGCTCGACGTGAAGTACGATCCCACCGCCAAGACGTTGACGCTCACGGACGGCACGACCTCGGCCGTGTTCCAGGCCACGGGCGACATCGCCAAGGGCCTCGTGAAGC
Organism: uncultured bacterium; assembly: GCA_964616005.1. Classification (GTDB taxonomy): domain Bacteria; phylum Deinococcota; class Deinococci; order Deinococcales; family Trueperaceae; genus JASBRS01. The sequence continues at coordinate 133 of CAZTTB010000254.1, read as the reverse complement.
GCGACGGCGGCCTGATGGTCGGCAGTCGCAGCGTGGCCAGCCCCATGGCCATCCTGGTCGACGGCACCGCCTACGTCCCGATCACGCCGACGGTGGCCGCGTTCGGGGGCATCAGCCCGTGGAACGGCGACAA
>CAZTTB010000253.1:0-2622 GCA_964616005.1 uncultured bacterium | reverse complement strand
GGCGGGCTGCACCAGTGGAGCGAACAGCCCGATGACCTGGCGGGCCACGGCGGGAGCCGCTTGCCGGCGGGCTGGAGCACCAGCAACACGGCCGCTGCCATGGTCACCTACGACGTCGCCCACAAGCGCCCCTGGGACGAACGGGTCAGCCTCTACACCTGGACCAAGTCGATCGCGGCCGGCACCTTCCTGATGGCGGTGGTGAGCGTGCTGTTCGGCTGGCTCGACGTGGCGTCGGCGCTGGCGCGCTGGGTGGCTCCGCTCACAGCCGGCGTCTTCCTTGCAGCCACCGGCGCGCTGCTGGTGTGGGACCTGTCGCACCCGCTGCGCTTCTACCGGATCTTCACGCGACCGCAGTGGCGCTCCTGGCTGACGCGGGGCGCGTTCATCATCGGCGCCTTCGGCGCCCTGATCGTGGCCTGGCTGGCGGCCTCGCTCGCCGGCGCCGGCGGTCTACAGCGCGCACTCGGCTGGCTCGTGATGCCCGTGGCCCTGGCCACCGCCGTCTACACCGCCTATCTCTTCGCGCAAAGCAAGGCGCGCGACCTGTGGCAGAGCCCGCTGCTACCCAGCCACATGGCCGTGCAAGCCGTGCTGGCGGGCAGCGCCGCATTGCTGATCGCGGCCGGCGCGGCCGGCGCCACGGGCGTGCTGGCGCCGTTGCGCTGGTTCCTGCTGGCCTCGCTCGCCGCGCACGGGTTGATGGTGCTGAGCGAGCTGGCACTGCCCACGGCCACCGCCCACGCGCGCGCCGCGGAACACCAGCTCACGCACGGCGCCTTCCGGAACTACTTCTGGTGGGGACTCGGGCTGGGCGTGGCGGCGCCCGCGTTGCTGTGCCTGCTCGGTGGCGGCGCGGCGCTACTGTCCCTCGCCTCGCTGCTCGCCCTTGGCGGCCTGCTGGCCTTCGAGCACGCCTTCGTCCAGGCCGGCCAGGCCGTGCCGCTCGCCTAGGAGGGCGCGCATGTCCCCCACCCACAAGACCGATCCCGATCTTCCCCTCGGAGCGCGGCTGCTGGAGGCGCTTCGCGGGCGTCCCCGGCAACGCATCAGCGACGATGGGCCGCGCTATGCCTCTCCCGAGGGCCACGCCACGACCTTCCCCGGCCCCAGCGAGATCGGCCTGGACAGCCATCCCCCGTCGGAAGCCTGGCCGGACTGGCACGAGCGGCGCTCGAACCGCGGCGTTCCCAGCGAGCGGCACTACGATCTCGTGCCGACGCTGTGCTTCAACTGCGAGTCGGCCTGTGGGCTGCTCGCCTATGTCGACCACGACAGCGGGAAGGTGCGCAAGCTGGAGGGCAACCCGCTGCATCCGGGCTCGCGCGGCCGCAACTGCGCCAAGGGACCCGCCACCCACAACCAGATCACCGATCCCGACCGCATCCTGTACCCGCTCAAACGCAGCGGCGCCCGGGGTGAGGGCGCTTGGACGCGGGTGTCCTGGGACGAGGCGCTCGACGACATCGCCGGCCGCATCCGCGCCGACGTGGTGGCCCACCAGGGCCGGCACGTCGTCTACCACGTGGGCCGCCCCGGCGAGGACGGCTTCACCAGTCGCGTGCTCCAGGCCTGGGGCATCGACGGCCACAACAGCCACACCAACATCTGTTCCAGCAATGCGCGGGCCGGCTACGCCTTCTGGATGGGCATCGACCGACCGTCCCCCGACTTCGCGGAGGCGGACGTCATCCTGCTGCTGTCGGCGCACCTGGAGACCGGCCACTACTTCAACCCGCACGCCCAGCGCATCGTCGAAGCCCGTGCACGCGGCGCGACGGTGGCGGTGTTCGATCCGCGCCTGAGCAACACCGCCTCCGGCGCGGACCTGTGGCTGCCCAGCTACCCGGGCAGCGAAGCCGCGGTGTTGCTCGCCATCGCCCGCCATCTCATCGACGCCGGCGCCTACGATCGCGACTTCGTACGGCGCTGGTGGAACTGGGAGGCCTACCTGCTGGCCGAGCGCCCCGACCTGCCGCCCACCTTCGACGCCTTCGAGAGCGTCCTGGCCGAGCTCTACCGCGACTACACCTTCGCCTTCGCGAGTGCGGAGTCCGGCGTGCCGCAGGAGCGCATCGAGGCGCTGGCGGAGCTGGTGGCGCGGGCGGGGACGCGCTTCTCGAGCTACAACTGGCGCAGTGCCGGCGCCGGCAACGAGGGCGGCTGGCAGATCGCCCGCTGCCTGATGCTCCTGCACGCGCTCACCGGCTCCATCGCGACGCCCGGCGGCTTCTGGCCCAACACCTGGACCAAGCACGTCGCACCCCAGCCGCTGCCGGCGCCGGGGCCGAGCTGGTGGCAGGAGCTCCACATGCCCGGCGAGTACCCGCTGGCGTTCTTCGAGATGAGCTTCCTGCTGCCTCACCTGCTGCGGGAAGGCCGCGGTCGCATCGACGTCTACTTCACCCGCGTCTACAACCCGGTGTGGACCAACCCCGACGGCTTCAGTTGGCTGGAGGCGCTCACCGACGAGAGCAAGATCGGCTGCCACGTGGCACTCACGCCGACCTGGAACGAGTCGGCCTGGTACGCCGACTACGTGCTGCCGATGGGGCACTCCAGCGAGCGGCACGACGTGCAGTCGCAGGAGACCGGGCGCGACCAGTGGATCGGCTTCCGCCA
>CAZTTB010000252.1:0-2631 GCA_964616005.1 uncultured bacterium | reverse complement strand
AGCCAGCGCTGGATGAGGTTCGGGAAGGCGAACTCGGGCAGCCCCAGGTAGCCGACGACGATGCTGCCCAGGGCCAGGATGCCGAGCGGCCAGGTCATCACCGGCGGCGACTCGTGGAGGTGTTCGGCGGCGTGCTTGTCCACGCGCGAGGCACCGGCGAAGATGCCGTAGTACCAGCGGAACATGTAGGCCGCCGTCATGGCGGCCGTGATCAGCAGCAGGATGTAGACGACGTCGCCGCCGTTGCCTGCCAGCAGACCGCTGGTGAGCGTGCCGGAGAGGATGGCGTCCTTGCTGAAGAAGCCGGCCAGGAACGGCACGCCGGAGATCGCCAGGGTGCCGATGAGCGCGGTCACGCCGGTGATCTTCATCTTCCGCCCGAGGCCGCCCATCTTGCGGATGTCCTGCTCGCCGTTCATGGCGTGGATGACGCTGCCGGCGGTGAGGAACAGCAGCGCCTTGAAGAAGGCGTGCGTGAGCACGTGGAAGATGCCGACCCAGTAGGCCCCCGCGCCCACCGCAGCGATCATGTAGCCGACCTGCGAGATGGTGGAGTAGGCCAGGATCTTCTTGATGTCGGTCTGCGCGAATGCCGCGAAGGCGGCGACGAAGGCGGTGAGCGCCCCGACCCAGGCGACGGTGCTGGCCGCGGCGGGCGCCATGGCGTAGACCGCTCCGATGCGGGCGATCAGGTAGACGCCGGCGGTGACCATGGTGGCCGCGTGGATCAGTGCCGACACCGGCGTCGGGCCGGCCATGGCGTCGGGAAGCCAGACCTGCAGCGGCAGCTGGGCAGACTTCCCGGCCGCACCGAGCAGGTAGAGCAGCCCGATCAGGGTCAGCGTGGCCGAACCGTAGAGCATGGCGGGCGCCGCGGCATCGACCGCACCGATGTTCAGCGTCCCGAAGGCCTTGAAGGTCAGGAACATGGCGAGCAGGAAGCCGACGTCGCCGACGCGGTTGACGATGAACGCCTTGCGCCCGGCGTCGGGGTTGGCGCGATCGCGGTACCAGAAGCCGATGAGCAGGTAGGAGCACACACCCACCCCTTCCCAGCCGATGAACATCAGCGGGAACGAATCGGCCATGACCAGTACCAGCATGGCGGCGACGAACAGGTTGAGCTCGGCGAAGTAGCGGCTGTTGCCGTCGTCGCCGTGCATGTAGCCGATGGAGTAGATGTGGATGAGCAGCCCCACGCCGGTGATGATGAGCATCATCGTGACGCTGAGGCGATCGATCATGAAGCCGGCATCGAGGTGCAACGTACCCGCCGTCAGGTAGCGCCACAACGTGACCTGCACACCGTGGTCGCTGCCCTGCAGCCCGATGAACGCCAGCACCGCCAACACGAAGCCGCCGGCTACCGCCAGGCTGGCGAGGATGCCGGGAACCGGCTCCTTGAGCGAGCGGCCGAAGAAGGCGTTGATCAGCGAGCCCACCAGGGCGAGCAGTGGCGCCAGGGCGGCCCACTGTACGACGTCGTTCATAGCCTCACCTCGGACAGCTCGTCGACGTCCGTGCTCACCCGGTTGCGGAAGATCGCTACCAGGATCCCCAGGCCGACCGCAACTTCGGCGGCGGCGATCGCGAGGATGATGAACACGGCCGCCTGACCGGAGAGCGCGGGCTCGACGCCGCTAGCGCTCCACTGCCGCGCGAACGCGACGATGGCGAGGTTGGCGGCGTTGAGCATCAGCTCCACGGATAGGAACACCATGATGGCGCTCCGCCGCGTCAACACGCCGACCGAGCCGATGGTCATCAGCAGCGCGCTGACGGCGATGTAGTAGGGGGTCGGGACCATCACGCACCCCTCCCTCGTGCGGACTCAGCCATGGGTCAGCTCCCGTTCCGGAGCCGCCTCGCCGCGCGGCTCCGCCGGCGCCGCGGGGTTGCCGCGTTGCGCCAGGCTGACCGCGCCGACGATGCCCGTGAGGAGCAGCACGCCGACGAGCTGGAAGGCGAGCACGTAGTGGCTGAACAGCAGCGTGCCGACCTGTTCGGCCGACCCGCCCTGCAGCGCGGCCACCTGGTCGGCGCCGGGCAGCGGGCGGCGATCGATGAAGGCGATGGTGGCGATGCCCGCCGCCACCACCAGCGCGCCGGCGTAGGCCGCCGGCCGCATCCAGCGCAGGTGGGGCGCCGGCTCCTGCCCCTGCACGTTGAGAAGCATGATCACGAACAGGAACAGCACCATGATGGCGCCGGCGTAGACGATGACCTGGATGGCAGCCAGGAAGTGGGCCTGCAGGGTCACGTAGGTGACGGCCAGGGCGAGCAGCGTCGCCACCAGCGAGAGTGCGGCGTGCACCGGCTGCCGGAAGGTGACCACGCCGACGCCGCCGAGCAGCATCACCAGGGCCAGGATGACGAAGCCGATCATGTTCGGGGACTCCCCTGTCGGAAGGTCGCCATCTCAGTAATCCACGCCTTCCAGCTCCGCCCGCGGGCCGGCCTCGAACCCGAGACGGACCTCCTTGCCCTGCTTCTCCGCCTCGCGGCGCTGCCACTTACCGCCCTTGGTGCCGGCCAGCATGTCCTGCTTGCCGTAGACGAAGTCCTGGTAGCGGTAGTCGGCGAGCTCGAACTCGTGGCCGAGCACCACCGCGCCGGTGGGGCAGGCCTCCT
>CAZTTB010000251.1:0-2660 GCA_964616005.1 uncultured bacterium | reverse complement strand
TTTCGCAACTCCCTCTTTGCCGCCTTCGAGCCCAAGGAGGTGGCGGCTCAGCTGCTCGAGGCCGGACTCGGGACGCTGGAGGTCGGCGTCGTCAGCGACCGTCACCTCGCGGTTTTCGGCCGGCCTTAGCGCGCGGCTGCGCTCCTTCTCTCAGGCCAGCCCTCTCGGTTCTCCCCGTCCGTTCGCGTCGCTGCGTTGGGCCTGTCCTTCGAGCTTCGGGCGGTCAAGCCGTCGGCAGAGCTCTTCTGAAGGCTCCTCGACCGGGTCGCGCGGCCGCCCAGCCAGGTGATCTTCATCGACGACCGCGTCGAGAAGGTCGCCGCCGCGAGGGAGATCGTTATCAGCGCATACCAGTTCACGACCACGTCGGCGCTGATCGACGCCCTGCGCCCTCACGGCCTTCGCGTCCCGTCGGCACTCGAGCACGGCCCTTGAAGGGGTCCTGCCCAAGTGCTCCCCGAACGTCCAGCCGGCGAAGGGCCCCGGGTCCGTCAGGCACAGAAGACACGCTCCAGCGCGCCGCGGGCGAGGTTGCCGGCGCCGTCTTCGGCTTCGATGAAGTAGCGCACATCGCCGGCCCCCACCGGCAGCGCCGCGGTGAGGTAACGCGCGGTCACCGTCGCCCCTGTCTGCGTCGGATAGGGGCCGTGGTCGGTCATCGTTAGGCGCCGTTCGGTGCCGTTGGTGCCCAGCACCAGTTCAACCCGCTTCAGGCCGGAGATGTCGGCAACGAACGTGTGCACGGTGCCCTCGCGCGGCGCATCGACGAGGCAGCCCTGGCCCCAGCGCTTGCCGCCCGGGTTCTCCGGCGTCACCCAGGGCGCGAAGATGGTGGGCCCGGTGCGGTCCTTCTTGCCCTGCGCGAGGCCGTCGATGGCGCTCTTCAGCGCGCCGTAGCCCTTGTTGGCGGCATTGGTCACCTGCTGGTCCCACTCTGTCTGACCGGTCCAGTACCAGTAGCAGCTGGTTTCGGCGATGAGCATCAGCTGGATCGCCGCGGCGAGCTGCGGGTGGTCCGGGTGCGCGTCCTCCATCGAGTGCACCGCATTCTGGAACGCCGTCAGCACCGCCCAGGAGTTGAGGTCCGGGGAGTAGGGCTGATCGTAGCGGCTGAACCACTTCATGAACTGCGGATCGCCGTTGTCGGCGCCGCTCCACGACCCCGGCTCGATGTGCACCGCCTTCGCCGGATCGGGCGGGAACTGCTCCAGATAGTCGCGGATCGACGACAGCGCGAAGCGGTCGTCCTCGTTGAGCCAGCGCACCAGCTCGCCGGTATTGTGATGGTAGTAGCTGTCGGCGCCGCCGCCGTGGTTGTCGCCGTCGGAATGGAGGAGGAAGAAGGGCGGGTGCCGGGGATCGAAGCTGCCCGAGGCGACGATCTCGTCGTAGACCTGTCCCAGCACGCTCGGATACTGCAGCGCGCCGAAGCCGCCGCGGGCGTCCTCGTTTCCGATGTAGCGCTCGGCGGGCACGGCGATGATCTTGTGCGCGTTGCCGTCGGGGTCGACGTACTGGACGTATTCGGGCTTGAGCAGCGACGGGGCGATCTTCGAGCCGGCCCAGATGTTGTGCAGTTGCAGCCAGTCGTCCACCGGCGGGTTCTGCTGCTCGGCCCGGTTCGGCGGCAGCATCCCCTCGGTGATCCCAGCGTAGGGATAGTCCTTGCAGGCGCGGAAGCGGTGGATCGAGTCGTAGATCACCGCCTCTATGCCGGCCTCGATGAGCGCCGGGATCATCCGAACGTGGAACGCCGTCTCGGGCGGGAACAGGATCTTTGAGGCTTCGATGCCGAAGGTCTCGGCGATGATGCGGCGGTGCCAGAGGATCTGCTTGACGATGTCGCGCGGCGGAATCAGCGCCATCAGCGGGTGGTAGAAGCCAAGCGCGGTGAAGTCGCAGCGCGGATTGCCGCGCACCGTCTTCAGCCCGGCAAGCGCCTTCAGCGCGCCGTTCCAGCCGCCGAAGCGACCGCCGCCCAGGCCGTCGCGGGCGCAGCGGTCGAGCTGCTCGATCAGCGAGCCGGACCAGCTCGTCGACAGCCCGCCGTGGGGGAGGCCGCCGTCCTCGTACTGGCGGACGGCAGCGGGAATGAAATCGGTGTAGGGGCCGCCGCGGGAACCGAAGATGCCGTCCTTCTCCCCGTCCCAGTAATTGAGGTCGGTGGTGTTGTAGTACGGCTGGTGCATGTGCTTGTGGATGCCGAAGTAGAGCTTGACCGCCGCGGCATCGCCCCCGGCCATGGTCCGCGGCTTCGGACGCGGCGCCGGCGCGATCGTCAGCGGCCGGAACTCCTTGACCCAGTCGCCGCCGCCGGCCTGCTCCCATTCGCCCTTGCGGCAGCCCTCCACCTGCACATTGATCTTGCCGGCACCAGTGAGGCCGGAGGCGATGGTGGCGACGTAGCTCACCGACGGCGCACCTCCCTTCTCGCTCCCTGTCTCACGGCGGATGGCACCGCCCTTGATGACGTGGTCCCCCGTCGGTGCGTGCAGAATGACCTGCGGAAACGGGATCTCGCCGTCGGCCGCGAACGCGATCTCGAACGCCGGATTGCGGGCGTTCGGCTCGCAGGTCAGTGCCGTCGGAACATCAATACTGAGGAATCGGGTGAATACCGCCATCGCCACCTCCTGGAGCCGCTCGTTTCGGGGCCTTCT
>CAZTTB010000250.1:0-2681 GCA_964616005.1 uncultured bacterium | reverse complement strand
GCCGAGCGCCTTCATCATGTCCAGGACGACCTCGCTCTGCTGGGTGCGGATGCGCTTGCCCTTGAGGTCGGCCACGCTCTGGATGGGGCCGGCGGCCTTGGTGGTGTAGAAGTTGCGGCTGCCGGAGTCGTAGTAGGCGAGCCCGACGAGGTTCGCCTGCTTCAGGCCGTCGAGCAGCTCGCGCCCGATCGGGCCCTGCACGACCTTCCACATGTGCGCCGCATCGCGGAAGATGTACGGCATGCTGAACACGCCCATGGGGGCGTAGAACTCGCCGACCGGGCTGGTCGAGGTGCGCACGACGTCGATGACGCCGAGCTGGACCTGCTCGATGGTGGAGCGCTCGTCACCGAGCTGGCCCCCGGCGAAGACCTCCATCTTGATGCGCCCCTTGGTGGCGGCATCGAGATAGTTGGCCATGAACTTGAGCCCTTGGACGGTCGGGTAGTCCTCGGGCTGGTTGTCGGCCGCCTTGAGCGTGATCTGCTGGGCGGTCGCCACCCCCGTCATCAGGGCAGCCAGGACGAACAGCGATATCACGAAGCGTCGCATGCCTCTCCCTTCTCCGGTCCACGACCGGACCCCACCCGCGCGGAGATCCTCCGGAACGCGGTCGCCCTCTACCTCGCAAACCCCTCCCGTACTACACGTGAACGTTAACGTTCGCTGGCGAACGCAAGCTCGTGGGTCCACGCGAGCCGAGGGCGTGGTGTGAACATCCCTTGAACGCTAGCACGGCCCCCGAGGGGTGTCAACGACAGGATGTCCCGGCTGCGTCGCGGTTTCCGGGAAGTCCCCGCCGCTACCGCTCCATCGCCGATCGAGGTCTGGTATCGTTAACGTCAACCAGGAACGGAGCGGACCCACGGACATGCCACGAGTCACCATCCAGGACGTTGCGCGCGCCGCCGGCGTGTCCGCCATGACCGTGTCGCGCGTGCTCAACGAGCAACCGGGGGTGAGCGACCGGCGGCGCGCGCAGGTGCGGGCGGCCATCCACGAACTCGGCTACCGCCGCAACAGCCTCGCCCGCGGGCTCAAGGCCAGCCGCTCCCACACGCTCGGGCTGATCGTCCCCGACATCACCAATCCCTACTTCCCCGAGATCGTCCGCGGCGCCGAGGACGTGGCGCTGGAGGCGGGTTACGGGGTGTTCCTCAGCAACGCCGTCGAGGACCAGCGGCGCGAGGCCACCAGCCTGCGGCTGATGGAGGAGCGGCGGGTGGACGGCGTCATCGTGGTGAGCCCGAGGCTGCCCGAGCGGCAGCTCCACGCTCTGCTGCGCAGCCACAAGGCGGCCGTGGTCGTGAACCGCTCGGCGCCACCCGAGGTGGCCGGTGCGGTGCGCCTCGACCACGTCAGCGGCGTCATGCAGGCCATCGACCACCTGATGTCGCTGGGCCGCCGGCACATCGGCGTGCTCGCCGGCCCCGACAGCTCGTTCGCCGCCCGCGAGCGGCTGGAAGGCATCCGGATCGGCCTCGAAACGCGTGGCCTGCCGCTCTCGCCCGACCGGCTGGTCAAGACCGCTCCCTACATCGACGACGGGGCCGAGGCCGCCGCGCGCCTGTTCGAGATGGCCGGGCCGCTCGACGCGCTGCTGTGCTACAACGACCTCGTCGCGGCCGGCGCCCTGCAGGCGTGCGCCACGGCGGGTCTGCAGGTGCCGCAGGACATCGCCGTCATCGGCTTCGACGACATCGCCTTCGCCCGCATGTTCACCCCTCCGCTGACCACCCTCCATGTCCCCAAGTACGATCTCGGCGTGAACGCGATGCGTATCCTGTTCGACCGCATCGCCGGCCGCAACGTGCGCGCCGAGGTGGTGCTCCGTCCCACCCTGGTGGTGCGCGGCAGCACCGTCGCGGCCCCCGTTCGTCCCTTGACGCCGCGAGTTGAGGAGGTTCGCCCATGACCCGACCCGCCGCCCTGTCCAGCGAGCGCCTGGCGCGCCCCGGCGCGCAGCTCTACCCCGGCTCCCGCACCGACCTCGAGGACGCCGTGCTGGCGCTCGAGCTCGGGCCCTACGGCAAGCGCCTGCTGGTCGCCGCGCTGCCGGGGTCGCCGGTGCTGGAGCGCTTCGAAGGCGCTCCTGCCGGCACCGTCGACGGGCTGGCGCTGCTGCGCTGCCCACTGAACGACGCCAACGCGGCCGCGCTCCGCGTGGCCCTGCCCGACCTGGCGCCGCGCCCGCTCGGACTCGCCACCTCGGCCGGCTTCGGCGACCGCCTCGGCATCGCCACGCCCGGCCACGCGCGCGCGCTCGGCAGCGCCGGCGCGGCCGGCGGGCTGGTAGCGCCGATCTTCGCGCAGCAGTCGATCCGTGAGATGACGCGCACCCGGCGCTCCCCCACCGAGGTGCTGCGCGACGCCACCTTCGGCGCCTTCGAGGCGGGCTGGCGCGGGCCGCTCGGTGCCGACGCCGACCACCTCAAGCTCCCCGAGCACATCGACGCCTGCGTCGACGCCGGCTTCTCCTTCTTCACCGTGGATCCCGGCGACCACGTCGACGACGATGCCGACGGCGCCGACGCCGCCGATCTGGAGCGGCGTCTGGCGGCGCTCCCCTGGGACGGGCTCGAGACCACCCGCGCGGCGCTGGAGAAGGCGTACGTCGGCCGCGTCGTCGAGCTGGAGGACGAGCGCCTCACCCTGGAGCGCGAGGCCGTGCTGCGCGCCGC
>CAZTTB010000249.1:0-2683 GCA_964616005.1 uncultured bacterium | reverse complement strand
GAAGCCGCTCTGGATCTCGTCGACGATCAGCAGCATGCCGTGGCGCTCGGTGAGCTGCCGCAGGGCGCGCAGGAACGCGAACGGGGCGGGCACGAAGCCGCCCTCGCCCAGCACCGGCTCGATGAGCACGGCGGCCACCCGCTCGGGTGCCACCTGGCTGGCGAAGACGTCGTCCAGCGCGCGCAGCGCGTCGTCGACGCTCCAACCCCGCAGGGGGTAGGGGAAGGGCGCGTGGTACACGTCCGGCGCGAACGGCCCGAAGGTCTGCTGATAGGGATCCGTCTTCCCGGTGAGCGTCATGCCGAGCAGGGTGCGCCCGTGGAAGCTGCCGCTGAACGCGACGATGCCCGGCCGGCCGGTGGCGGACCGCGCGATCTTGACGGCGTTCTCGACGGCTTCGACGCCGGTGGTGAGCAGCAACGTCTTCTTGGGCGCCGCGCCCGGCGCCAGCGCGTTGAGGCGCTCGGCCAGTCGCACGTAGGGCTCGTACATGGCGACCTGCGCCGAGGTGTGGCTGAAGCGCTCGAGCTGCGCCTGCACGGCGTTGGTCACGCGCTCGTTGGCGTGCCCGATGTTCATGACGCCGATACCGCCGGTGAAGTCGATGTACTCGGCGCCGTCGACGTCCCACAAGCGCGCGCCCTTGGCGCGCGCCGGGAAGATGGGATGGGCCGTCGCCAGCCCCCGCGGGACGTTGGCGTCCCGGACCCGGCCCAGCAGTACGTTTCGGGCTTCTGACGACTCCACCGCAGCCCAGCGCTCCCTTCGTTGTTGAACGGGCCACCCTACCCCACGATGCGGCGGCGTGCTACGGCTGCGGAGTACAAATGCGCTATGTGGTTTTGTCGTCCAACGACAAGAGTTCGCCGGCGAGCTGCAGCTTGAAGCGCACGCCGGGGTCGGCCAGGTCGGCGTGAAGCGCCTGCGACACGCGCTCCAGACGGTAGCGCACGGTATTGACGTGTACCCCCATGCTCTGTGCCGTGCGCTTCACCTCGAAGCCGGCCCGCGCCCAGGCGACGACGGTGGCGACCAGCCGCTCGCCGCCACGGAGCGCGTGTACGGGCCCGAAGGCCTCGTCCAGCAGGGCGGCGCGCGCATCGGTGTCGCCCAGCAACACGCGCGGCACCAGCCAGGCGTCGTAGACGAGCACGCGCCGTGGAGCCAGCTGCGGCAGCAGCGAACGCGCCTCCCGGAAGCTGAGCTCGATGCCCTCCACGCCGCTGCGGGCCCGGCCCCACACCATCCCCACCGCCTCGTCGACGCGCCCGACCTCCAGCGCACGCGGGTCGATGCCGTCCTCGAGTAGGACGCTCACCTCGTTCAGCGACACCGACAGGAAGGGCGTGCCCCCCAGGTCGGCGATGCGGCGCCCCAGGCGGTCGGCCAGCTGCTCGCGGCGCAGGAACCCCTCGCGCGAGAGCGGCAGCGGCACGTCGTGCAACACCGCGATCCCGACGCGATAGTTGCGCCCCCACTCGAAACCGAGCAGGCGGGCGCGCTCCAGGTTCTGGGGGGTGGGCTCGAGCCGGCCCTCCAACAGCGAGTCGAGGAAGGCGTAGCCCAGCCGCGACTCGAGCTGCGCCAGCGTCTGCTGGTGGGCGATGTGCAGCGCCACCACGGTGGCGGCGTGTTCGGCGGCGCGCAGGTCCAACTCCCCGACCGGGCTGTCACCCTCGAGGACCCATACCAGCCCTACCAGCTCGCCGCTCACCCGGATGGGGCAGGCGACGCGCGCCGACAGCTCGAGCTCGGGCAGCGCCGGCACGCGCACCGGATCCTTCTGGCTGCGCAACCGCTGGAGGTAGCCCCGCCGCTCCAGCTCGGCCATCACGTCGGGAGGCGTGACCCCGTCGTGGAGGGTGGTGGTCCGCACCGGGTCGCGCTCGGGCCCCGGGCCCGGCGCGGCGGCGGCGGCCGGCAGGTAGGAGGCGGCGAAGAGCTGCCCTGTCGGGCTCTCGAAGGTCACGTCGCGACGGATGAGCTCGCTGAGCACGTTGGCGATCTGCTGCAGGCTGGAGGCCTGCACCGCGGCCTCCGTCAGCGCCCGGTGGATGGCCTCGGAGCGCTCGATCACGTGGTGCTGCTCGGTCAGCAGCGCGCGCTGCGCCTCCTCGGTGATGCGCGCGAAGGGGATCTCCCAGGGAACTTCCAGCACCGGGAGTCCCACCGCATCGGCCTCCTCCACCACCGCCGGCGGAACCTCGCTGAAGAACTGCGGCACCGCCAGCGCCAGCGCCGCCAGCCCGCGCTCCTCCAACGAGCGCACGAACCGGCGCTGCCCCGCCTCGTCGCGCGGCCAGGCGTAGCCGGTGCTCAGCAGGAGCTGCCCCGGCTGCAGCCACTGGTGCGGGTCGGGGATGTCGACCACGCCGCTCCAGGACACCTCGCGGTCGATCCCGGCACGCCCGGCCACCAGCCGGGCCCGGCCCAGCAGGGGCAGCGTCAGCAGCTCGGACACGCGCACGATGCCGCCAGCCTACCCCCGGCGGCCCCCGCGGCCGCCCGCCCGGCGCCGGGGGACGTTCTTCCCTTCGGCGTCGCGGGCGTTTACCGTAGCGTCGGAGCCGGAGAACGGCTGGAGAGGACGGGTCGGGAGCATCATGCGCATCGTCACCGCAGAACAGGCCGTCGAGGTCGTCCACTCGCGCGACCGCGTGTTCGTCCACAGCGTGGCCGCCGC
>CAZTTB010000248.1:0-2686 GCA_964616005.1 uncultured bacterium | reverse complement strand
GCGCAGCTCTCCGAGGGTGGTGGGCTTCATCCGTTCCTCCGGCTCTGCGTCGAGCTTCCCAGCGCGTTCATGGGCCATGCTAGCACCAGCCCTCCGGATCGCTGTGTGTGCCCGGCAGCGGTCGCCTACGCGCCCTGGGCACGAGCCGGGTCGGCCCGCCGCTCCCGAGGCACTCGACCCGAACGGGGTCCCAGACGAGGCCGGACGAGGTCCAAGACAAGACAAAAAGGTGACCCTGCGTGGGGGGCGCAGGGTCAAAGAGAGGAGATGGTGGAGGGACGAATCCCTCACGGGTCCCGCTGGGGGAGCGGAACCAAGGCGATTCTACAACAGAATCCTGACAGGCGTCTTACTTCCCGGGACCCCTGGTATCGTCCTCCATGACCGTCCTCCGCACCGCCGAAGTGCTCGCCGTGGGCACCGAGCTCCTGCTCGGCGAGATCGACGACACCAACAGTGCCGAGCTCGCCCGGAGCCTGGCGCAGCACGGCGTCGACGTCTACTGGACCCAGCGCCTCGGCGACAACCTGGAGCGCCTCCGCGCCGCCATCGATCGCGCCCTGGAGCGCAGCGACCTGGTCGTCCTCACGGGCGGGCTGGGTCCCACCGACGACGATCTCACGCGCGACGCCGTCGCCCTTGCGGCCGGCGAGGCCATGACGCTCGACCCGGAGCTGGAGCGCTGGCTGCGCCAACGCTTCGCTTCGCGCCACCGGCCCATGCCCGAGCGCAACCTGCGCCAGGCCATGCGCATCCCGTCGGCGCGGGCGCTGGACAACCCCATCGGGACGGCGCCCGGCTGGCTGGTGACGCTGTGGCGCGCCGGTAGCGAGCGGACGGTGGTGACGCTTCCCGGGCCACCCCGCGAGATGCGCCGCATGTGGCAGTCCGAGGCGCTCCCGCGCCTGACGTTCGCGGCCAGCGCTCTGTACACCCGCACCATCAAGACCCACGGCGTGGGCGAGTCCGACGTGGCCGAGCAGCTCGGAGAGCTGACGCGAGGCGCCAACCCCAGCGTGGCGACCTACGCCAAGCGTGACGGCGTCCACGTACGGGTGGCCGCCAAGGGCACCAGCGCCGAAGAGGCCCGCCGTCGGGCCGCCCCGACCGAACGGGAGGCGCTCACACGGCTCGGCGACAGCGTCTGGGGATTCGACGACGACGCCTTGCCCGTCATGGCGATCGAGCGCCTGCGCGCCTCTGGCGTGCGCCTGGCGTTGGCCGAGTGCGCCAGCGGCGGATCCCTGTCCGACCTGCTGAGCGGCGTCCCCGCCGTCGAAGAGGCGCTCGCGGGCGCCGTGATAGCATGGAACGCGGATAGCATGGCAACGCTCGGAGTGGCCACAGATCTGTTGGCAAGGCTTCCCGCCGCAGCCGCGGAGGTGGTTGCGGCGCTGGCGGCAAGCGTCCGTGCGCTGTTCGATGTCGACTATTCGATCGCCGTGGGTCCCGCCCTGCTTCTGCAGGACGGCGGTCCCGGTGACGCATCGCGACCGGATGGGAACGAAAGCGCGGCAACGCGCGTGGTGATCGCCGTCGCCGGACCGAGCGGCACGACCGTCGATACGTTGACCTTCCCGCCTCTCGGGCGGGCGTGGCTCCGCGAGCGGCTCGCCTTCACCAGTCTCTTCCTTCTCCGGTCCGCCCTGAGGTAGCGGCGGGCGCGCTCCGGTGCGCCCGTACGCCGTCGGAGAGGTGGAGCGAGCTGTGATGGACGAGCAGCGTAGGAAGGCCCTGGATAGTGCTATCTCGCAGATCGAGCGTCAGTTTGGTAAGGGCGCGGTGATGCGTTTGGGGGAGGAGCAGGTTCGGTTGTTGGGGGCGGGTGTGATTTCGACGGGGTCGTTGTCGGTGGATCTGGCGTTGGGGGTGGGGGGTGTGCCTCGGGGTCGGGTGGTGGAGGTGTATGGGCCTGAGGCGGGGGGGAAGACGACGTTGGCGTTGCATGTGGTGGCGGAGGCGCAGGCGGCGGGGGGTGTGGCGGCGTTCGTGGATGCGGAGCATGCGTTGGATCCTTCGTATGCGCGGGCGTTGGGGGTGGATATCGAGCAGTTGTTGGTGAGTCAGCCGGATTCGGGGGAGCAGGCGTTGGAGATCGTGGAGTTGTTGGTGCGGTCGGGTGCGGTGGATGTGGTGGTGATCGATAGTGTGGCGGCGTTGACGCCGCGCGCCGAGCTCGAGGGTGAGATGGGGGACGCGCATGTGGGGTTGCAGGCGCGGTTGATGTCGCAGGCGCTCAGGAAGTTGACGGCGGTGTTGTCGAAGAGCAAGTCGACGGCGATCTTCATCAATCAGGTGCGGGAGAAGATCGGGGTGTTGTACGGCAATCCGGAGGTGACGCCGGGGGGGCGGGCGTTGAAGTTCTATGCGAGTGTGCGTATGGAGGTGCGGCGTAAGGGGGATGTGAAGGTGGGCGCGGAGAAGGTGGGGAACCGCGTGCGGGTGAAGGTGACGAAGAACAAGGTGGCGCCGCCGTTCCGGGAGGCGGAGGTGGAGATCATGTTCGGTCGGGGGATCGATCGGGTGGGGGATCTGGTGAATGTGGCGAGTGATGTGGAGGTGGTGCAGAAGTCGGGGTCGTGGTACTCGTTCGGGGAGACGCGGTTGGGGCAGGGCAAGGAGAAGACGGTGGAGTTCCTGAGCCAGAACCCGGACGTCCTTCAGGACATCCGAGAACGCGTCATGG
>CAZTTB010000247.1:0-2687 GCA_964616005.1 uncultured bacterium | reverse complement strand
CTCCTCGACCTCGCCGAAGGGCTCCTTCTCCCCGGAGGCCTCGGGCCACACCATGTGGGCCACGATCCGCGAGCCGCCCTCGAGCTTGCCCACCGACTCGGGCGTGAGCAGGATGCGCTCACGCAGGCGCGGCGAATCGGGACGCAGGATGGCGTAGCCGCGCGCGTACTCGAGGGTACCGACCACGTGCGCGTAGCCGCGCTCGAGGATCCGTACGACCTCCCCGCTCTGGCGGTCGTCCTCGCCGGACATGGTGTTCGGGCGCGCGACCACCCGGTCGCCGTCCCAGGCGCCGGCCAGCTTGTTCGCCGGGATGAAGAGATCCTTGCCCTCGCCGCTGTCGGGGATGACGAAGCCGTAACCGCCCGAAGTGACCTGCAGCTTGCCGACGAAGAGGTTCATCTCCTGCGGCAGACCGAAGGTGCGCCGACGGGTGCGGATCAGGCGACCCTCGTCGGCGAGGGCGGCCAGCAGCTTGTGGAGCGCATTGCGATCTTCGATTTGCAGGTGCTTCTGCACGTCCTGGACATGCCAGGGATGCTCCGGATTGCTCCGGAAGAAGGTGAACACCTGTTCCTTGTCGAGTTCAACCATTGCAGCAAGTGTAGCCCGCGCGCGGCCGGGACCCCGTCGGCAACGCGGACCGAACCGGAGCGGCCGGGCCACAGCGTGGATGCGCGGCCCGCCTTCCCGGCGCTCCGCTCTCCACCATCATCACCGCCGCCACGGGCACGCACATCCTTTCGGGACTTTCAGCCCTGACTGAAATCCGCTGAAGGCCGTAGTCTCGTGTCCTAGGGAGGGGTCATCATCGATCGACGTGCGCCCGCCGAACGGGGAGCCCTGCTGGCACTCATCGAGGAGGTCGGGCTCACCTTCGAAGCCCAGGGCCTGCCGCGCATGGCCGGTCGAATCGTCGGCGCCCTACTGGTGGCCGACCCGCCCGAGCAGTCGGCCGACCAGCTGGCCCAGACCCTCCACGCCAGCCGCAGTTCGATCAGCACCATGACGCGGCTGCTGGAAGGTACCGGGCTGATCGACCGGGTCAGCAAACCGGCCGACCGCAGGCTCTACTACCGCAACCGCCCCGACGCCTGGCACCAGCGCACGCTGGACGCCGTGGATCCGATCCGCCGCATGCGCACGCTGGCCGAGAAGGGGCTGCGCCTGATGGAAGGAGCCTCGCCCGAGGTCCTGCGCGGACTGGTCGACATGTATCAGTTCTACGCCTACTGGGAACGTAGCATGCCCCGCATGATCGCCGCCTGGGAGGACGCCAGGGATCGAGGCGACCTGCCCGAGCCGCCCACCGGGGAGCCGCCGTGACCCCGGCCGTGACCCCGGCCCCGCCGCGGCCGCGTCGCGCCCACGACCTCGCCAGCTTGACGCGACTGGCGTGGCGTAACCTGTGGCGCCAGCGCCGCCGCACGCTTCTGCTGGTCGTGGTGGTCGCCTACGCCACCCTGGCGATCGTGTTCTTCTGGGGCTTCACCGATGGCTTCCTCGACTCCGTCATGAACGCTCAGGGCCGCCTGGTGGCGGCGCCCGTGCTGATCAGCAGCGAGGTCTACCACCACGACCCGGACCCCTCGAACGGGCTGTCCGGGCTCGCGGCGCTGGAGGCCCTGGCCCTGGCGGACCCGCAGGTCGGCGCTGTGGCGCCCCGCATCGACTTCGGCGCGTTGCTGCGCTCGCCCTACACCACCGAAGGCGTGATGGCCCGCGGCATCGATCCGGCACGCGAAGGCCGCGTCTCCGACCTACCCTCGCGGGTGAGCCAGGGCCGCATGCTGCAGGGGCCGGGCGAGATCGTTCTGGGCAAGGGGCTGGCCGAACGGCTCGACGTGCGCCTGGGAGAACGCCTGGCGGTGGACGTCTCGGCCCTGGCCGGACCGCAGGCGCTCGGGCTCCGACTGGTGGGGCTCATCGACGCCGGAACACCGGTCATCGACGACTCCACGGCTCTGATCGACCTGGCCGATGCCCGCACTCTGACGGGGGTCGCCGGCGCTACCGGGCTGGCCCTCGATGTTCCCCTGGGGCAGGAGGCGGCCGCCGCGCAAGCGATCAACGAGCGCCTCCCAGACGGCATCCGCGCCTATGCCGTGGGCGATCTTCTCGGCGCGCTGCAACGTGGCCTCGCGGCCGAACGCATCCAGATGATCCCGATGGGCCTGCTGTTCTCCCTGTTCGCCGCCGTCGCCGTCACCACCACGGTCGTGGTGAGCGTGCTGGAACGCATCCGGGAGTTCGGCGTGATCGTCTCCCTGGGGCTCGACCAGGCCAGCCTGGCCTGGCTGGTGACCTTCGAGTCGGTGTTCGCTACCGCCCTGGGCTGGTTGGTCGGCCTCGCCGCCGGCTACGGCCTGCTGTGGATCTTCAGCGCCACCAACGCCTTGGGAGCGCTGATGATCCACACCTACGGCGACATCGTTCAGGGCCTCGCCCTGACCGACCAGATCTACGCTTCGGTGCGCCTCGAGTACGCCCTGTTCGCCTCGGTCACCATCGCCTTCGCGGCCCTGTTCTCGGCGCTGGCGCCGGCGCGCCGCGTCCGCCGGCTCAACCCCGCCGAAGCCATGCGCGCGCAGTGAAAGGACACGGTCCATGACACGCTTCGTCGCTCGCACGTTCGTCGCCGCCGTGCTGCTGGGGGTCACCGGCATCGCTGCCGCCCAGGACTCGGC
>CAZTTB010000246.1:0-2726 GCA_964616005.1 uncultured bacterium | reverse complement strand
CCGGCGATGATCAGCTTGGGCCGGTGCTCGATCGCCAGCTCGCGCACGCGCTCGTAGTCGATGCGTTCGGTCTCGGCGTCGACCGGGTAGCCGACCACGTGGTAGTTGCGGCCGGAGAAGTTGACGGGGGAGCCGTGCGTGAGGTGGCCGCCGTGCGCGAGGTCCATGCCGAGCACGGTGTCGCCGGGCTCGAGCAGCGCGAAGTAGACGGCCAGGTTGGCCGACGAGCCGGAGTGCGGCTGCACGTTCGCCCAGCGGCACGCGAACAGCTCCTTCAGCCGTGCGATCGCCAGCCGCTCGACCTCGTCGACGATCTCGCAGCCGCCGTAGTAGCGCTTGCCGGGGTAGCCCTCCGCGTACTTGTTGGTCAGCACCGACCCCACGGCCTCCATCACCTGTGGCGAGGTGAAGTTCTCGGAGGCGATGAGCTCGAGCCCGTCACGCTGCCGCTCGAACTCGCGGTCGATGAGGGCGAAGAGCTCCTCGTCCCTCAGGGGAGCGCTGTCTGTGACCTGCTGGCTCGTCATGCGCGGAGTATACCAGCGGCCCCAGGAAGGCCCGGATGCGGCACGAACGCGGGGGAGGTCCTGCTGTGGCCTCAGGCGGACGGATGGGGGTGTCGGCGCGCGCCGGCGCGGTGCGCCGGTGCCTTGGGCAGCAGCGCCGAGAACGCTTCCGCGAAACGGTGGATGTCGTCCCAATCGGTCAGCTCCAGATCGCTCCGGAGATCGGCGTCGATGCTGGCGCGGCGGGCCATGGCACGCACCAGGCGCGCCTTGAAGAACCCGTAGCGGCTGAAGCGTAACGCCCCGCCGGCGCTCGCGGCGAGGTCGGGCCGCCAGCCCGTGCGGTTCAGGAAGTCCTGCAGGTAGCCGTCGGCCTCGGTGCGGTTCTGCGGGTCGCCGGCGGCGGCGCACAGGCAGACCGAGAGGAAGGCACTGGGAAGGTGTTCGAGCACGCGGCGGTGGACGCGCACGGCGCGCACCAGCGCTGAAGGGTGACGGCCGCGATGCACGCTGGCCGCGACGATCACGCCGTCGGCTCCGCTGGCGCCCGGGAAAGGTGAAGCGGGGGCGATCCGCACCTCATGGTCGTCACCCTGCAACTCCAGCGCCAGGCGCTCGGCGATGTGCTGCGTGTGCCCCTCGCGAGAGGCGTGCACGATCAGCACCTTGGCCATGCCGTTCCTTCCGCCGGAGTCGTGCCCCGGTCCGCCCCGGATCGCTTCGACTCAGCCTGCGCGCCGACCCCGGCGTCCACCAGAGGCGCATGTCCCTTGCGGCCATCGCCCGCATCAGCGGGCCGCGGTGCCTCGAGCACGCGCCGGCGACGGCAACAGCTTGTCGAGCGCGGCCTCGAGCGTGCCCCACAGGAACGTGAATCCCTGTTCGTCCAGTCGCGCCGGCACCACCCGTGCACTCTGCAGCAAGACCCCGTCGGCCAGCCGGCCGAGCACGAGCCGCAGCACCCAGGCAGGCGCCGGGAACCAGAACGGACGGCGCAGGCGCCGGGCGGCCTCCCGACCCAGGTCGCGCTGGCGCACCGCTTCGGGTGCGACAGCGTTGTACGCCCCTTCGCACGACGGGTGCTCGATCACGAACAGGTAGGCGCGCGCCAGGTCGTCGGCGTCGATCCACGGGAGCCATTGGGTGCCCCGACCCAGGCGCCCGCCGAAGCCCAGCTTGATGGGCATCAGTAGGCGTTGCCAGGCGGGCGCGTCCCTGGCCAGCACCACGCCGGTGCGCAGCACACACAGCCGGACGCGTGCCGCAGCCGGCGCCGCGGCCGCCTCGCTCGCCTCCGCCACCGGAGCGAGCAAGAAGGCCTCGCCCGGCCCCGCGCTCTCGTCCAGCACTTCGTCGCCGCGTTGACCGTAGTACCCCGTCACCGACGCCTGGACCAGGACCTCGGGCGGCCGTCGACAGCGCTGGAGCGCGGTGACCAGGGTCGTCGCGCTGTCGACGCGGCTGCTCAGCAGCCGGTGCCTGTGGGCCGGTCCCAGGCGTCCGTCGGCGAGCGAGGAGCCCGCCAGGTTCACCACGGCTGCAGCTCCCTCCAGGGTGGAGGTGAGCCGCGACAGCGCCTCCTCGTCCCCGGCGCGCGCCGCGTCAGGCCGCCAGGCCACGGGCGTGGCGCCGGAAGGCTCGGTACCGGCGACCTGACGCGTCAGCACGGTGACGTCGAAGCGTTCGCGGGCCGCCGTGACCAGATGGCGGCCGACCACGCCCGAGGCTCCGGCGATGACGATGCGGGGACGGGTCATGCCCCCACGCTAGCAGGGGGACCTCGCTCCGGACCGTACGGCAGACGCTTGTCGCGGCCTCGCCGCACGGCGCGGACGGATGTTCCGGCCATGCCCGCGAGGGCGGTTCGCTATGCTGTCCGCCAAGTACGTCACGTTCGAGTAGGGAGCACACCTTAGGAGGTGTTGTGTGTCAGACGACGAGCGAACCGCGCCGGAGTCCGGGAAGACATCTGCCGATGCGTCGTACAGACCCTACGGCGCCCTCTTCGTGACGATCGTTCTGGGGGCGGTCATCGTCGGGTTCTGGGCGCTGATGTTCGTGCTGGCGCAGCTCCGGGGTTGAGGGTATGGACGAGCGCCAACACCAGGTCATCGCGCGCTGGGAGCGACGCTGGCTCGTGGCCGGCGTGGTCATGCTGGTGGTCTTCGTCGTGCTGATCGCCTACTCCCTGATCACGCAGGGCGGGCACATCGTGCACGG
>CAZTTB010000245.1:0-2741 GCA_964616005.1 uncultured bacterium | reverse complement strand
CCGCCCCGCCGCCGCCCGCCCCGCGTAGATGGGCCGTGAAGGCGTCCCGTGCGGGCGTCCGCTGCCGCGGCGCTAGACTCGGGCATGACATCACGACTGGAGGGGATCCTGGCGCTGCCTTCGGGGCTGGCGGCGGGCGCGCTCAGCTACGGCGAGCGCATCGAGGCGATCGACGCGGGCACGCCGGTGGCGTCCGGAGCGGCGATGACGTCGCTGCTCGCCGAGGTACGGCGCGGCGACGCCCCCCTGATCCTGCCGGGCTTCGTCGACGCGCACGTGCACGGCGGCGGGGGCGGCGACACCATGGACGGTCCGGAGGGCGTTCGCACGCTGGCCGCCTTCCACCTGCGGCACGGCACCACGACGCTGCTGCCGACCACCATCACCAATCCCTGGGCTGAGGTACTGCGCGCCCTGCAGGGCGTGCGCGAGGTGATGGACGACCCGACGGCGCCCGACGGAGGCCCCCTGCCCTCCATCCCGGGCGCGCACCTGGAGGGGCCGTTCATCAGCCCGGAGCGGCTCGGCGCGCAACCCCCCATGACCCTCGCTCCCGACCCCGGTCGCATCGACGCGGTGCTGAAGGCCGGCGTGGTTCGGGTGGTGACGCTCGCGCCGGAGGTGGAGGGCGCGCTCCACGCCGCCGCCACGTTGGCGCGGTCCGGGGTGCGGGTGAGCATCGGGCACACCGCTGCCGGCTTCGAGGAGGCGCGCGCGTTGATCGACGCGGTGCGCGCTGAGGGCGGCACCGTCGGCTTCACCCACCTGTTCAACGCCATGACCGCGCTGGGGAGCCGGGCGCCGGGCACCGTCGGCGCGGCCCTCGCCGACGAGCATGCCTACGCGGAGCTGATCCTCGACCTGCATCACGTCCACAGCGCCAGCTTCCGGGTGGCCGAGGCGGCCAAGCGGGGCCGTCTGCTCCTGATCACCGATGCCATCCGCGCCTGCGGCCTGCCGGAGGGGGAGACCGAGCTGGGCGGTCAACGCGTGCTGGTGCACGGCGGCGCCGCGCGCCTGCCGAGCGGCTCGCTGGCCGGGAGCGTGCTCACGCTCGACGTCGCCTTCCGCAACGCCGTAGCGAGCGGCCTCAGTGTGGTCCGGGCCAGCGCGCTGGCTTCCGGCGTGGCGGCGCGCTACCTGGGGCTGGAGGACCGTGGCGAGCTGGCCGTGGGCAAGCGCGCCGATGTGCTGACCCTCGACGGCGAGCTGGCGCTGCGCTCGGTGGTGGTGGCCGGTCGGCCGGTGACGCTCTAGGCGCCCGCGAGCGCCTCGGCCACCAGCTGTTGGACCAGCTTGGGGTCGACCCGTCCCTGTGTGGCGCGCATCACCTGTCCCACGAAGAAGCCGCGCAGGCCTTCCTTGCCGCCGCGGAAGCTGGCGACCTCGGTCGGGTGGTCGGCGAGCACGCGGGCCACGACCTCGCGCACGGCGGCCTCGTCATCGAGCCGCTCCAGGCCGCGCTGCCGCACCAGCTCCTCGGGGTCCGTGCCCGAGCGCGCGATCTCCCCGAACAGCTCCCGCGCCACCGGCAACGTGAGCGTGCCCTGGCCGACCAGCCGCACCAGCCGGGCCAGGCGCTCGGGCGTCACGCCCAGCTCGGAAAGCGGGCGATCCTTGAGCTCGCGCACCAGGTCGTTGACGACCCAGTTGGCGATGGCCGCCGGGTCGGGATGCTCGGCCACGGCCGCCTCGAAGAAACCGGCGAGCTCATCGCGCCCGGCGATCTGGGCCGCGTCGTCCAACCCCAGGCCCAGCTCGCGACGGTAGCGTTCGACGGCCTCGAGCTGGCGCGGCTCGAGCCCCGCCAGCGGGTCGGGCTGGATTCCGGCCTCGTCGCCGGCAGGCGTGGGGACGCCCGCGCTCTCGTGCCCCGCGCTCTCGTGCCCAGCTGCGGCGGCCCCTTCGGCCGCAGGATCGTCGCTGGCAACGCTGGCGCGGCGCCACGTGCTGTCGTCGTGGGCTCCGTCGTCGTGGGCTCCGTCGTCGCCTGCCCCGTCGTCGCGCTGCGGACCTTCGCTCCCCGCAGTTTCGCCCTCCGAGCTCCTGCGTTCCGTGGTCCTGCGTTCGGTGTTCCTACGTTCCGCGGTCCTGCGCTCCGCGGACCTGCGCGTCCAGGAGTCCTTGAGCGTGATGATGCGGTTGAAGATCAGGGCCTCCGAACGCCCGTCCTCGGGATCACGCCAGAAGTAGCCGAGGCGCTCGAACTGGTAGCGCGCCTCGGGGTCGTCGCGCGCCAGGCTCGGCTCCACCAGGCCGTGGCGCACCACCAGCGAGGCGGGGTTCAGGTGCTTCAGGAAATCCTCGCCGTCCGCGCCGGGCTCGGACACGGTGAAGAGGCGGTCGTAGAGCCGGAACTCAGCGGGCAGCGCCTCGTCGGCCGACAGCCAGTGGATGGCGGCGCCGACCTTCACCCCCTCGGGGTTGCGGCCTAGGGTGCCCTCCAGCACGCTGCAACGTAGCTCGCTCACGTTGCCGTCGGCGTCCTTGACCACCTCGTCGCAGCGGATGACGTGAGCGTGGCGCAGCCGTACGACGCGCCCCGGCGCCAGGCGCCGGAAGCCCCTGGGAGGGTCCTCGGCGAAGTCTTCGCGCTCGATGACGAGGCGGGGGCCGAACGGCAAGGGCCGCTGCCCCTCCTTCGGCACGTCCGCCGGCCAGTAGGGCGCGCTGAGGGTCTCGCCGGACGCGACGTTGGTGAGCAGCACCGGCAGCGGGTCGGTCACGGCCATCACCCGCGG
>CAZTTB010000244.1:0-2752 GCA_964616005.1 uncultured bacterium | reverse complement strand
TGGAGTTGGGCGCAGTTGGTGGACACTTTCCTGCTTGAGGTTCAGCCTCAGAAAGGACACAGTGTCTCATGCATCGCGAGCGTTCCAACGTCCCGTCCCCGATGGACTTCAAGATCCAGGCGGTGCGACTACTTCGAGAGAGCGGTAAGAGCCTCAAGGAGGTCGCCGAGGGCCTCGGCGCCAGCACCAACGCGCTCCGTGCATTGCCTTGCCGGCATCGAATCGATCTCGTTGACGGTGCCGGACCTCAACGGTGACGGCGAACTCGACCTCGTCACCGTCGACCTCCCGGGCCGCCGCGTGTCGGTGCTGCTGGCGAAGTAGAGAAGCCGCGTGCCGGCCGGGGTGTCCGATCCCCGGCCGGCACGCTGTTGCTCCACCGCCAAGCTCATCGGCACTGTGCCCGTGTTGCTGGGAAGGTAGGTGTGGGGCCTGTGCCGCGGTGGGTGCCCGCTCCATCTCGTGCCGCGCCAAGACCGAACGACGGATGACAGGGCCAACGCCTGCCTCTCGGTCGAAGGACGCTCGCATCCAGACGCGCCCGAGCGTTTCGACCGTCCTGGTAGGGGCCAGCCCCGATCGGCGCCTAGAACGTTCCGATGACCGATCCCACGCTCAGCTCAATCGTGGTGCCCACGGGCAGGCTCCCGTAGTCGGCGACGGGACTGAACGGTCCCAGACCTGCCGCCATGAACTGCTCGTACGTGAGGTTGGCCTGGTACGCCACCAGCGTCGCTGTGGCATTCTGGCCGATCGGGAAGGCCCACGAGCCGGTCCAGCCAGTGGTGGCAGAGAAGTTCGGGAAGGTGTAGGTCCTGCTCGAGCCCAGCCATCCCGCCGTCGCCACGATCCTCCAGGTGGGCGCCGTGAGCGACGACGGCACCACGCTGGCGAGGTAAAGGCCCAACCCCGCAGCGTTCGAGAACGTCACGCCGCTCCAGTCCCAGGTTGCGGTGCCTCCACTGACTTGGATCGGGTTGCTTCCGGAGAAGGCGCTCGGGAGCGTGAGCGTCCCGTTGGTCGGCGTCTGCGCCACCACCACCACGCTCTGCGCGATCAGGACGCCGGGCCCGCCGATGCCTGCGAGTCCGGCGAGCAGGTAGCGGTCGCTCGACATCGCCAGTCCGGCCGGTACCACCGGGTACCGGAGGCTTGCAGCGGTGGCCGACGAGATCTCTGCGGGCGCGCCGCCCGAGGCAGCGAGGTCGGCGGCCATCCGCGGATTCTCCCCACTCGGAATGCCCGCCAGCATCAGCGTGTCCTGGGTGTAGGGCGTTCCCGAGCTCATGTCGGGGTACCAGTTCATGTCGGCGGAGACGGTCATGTTGCGCTGCACCACCATGCGCGTGGGGTTCCCGGAGGCGTCCAGGCCCCTAGCCACGAAGGTGTAGTCCCCGGCCGGGACGGTCAGCGAGAAGGACGGGTTCGAGTTGGTGATGGTGGCCGTCGCGCTCCCGATCGACACGAGGACCTGGCCGCCGGTCGGCATGTTGTACGCCTGCCCCGACACGATGTGGTCCGCCGGGGCCGTCGGCGTCGGCGGACACGATGCCGTGACATCCACCGTCTCCGCCGTGGTGGCCTGGACGATGGCGACCAGCGGCTGCCCCGACGCCTGCGCGCACTCCCAGGCCACGCCGTACCTGCCGGCGCTGTCGTTCACGACGAAGCTCGTGCCGGTCTGCACCGTCTGCCATGCCCCGGAGCCGTCCTGGGAGGCCAGCCACGGGATCGACCCGACGGCCGTCACCAATACGGTGGTCCCGCCCGCTCCCGAGCTAGGCCCGCTGCATGACGTCAAGAAGGCCAGGGCCGCAACCACCGCCACGGCTACCCACGAACGCGTACGTCTCATAGGTCCCCCAAGTTCCGGCGACACCAACGCGGTGACGCCACCGAAGGTTCGGTAGGGGCACTCTAGCACCGGCCTCCGTGACGCAACGCCCAGCCGGCACACCCGAACGGAGGGTCGCCGGAGTGGGCCGTTCCTGAAGTGCTCAGGGACCTCTCGGACTCGCGCCGTCGATCGGACCCATGAGATGCGGGCCCCCGGCAGGCTTCTCTCTGGCTCTGCCCGCAACGCTCGGCCACGGCGATCCTCACCCCAGCTCGCGCAGCGCCTCCGCGTTCGCCTCCGGCGTGCGGTCGATCGCCGCTTCCCAGTGCAACCGCTCGAGGACCATGGCGTCGCTGCGGTAGTAGGGGACCATGGCCGTGCGCGAGATCATGGTCAGGTTCACGCGGTAGCCGTTCCCTCCGTCGAGCAGGCCCGAGAGCAGGCTGAGGTTGAAGCTGTTCAGGCAGAGCGACGCGTACCAGGTCAGCACCCGGGTGAGACTCGTGGCCAGGTCCGTCACGTCGTCGGCGTCGAGCTCCAGCTTCCGGCGGCCGCGCACCACGGCCCGGACCTCGTTGAAGCCGATCGGCGCGAAGGGCGTGAACCAGGTGGTGGCGCCGATGTCCCCTACGAAGCGCTCGCCGTTCTTGCGTTCCGTCGCCGCCAGATCCTCCCTGTAGCTCACGTCGTTCTCGCGCAGGTAGCGCGCGCTGGCATCACCGGCGAGCGTCAGGACGTTGGCGATGAGATCGAGCAGGGCGGTCTCGTCATTCGCCACAGCCTGGCTCAACAGGATCTTGCCTTCGGCGTCGAGGACGGCGCAATGGTGCTTTCTCTTGCCGGCGTCGACGCCTACCCAGAGTGATGGCATGCTCTCCTCCTAGCTGGCGTTCGCCCCCGTCGATGACCGCACCG
>CAZTTB010000243.1:0-2771 GCA_964616005.1 uncultured bacterium | reverse complement strand
GGCCCAAGCGCGATCGACAGCGGCTTCTCCCCATCGCTCGTCCCGAACTGCCGCACGGACGTGCCGTCGCCGGCACGCCCGAAATCGCGGACGAAGGCACGCCACCGCCCGATCGCGTGATCGGAGCTGCCGAGGTCCTGGTTGCTCCATCCCCCCACCAGCACCCGGCCGGCCGGATCCACCGCCACCGCATACCCGAACACCGCCCCATCGTGACCGAACTGCCGCACCCAGGCGAGGTTGCCATTGCGATCGAAGTGCACCAGGAAACCATCGATGTTGCCGCTGTTCACCCGGCCCGGCAGGTTCCCGTAGGTATCGCCGGTGACGAAGCTGCCGCCGTCTCTACCGGGCGCAACGGCATACGCGAAGTCGGCGCCCTCACTGCCGAACTGCCGCAACCACAGCCGCTGCCCGTTGTTGTCGAACTCCCCGACGAATCCGTCCGAAGCGCCCAGCGCGCGGTTGGTCGGGAGCGCGCCGGTCGTCGCGCCCGTCACCAGGACCTTCCCCGCCGCATCGGTCGCGATCCCGTTGATCTTGTCCGCCCCGGGACCACCGAACTGCCGCTGCCACACCAGGTCGCCGCTCGCGTCGTACTTCGCCAGGAAGGCGTCGCTGTTCCCACCGGCGTACCCCTGCCCCGCCAGGGTGCCGTTGGTGTCCCCGGCCACGAACACGTTGCCCGTCGGGTCGACCGCCACGCTCCGCGCGAAGTCCGAGCCCGTCGTGCCGAACTGACGGAGCCAGGCCAACATCCCGTCCGGCGCCAGCTTGGCCAGGAAGGCATCCCCGGCACCCACGCTGTCCCCCTTCGGCATGCGATTGCTGGTGTAGCCACTGACGTACGCGTCGCCCCGAGCGTCCACGGCCACGCCCGTCGCGCGGTCGAAGCCCTTGCCCCCGAACTGCCGCAACCACAGCCGCGTGCCGTCCGCCCCGTACGCGGCCACGAACACGTCGCTCTCCCCCGCACTCGCTGCGTCCGCCATCGCTCCGCTCGTCGTTCCGGCCACCACGACCGACCCGTCCGCGCGCACCGCCACCCCCGTGGCACGGTCCGCCGCGTCGCTCCCGAACTGCGCCCCCCACCGCGCCCCGATCGACGCCGCCGTCGCTCCCGGCGCCGAAGGGGCCGCCGGCGCGCCTGCCGCGGCTGCGGAGGAGCCTCCCCCGCCGGAGGCTCCGGGCTGGCTCGGCGACGCGGAAGACGGGGCAGGAGACGACGGGGCGGGAGACGACGATGGTGACGGCGCCGCGGACGACGCCGCGGCGGCCTGCACGCCAGGCGCCTCCACCGCCGGCGGCAGCGTCGTCAGCAGCCCCGTCACCACCACCACCTCGAGCAGCACCAGCGACTCGAAGCGCAGCGCCCCGCGGAAGCGCGCCGTCCGACCCGCCTGGAAGAACAGCGGCAACCCCCGCAGCCGGTGCGACGCCGCCAGCGCGAGCACCACCAGGAACAACCCGTGTTTCAGCAGGAGCGTGCGGCCGTACGGGGTCGTCACGAACGCAGCGACCCCGAACAGCTCCGCCACTGCGGCCAGGATGCCCGTCGCCAGCACCACCACCACGCACCAGAGCGCCACGCGCGACAGCCTCCGCGCCGCGACGGCCAGCGCCGGCTCCTCCTCCGAGCTCCACGCCGGCAACCACGCCAGCATCGCCACCAATCCCACCCACAGCAGGCCCGCAGCCAGATGCACGCCATCGCTCAGCAGCAGCAGCGGGCTCCCCGTCGCCGCAGCATGGCTCACCATTGCCACCGCGAACACCAGAGCCAGGGATGAGGGGAACGCAATCCACAAGGACCACCCCGGGGCCCGAAACGCTTGCCGCCCGGCCACCACCAGCAGGGCGGCGAGCACGACGCGAAGCAGCACCATCCACCCCGGCAACGTGGTGATCAGGTAGCTCACCACCGTCTCGAACGTCGGTGCGCCGAGCGCCGCGCGCAGCGACAGCACCACCTGCGCGAAGGCCGCCACCGCCACGAGCACCGCGCCCACCCACAAGGCGACGCGCTGGCGCTGCCGATGGACGGGCGCCAGCAGCGAGCGCCCGATCGTCGAAGGGAACAGGGCCGCCCCGATCAGCAGAGCGGATCCGAGCAACAGCCAGGCCTGCAGCGCGCTTGCCAACGGCTCAACCGCCCGATGCGACCGTGAACACCACGATCCCGTGCGTCACGTGCGTGTCCACCGACAGCGCACGCCACACCAGCACGTAGGTTCCCGGCGAGAGATCCCGGGCGAGCTCGATCGTCACCTGCGTCGCCGCGCCGCCCGGATGCGCCAGCCCGGTATCCACCCGGCCCTTCACCGCGCCCTTGTCCGCCATCACCGTGTCCGCGAGCTGCGCCGCCAACGCGTGCACCCGCAAGCTGCGATCGTGCGCGCTCTCGCCCGCCTCAACGGGCACCGACAAGGGTAGGACCACGAACAAGCTGAAGCGCTTCTGCACCGCCTCCGTGAAGTCGAGCTGCAGCGAGGCCGGCGGGCTCCGCACCACCGCACCATCGGCCGGCGTCGACGCCGTCAGATGCGCGTGCGCCCACGCCGGCACCGAAAGGCTCAAGAGCATGAAAGCGACGATCCAACGAACCGACGACGCGCCCATGCACACCAGCCTCACGGGAACGTGATCGAGGATGCCGGCGCGACCTCGTCGCTCCGGAACGTCACGTCGACCTGCGTCGAACCGATGTAGCCGTGCACCCTCAACGCATAGACACCGGGCTGCGACAGGATGAACGGCGAGGTGTAGTGACC
>CAZTTB010000242.1:0-2780 GCA_964616005.1 uncultured bacterium | reverse complement strand
GAGCAGTCGACTCATAATCGATCGGTCGCTGGTTCAAGTCCAGCAGGGCCCACCAGTATCGTTCTCCACGGGGAAGCCGCGGCCTTCAGTTGGGCGCGGCTTCGCTTATGAGGGCCGTCGCGCGCTAGTCAGCATGGAGTTCGATGGTCCCCGCGCTCCCGTCGACCGTCACGATCATGCCGTCCCGGAGACGGCTCGTCGCGCCCTCGGCGGCGACCACGGCAGGGAGGCCGTACTCTCGGGCGACGAGCGAGGCGTGGGCCGCCACGGAGCCGCCGTCCGTCACCACGGCCAGCGCCCGTGCGAACAGCGGCGTCCAGGCGGGCGAGGTCATGGGCGCAACGAGGATCTCGCCGGCACGCAGCCGGTCGAACTCATCGGGCCCACGGATGATCCGCACCGGTCCTTTGGCGCGGCCCGGGCTCGCCGGCATGCCCACGATGTGCGCCTCCTCGACTGGATGGCTGCGCATCGCAAGAATCGCCGCGCTCTGGGTAGCCTCGAGGAGCTTGCTCGGCTTGCCGATCACCAGGGGGGGCGCGAGACGGCGTTGGCGCTCCCGTGTGCGGATGCGCTCGGTCACGTTGACCGGCACAGCGTGGCCGGACAGGGCGCGGTCGATCTCGGCGCGCTCGAGGTAGTAGACGTGCTCGGGCTCTTCGAGCACCTGCGCGTCCACCAGGTGCTGACCCAGCCTTCGGAGCGCCTGCCGCATCAGGGGCCAACCCAGCGTGGCGTCGAGCACCTGCTCGTCGCGCACGAGGGCGTAGCGCTGCGCCAACGTCAGCAGTCGATCGAAACGCTTCCGCAGGGTCGGGCGCAGCGCAGCGCGGCAGCGCTCCTCCAACTCCGTTCGTTCGCGTTCCATGGCGGTGATCCGCTCGGGCTCCGGGGCGCTCCACGATAGGTACAGCTCCCCCATGGTCGGTATGGCCGGGTCCAGCGACACGACTGCGTGCGGGGCGGGCGGCGTGGGGGCCTTGAGGCCGCGCAGGAGAGGCTGGTGCGAGCCGCCGAGGTCGGGGCGCAAGCGCTTCGCGTAGAACTTGGCCAGGAATCCTTCCGTCTTCCAGCCGAAGCCGGCCACGAGCTGCATGGACCAGAACATCTCCCCGGACATACGCGCCAGGTCGGACACCAGGACCACCAGTTGCCGTGGATCGAGGTCGTCCAGCTCGCTCGTGCCCCGCTCGACGCGCTGGCGGTACCGCGGGAGCCGGTCCCCTCGCCAGCGCTTCTCCTCGGGGTCGATGGCCCAGCGCACGGCAAGATCGGGGTTGGCCATCGCAGCCATGAGCCCCACGATGGTCTTCGGACGCCGGACAAGCCCGAGCAACATCTGGGCGACCATGCGCATGTCCGACACCCCGCCCGAAGGCGCGTAGAAGCACCAGCCGTTCACCAGCGCGTGCGTTCCCGTCATCGGGTTGCCCCACCAACGTTGCCCCTCCTCCGCCATGGCGGACTCCATGCTCGGAAGCACGTGGGAGGCGAACAGCGGGGTCACCGGTTCCGGTAGCCACTCGCCGATCCGGAAGTTCCTGACCCAGGCCGTGTTCGGATCCGGTGGCTCCCATGCCACGGGCTCCGGCAGCGCGGTCATCGGCCGCGCCTGCAGCACGTGGAGCACGCCGTCCTCGTAGGCCCACTCGATGTCCTGTGGAGCGCCGAAGTGCTTCGCGATCCGCTGGGCCACGTCTGCGACCTCGAGCACCTGCTCAGCCGCCAGGGCCTCGACCGGCGCGCGCAGGCGTGTCGGCGCGCCCGCGCTGACGACCCACTCCTCGGCACGGCTCTCGCCCGACACCAGCTGCTCGCCCACGGCGGGCACCGCGCTGATGATGACCTCGTCGCGCGCTCCCGTCACGGGGTTCGCGGTGAAGGCGACCCCTGCCGCTTCCACCCGCAGCATGCGCTGGACGAGGACGGCCATCGCCGCGGCCGCCTGCCCCTGGCGCTGCTGGTACAGCGACACGCGGGGGTCGCACGCGGACCGCCAACAGTGAAGCACCGCGGCGGCGAGCGCGTCCCGCCCACGAACGTTCAGCACCGTTTCGTACTGCCCGGCGAACGACGCCCCGGCGAGGTCCTCCGCGATGCCGGACGAGCGCACCGCGACCGGCTCGACGGAGCCGACGAAACCGTACAGAGCTTCTAGCAGCTCGTGCGGCAAGGCGTCCGGTAGCTCGTCCGGCGCCCTGCCGCCCGCATAGGTCGAGAACACCGAGGCAGGCACGACGACGCCGTCCGGGACCTGGACGCCCAGACCCATCAGCGTTGCCAGGTTGGCTGCCTTCGATCCGCTCACGGCGACGTCGGCGGCAGCATGCAGCGGAACCACTGCGTCCATGGCCTCCCCCTTCTCGCGGTTCGCCATCCGTGGCCGTTCGGTACGAACCACTCCTGGCGGCGACCTGCTTGTCAACGAACTTCGCCTACTCTAGGCGGCCAAGGCGTTCCGGTGGCGCTCTTGGACGACGCGCTCCGTCGCCGCAGGTCGTGCCGAGCCGACCAAGTCCGTGCTCGGCGGCCACCGTGGCGGCCCTTCGTGCGCGTGCGTCAGGGAAACCGCGTGACGACCAGCGAGGAGGTAGCCACGGTCACTTCTGTCTCCTACCGTGTTCCCAATCAGCTAGGGCGGTCACCTCGTGCGCCGCTGGACGCCCTGCAACGCCGGAGTGGCTTCCGAGAAGCGCGTCCCCCAGGCGGGGTCCCACGTTTACGACTCCCTGGAGCCACGTCCACACGCGGTTCCAAGTTGTGAAGGTTGGGCCCACCAT
>CAZTTB010000241.1:0-2791 GCA_964616005.1 uncultured bacterium | reverse complement strand
GCAGGCGCAGCGGCAGGCGCCGGGGCAGCGGCGGCAGCGGCCGGGGCCGGCACCGGGCCCGCCGACGGCAGTTCGGCGGCCACCCACGCCATCGCGACCCCGGCCGAGAAGATGACGGTCGATGACTACTACGGTTACCTGTTCGATCACGGGGTGCCGGGCCTGCCGGCCGCGGCGGACCGCGAGGGCCTGACGCCGCTGGCCTACATGCGGCGCTACGGCGCCTTCCGCATCACCGCCGAGCCCAGCGCCCGCTACCTCGAGCCGGTATCGGACACCGAACTCGTCGACCGGATCGAGCGCGGCGGCATCGTCTACGCCCGTAGCGGCGGTGCCGGCTACGGCCCCAAGGCCGCGGCGCTGCCCGACGGACGCAGCCCTGTCGGCGTCGAAGTCGACGGGCGCGTGCTGCGCGGCTGGCCCACGCCGAGCGGCAAGCTGGAGTTCTACTCCACCACCCTCCGGGACTGGGGCTGGCCCGAGTACGCCCTCCCCACCTACATCAAGAGTCACGTCCACAAGGACGTGCTGCGTCCCGGTGAGACGGTGCTGATGCCCAACTTCCGCCTGCCGGTGCAGATCCACACGCGCAGCGCCAACAGCAAGTGGCTCGACGAGATCGCCCACACCAACCCACTGTGGCTCCACCCGGAACGAGCGGCCGCGCTGGGCGTTCGAACGGGCGACCTGCTGCGGGTGAGCACCCGCATCGGCCACTTCGTGCTGCCCGCCTGGGTCACCGAGGGCATCCGGCCGGACATCGTGGCCTGCTCGCATCACTTCGGCCGCTGGCGTCTCGACGACGGCGCCGGCAACCGCGGCCTGTCGTCGGTGGTCGGGCTCGAACGCGACGGCTCACGCTGGACCATGACCCGTACCCGGGGCGTGGAGCCCTTCGACTCCGTCGACCCCGACACCCGACGGATCTGGTGGAGCGATGTCGGCGTACACCAGAACATCGCCTTCGAGGTCCACCCCGACCCCGTCTCCGGCCAGCACTGCTGGCACCAGGCGGTGACCGTGGAGCGCGCCCGCCCAGGCGACCGCAACGGTGATATCCATGTCGACACCGAGCTGGCGCACCGCAGCTACCGGGAGTGGCTGGCCAAGACCCGACCGGCCCGGACCCACAGCCCGGACGGCACGCGCCGCCCTCGCTGGCTGCCGCGACCGCTGCACCCATCGGCAGCCGCCTACGCCCTTCCCGACGACGGCGCAGACGGGTCAGCCCCCCGCGGCGACCCGCTCGGAACCGATGGCTGAGTCGCGCGACTCCGGCTCCGAGCCTCCCGCGAGCGCCGTCGACGGGCCACAGCGCGGCGAGATCCTCGAACGAGCGGGCGGCTACCGCCTCCTCGCCGAGCTGTTCGCGCGCCAGCCCGACGATGAGCTGCTGGCACTGGCCTCGAGCGTGCCGGCGCTCGCTGCGCACGCCACAGCGCACGCAGCGGCGACCTACACGCACGTCTTCGTGCTCAACGCCTACCCCTTCGCCTCGGTCTACCTGGACCCCGGTGGCGAGGCCGGCGGTGAGCGCGCCGGCCTCACGCGCGGCGTGCTGGAGGCGCTCGGCCTGCGCCTCGAGGCGGGCGCCGACGCCGACCACCTCGCCGTTCAACTCGATGCGCTGGCCGCGTTGCTCGAGCGCGAGGCCGCGGCGTTGGGCGCGGCCGGACCGGCGGACGCGGCCGGACCGGCGCGGGCACGCGCCCGACACGCCCAGCGCGTCCTGCTGGCCGAACACCTGCTCCCCTGGGCCCCGGTATTCCTGGACGCGGTCGCCCGCGTCGACGAGGGGCTCTACCGGGCCGCGGCGGCGCTGACGCGCAGCACCCTGGTCGGGCACGCGGCCGCGCTGTTCGACGGCACGCCGCTCGCACCGGCCGATGCGCCGCCCGACGCGGCCGACGTGCCCCTCGAGAAGCCGGGGACACCGGCCTCGACCCTCGATCGCCTCACCCTGCCCTACCGCAGCGGGCTCTTCCTGAGCCGCGCCGATCTCTCCCGCATCGGCGGCGAACTGGGCCTGCCGCTGCGTTTCGGTGGGCGCCCGTTCATGTTGGAGAGCCTGGCACGGGCCGCCGTGCAGTTGGACGCGTCGGCCGGCCTGACGGCCGCCCTCGAACGGTTCACGAGCGAGCGGCGGGCGGTGATGGCCGGCTGGGCGGCGGAGCTGCCTGCCCTGGCTCCGCTGTGGCGGAGGTGGCTCGAGCGTCTCGACGCGACGCTGGCCGAGTTGCACGCGCCCTCCGAACTCGACGGCAGGCGCCCCGAACCCGCGACGCCCCCGGCCGGAGCACGCTGAGGTGCTGCTGGCGCTGTTCGGCACCGGGGCGCTGGCGGGCGGCGTGGGCGCCCTGCTTGGCCTGGGCGGCGGCATCTTCCTGGTACCCGCCCTGACCCTGCTGTTCCACCTGCCGGTGCGCATGGCGGTGGGGACGAGCCTGGTCAGCGTCATCGCCACCTCGGCCGGCGTGGCGGCCAGCGCCAGCGAGGAGAGCGGTGCGGACGTCATGCTGGCGCTGCGGCTGGAGATCGCCACCGCGGCCGGCGCCGTCGTGGGCGGGCTCGTCGCCGGGTTCGTGCCGGCGAACGCGCTCGCCATCCTGTTCGCAGTGGTGGTCTTCGCCACCGCCGCCTACACCCTCGCCAAGAACTTGCGCAGGGCCGGCGACGAGAAGATGTACCGCCGCGACTACACGGCTCGGAACTGGGTCGCGGGCTCGAGCACCGCCGGCCTGGCCGGCATGGTGTCGGGCCTGCTCGGCGTGGGCGGGGGGTTCATCAAGGT
>CAZTTB010000240.1:0-2811 GCA_964616005.1 uncultured bacterium | reverse complement strand
CCGTAGCCGCCGTCGACGTCGACGGCGGCGCTTCGTTGGACCTTCAGTTCCGGCCCCCACGCGAGCTGCTGGGGCTGCGCGGGTTCTTCGAAGTGCACGAACTTCGCCCCAACGACCGGATCGGTTTGGTCTTCACGGACGCGGGGTTACGCGTCGAGGCCGTCAAGAGGGAACGCAAGGCGCCGGCCGCCGGTCCGCGCCCGGAATCCGGGCGGGTGCGCGCCG
Organism: uncultured bacterium; assembly: GCA_964616005.1. GTDB lineage: Bacteria > Deinococcota > Deinococci > Deinococcales > Trueperaceae > JASBRS01. The sequence continues at coordinate 2,586 of CAZTTB010000240.1, read as the reverse complement.
AGCGCGCCGCGTCGGCCACCGCGAGCGGCGAGCCCCCGCGTGCCGTCAGCGAGGCACGGCAGGGCGCGGCGCCGGCCGCCCCCCCCGATCGCGTTCGCGAGGACGCATCACGGTCGGCGGCGTCTTCGGCGCCGCCGTCACTGCGTTTGGCGACGCCAGCACCGTCGGTGCCGGCCGACGAGGGGGCGCTCGACCCGCCGCGACCGGCTGCGTCTCGAACCCCACGGTGGGAGCCGTTGGACGTCACGGTCCCTCGTGAGGACGCTGGAGGCGGGTACGCGGACCGACCGCGCCGAGCCTCCGAGGAGGCCGTCCAGCACTCGGAGGCACCCATGCGCGTGCGCGAGGTGCGGCGCGGCTCGCCGTTGAGTGCTCCGGGCTCCCGCCCACCCGAGCCCGAGGAGAACGCGGGAGCCCCGACCGAGCCCGTGCCGCATCGCCACGAGGCGCCCTCGCGGCCTTCGGCCGCCGAACGCAGCGAGCCGGAGCGCCCGCCCAGGCCGCTTCAGGGGCGGGGGCTCGACCTCTTCGGGTTGCGTCGGAGGTTCGGGTTCGGCCGTGGTGAGCCGCAGACCTCCGATCGATCCGAGCGCGAAGAGCCAGCTGGGCCGGCCCGAGTCGAGGGGAGCGGGGACCCCGAGTTCCGGCAGGCGGCGATCGCCGCCGACGCACCCGAGATGTCGGGTCCGGTGGCGGTTTCCGCGCCGGAGCCGGTTGCTGCGGTGGGCATCATCGAGCCGGAGGCCAGCATGGACGCGCCGTTGAGCGAGGAGGACATCCGCGCGGTTGCGGCCTACCTGGCGCGACCGGACGTGCCCGCCATCGTTCGGGCCGAACGCGTCGCCGAGGAACTCGGACTTGCGGTCGCGCGAGTCGACGGCGCCCTGGATCGCATCTCGGAGAGCTCGGAGCACCTCAGCCGCATCCGCGCCGGCGCCTACATGCTCAGGCATCCCGGCTCGGGCTGAGCCGCGTGGGCAGCGGCGGCGACCGCTGAGCGCGTCGCGGTCGAGGGAAGGTTGGACCATGCATCGACAGATCGGGTGGATCGGCCTTGGGGCCATGGGTGAGCCGATGGCGCGCCGGTTGGCAGAGGGGGATCGGCTGCACGGCGTGTTCAACCGGAGCTTGTCGCGGACCGCGCCCTTCGAGGCGTCGGGCGTACGCGTCTACGACGCTCCGCGCCAGCTGGCGGCCGCGTGCGACGTGACGTTCGTCATGGTGAGCGACGATGCCGCCCTGAGTGCGGTGATGTTCGAACACGACGGGGTGGTGGCCGGCCTTCGGGATGGCGCGACGGTGGTCAACATGAGTACGGTGTCGGTCGCGGCGACCCTCGAGGCGCAGGCGGCCGTAGTGCGGGCCGGCGCTCGCTTCGTCGACGCCCCCGTGTCGGGGAGTGTCGGGCCCGCACGCCAGGGCACACTGCTGGTCCTGACCGGTGGAGCCGATCCGATCGTGGACGCAGTGGCGGAACTCCTCTCCACCTTCGGCACGGTGATGCGCCTGGGCGGGGTGGGCGCCGGGACGCGCGCGAAGCTGTTCATCAATCAGCTTCTGGGCGCCATGATGCAGAGCTTCGCCGAGACCCTGGTGTTCGGGCACGCGGCCGGACTCTCGCTCGACGCCATGCTGCGGATCGTGGACGGCGGGGCGCTGGCGTCGCCGCTGTTCCGTCTGAAGGGCGAGATGATCGGGCGCCGCGACTTCGACAAGCAGTTCCCGGTCGATCTGTTGCTGAAGGACCTCGACCTGGCACAGGCCGAGGCGCGCGCGCTGGGGGTCTACCTTCCCACGCTGGCCACGGTACGGGAGGCTGTCGCGGGAGCGCACGCGCGCGGCTACGGCGATCAGGACATGGCCGCCCTGGTTCGCTTCATCGAGGACGTCAGCGGTATCGAGGTGGACGCCGGGGAGAGCTGAGCTCAGCCCGCACGCTTGGTGGCGTACATACGGCGATCGGCCTCCGCCAGGATGTCGGCCAGCGCGAGGCCGTGGCGCCACGCCATGACGCCCACGTCGGCACCCACGTCCAGGACCCCGAAGCGTGTGCGGAGCGGGTCCGCGAACGCCGTGCGCAACCTCGTTTGGAGCCCCTCGAGGTCGCTCACGACGACGAACTCGTCGCCGCCGTAACGGATGATCGCGTCCTCGGAGCGCAACGCGTGATGCAGGCGCCGTCCGATGATGCGCAGCGCCTGGTCCCCGGCGAGGTGCCCGTGTGCGTCGTTGATGCGCTTGAAGTCACGCAGGTCCACGACCGCAACCTCGAAGGGCGTACCGCGCTCCAGTCGGCGCTCGAGCTCCAGCAGCCCCGCCCGGCGGGTCAACGCGCCGGTGAGCGGGTCGAGATTGCTCTCGTGCCGCTCCCTCAGGAAGGTGCGGGCCACCGCCACGAACAGAGCCAAGGCAACGGTGTGTCCCAGCATGTAGGCGATGGGATGGGCCATCTGCAGCGAGGCCAGCGCCAGGGCCGCCCAGGCCGCGAGGCCGTAGATGGGAAGCGCCCGCTCGGGCTGGGAAGTGCGTGATACCACGGCCTGTCCGGCGAGCCATACGTAGGCCAGTGCACCCCACGACTGGGGC
>CAZTTB010000239.1:0-2831 GCA_964616005.1 uncultured bacterium | reverse complement strand
GATGTCCGGGCATATGCCCGAGTTTCAAGAAAGCCTTATCGACTTTTTCGGAACGCCATGAAGCATACGCCTTGTGGCCCTAGATTACAAGCGATGCTGGACGACGGATGCTTCGAGGAGCCCGGACGACCTGCGATGCAGGCTCCCCGCCGACCGGTCCGACACGCCGCCCCAGAGCGCTGTGATACCCTGGAAGCACTCCTGGGAAAGCGATCGACGTGGCCTCGGACGCGAAGGCGAGGTCCACTCAGGAAATCGCCCGAAGAGGGTGTTCTCATCTCGTACCCCACCTTGAAGACCGCTGCTGGCGAGGGCCCATGTTCGGCGCCTGGTGGGCGTAGCTGGCGCGCGGCGGTCGTCGCTCCGGCCCCCCACCTGGAGCCCGTCGAGGACGTCGCGTCCGGCGTGGCCCCCGCAGCCAGCGAAGGGACTTGCTCATGACCAAGCAGAACGCGCGATCGGCGGAGTTCGCCGGTTGGCAAGCGATCGTACGAAAGTACCAGCAGCCTGACCTCAAGCGCGGCCTTTGGCAGTTGGCGAACTCCTTCGGGGGCCTGTTCCTGACGGTGGGTCTGATGTTCCTGTCGCTAGGGGTGGGCTATTGGCTCACGCTCCTGTTGGCGGTCCCCGCGGCCGGCTTCCTGGTCCGGGTGTTCATCATCCAGCACGATTGCGGGCACGGGGCCTTCTTCAAGTCGAAGCGGGCCAACGACGTGGTGGGCGCGATCAGCGGTGTTCTCACGCTGGCTCCCTACAAGTTCTGGCGCAAGACGCACGCAATCCACCACGCTCACCACGCCGAGCTCGAGGAGCGCGGCATCGGCGACGTGTGGACGCTGACCGTCGACGAGTATCTGGAGTCGCCGTGGTGGAAGCGTATGGTCTACCGCGTATTCCGGAACCCGCTGTTCCTGTTCGGGGCCGCGCCGGCGTTCAACTTCATCGTGTTGCAGCGCCTGCCGTTAGGGGCGAAGCCGAGCTGGCGCACGGGGGAGACCCGTTCGGTGTGGCTGACGAACGCGGCCATCGTTGCGTTGCTGGGCGGCGCGAGCCTCGTGATCGGGGTGTTGCCGGTGCTGATGATCGGCCTCCCGATCATCGTCGTGGCGGCCAGCGTGGGCACCTGGTTGTTCTACGTTCAGCACCAGTTCGAGCGCACCTACTGGGAGCACACGCCGGAGTGGGACTACACGCTGGCGGCGCTTCACGGCAGCTCCTACTACGACCTCCCCAGAGTGCTGCAGTGGTTCACCGGGAACATCGGCTTCCACCACATCCACCACCTGAGCCCGCGCATCCCCAACTACAACCTGCAGCGCTGCCATGACGACAACCCGATGCTGCAACGAGTGTCGAGGCTCACCCTACTGGGCAGCCTGAAGACGGTCGTCCTGACCCTGTGGGATGAGGAGCAGCGCAAGCTGGTGAGCTTCCGCGAGGCGCTCCGCAGCAGGCCGCGGGGAGCTGCCGCCTAGCGCGGTCGTCGCCGTACCCGACTCCGCGATGCGAGGCCGGTCGGTAGAACGCCGGCCGGCGGGGCTAGACTGACCTATGCAAGGCCATCGCGTTCAGGGCCATCCTCACCTCAGAGAACCGTTCAACGCCATCACCCACATGGTCGGCGTGTTGGTTGCGCTGGTGGGTGGCGTCGCCCTGGTGGTAGCAGCGGCCGGTGAACCGTGGAGGATGTTGAGCTTCGCCATCTACGCCGTCGCTTCGCTGACATTGTTCAGCGCCAGCACGCTCCTCCACAGTATCCGTGCAGGTCCCGTCCTGGGGGAGTGGCTCCGGCGCGCCGATCATGCTGCGATCTTCATCCTCATCGCGGGGAGCTACACACCGATCGCGCTGGTGACCTTGCGCGTCCACGCGCCCGGTTGGACCTGGCCGCTGCTGACGACGGTGTGGGCCTTCGCCGTTCTGGGTGTGCTCTTCAAACTGTTCTGGTTCAAAGCACCGCGATGGCTCTCGACGGGCCTGTATCTGGTGCTGGGCTGGATGGCGCTGGCCGCGATCCGTCCGATCCTCCGGGCCATGCCGTGGGGCGGCATCGCGCTGCTCGTCGCCGGCGGCCTGCTGTACTCGGTCGGTGCCGTCATCTACGCCCTCAAACGCCCCGATCCCGCTCCCGCCAGCATGGGCTACCACGGCCTGTGGCACCTGTTCGTGCTCGCCGGCTGGAGCGCGCACTTCGCCATGGTGGCGCTGTACGTGCTCCCCTCTTGAGGGGCCCCCTCTTGAGGGGCCCCCTCGTGAGACGGGCGCCGCCCGGTACGGCGTACCGGGCGGCGCCCGCTCGGGTCCCTTCGAGACGCAAGCCTATAGGGTCGCGGTGATGAAGACCAGCACGAAGATGGCGACCGTCTCGACGACGCCGATCGCCATCAGATAGTTGCCGAAGCCCTGCCCGGTCTCACCGAGGGCATCGGACGCTGCCGCACCGACGCGGCCCTGCATGTAGGCCGAGGCGCCCAGGGCCAGCCCACCGAACAGGCCGAGGCCGAGCATCGCGGGCCAGGGCACCGTCAGGTGTTTGGCAAGCGCGTCGGACGCGGAGCGCACGACGGCATTCATGAGGATCATGCCGTAGATCGTCTGCGACAGTGGTGCACCCACGAACGTGATCAGGATGAACGGCGCCGACTTGTTCTGCGCGTAGGCACGCTTCCAGGCGCCCACCGCGGCCATGCCGGCGGTACCGGTACCGAACGCCGAACCGAGAGCGGCCAGGCCGAGCACGGTCGCACCGCCCGCCCGTCCCAAGGCGGCCATCAATACGGGATCCATCAAGCTCCTCCTTCACGACGGGGGTTCATGCCCCCTCCTTCGGA
>CAZTTB010000238.1:0-2836 GCA_964616005.1 uncultured bacterium | reverse complement strand
CCCAGGTTCATCATCACGATTCCCGTGGGTCCGTTGCCCATGCGGTCACCGTCCTTTCGGGGGTCTGGAGCGGCAGCCGCCGAACCCCTGTCGGCCGGGGCGTACCACGGCGCATCGTTCGCCGGTCACGGCGTGCCGCCCTCGAGCGCCCGCGCCTCCGCGCCCGCCCAGTCGCGCGGTTGGAAGAACGCCAGCGCCGCGTCCTCGGGGCTGCCGGGCTCGGGGCGCAGGTCGAACGTCCAGCGTGCCAGCGGCGGCATCGACATCAGGATCGCCTCGATGTTGCCCTGCGTCTGCAGCCCGAACAGCGTTCCCCTGTCGTAGACCAGGTTGAACTCGACGTAGCGCCCGCGCCGGTAGAGCTGCCAGTCGCGCTCGCGCTCGCCGAAGGGCAGGTCCAGGCGCCGTTCGACCACCGGCAGGTAGCTCTCCAGCAGCGATCCGAGGCCGTCGGCAACGAACGCCAGCTCGCGCTCGAAGTCGCCTCCCTCGGGGGCGCTGATCTCGTCGAAGAAGATGCCGCCCACGCCGCGCATCTCGGCGCGGTGCCGGATGGTGAAGTAGTCGTCGCAACGGGCCTTCCAGCGCGGGTAGTCGGCGAGGCCCGGGTGGCGGGCGCACAGGGCTTCGAGGCGGCGGTGGAAGTGCACCGCGTCGTCGGCGAAGGGATAGCTGGGCGTCATGTCGGCGCCGCCGCCGAACCACCAGATCGCGGCGGGGTCGTCTCCGGCGCCGGTCTCGAAGTAGCGGAAATTGGCGTGGAAGGCCGGCACGTAGGGATTGGTCGGGTGCAGCACCATCGACACCCCGGTGGCGAAGAAGGGCTTGCCGGCGGCGGCGGGGTGCTGCCGCGCCAGGCTGTCCGGAACGACGTCGCCGTGCACCACGGAGAGGTTGACACCGGCACGCTCGAAGACGCGGCCGCCCTCGAGCACCCGGGCGCTGCCGCCTCCCCCGCCGGGACGGTCCCAGGCATGCTCCCTGAAGCGACCCTGCCCGTCGATCGCCTCGAAGCCGTCGATCAGCGCGGCCTGCCCTGCCCGCATGACCTCGACGACGCGCTCGCGCCGGCTCACGCGTGCTCTCTGCCGGCCGCGGACGGCCGCCGGGGCACGGCGTCCCCCCAGGCCGCGGCGCGCCGGTCGAAGCCGTGCACCACGTCGATCAGCCGCGCCACCGCGTCGGGGTCGGTCTGCCGCAGGATGCCGTGGCCCAGGTTGAAGACGTGGGGCCCGCCGAGCCCCTCGTGGAGCACCCGTTCGGTCTCCAGCGTCAGCGCCTCGGCCGGGCCCAGCAGGGCCGCGGGATCGAGGTTGCCCTGCAACGTCTTGCCCGGCAGCGCACGGCGCACGGCGGAGAGCGGCCGGCGCCAGTCGACGCTGACCACGTCGGCGGCCAGCTCGTCGATCGCCGGGTACAGATGGCCGGCGTCGACCGCCAGGTAGATGCGCGGCACGCCCGCGTCGGCGAGTCCCTCCAGCACGCGCTGCGCGTAGGGCTGACCGAACTCGCGGTAGCTGCGCTCGTCCAGCAGCCCCGCCCACGAGTCGAAGAGCTGCAGCGCCTGCGCGCCGGCATCCACCTGCATGCGCAGGTAGCGCAGCGTCACCTCGGCGAGCTTCTCCAGCAACGCGTGAGCGGCACCGCGCTCGGCGCGCAGGAAGCCGCGGAAGGCGGCGAAGTCCTTGCTGCCCCCGCCCTGCACGGCGTAGGCCGCCAGCGTCAGGGGCGCGCCTCCGAAACCGATCACGGGTACGGGCGAGGCCGCGCGCAGCAGCCGCAGCGCGTCGGCCACGAACGGTGCCAGCTCTCCCCCGTCCGGCACGGCGAGCGCGTCGATCTGGGCGCGCGTTCGCACGGGCTCGGCGAAGACCGGCCCGGGGTCGAAGTCGAGGTCCACCCCCATCGGCGGCAGCGGCGTCATGATGTCGCTGAACAGGATGGCGGCGTCCAGATCGAAGCGCTGCACGGGCTGCAGGGTCACCTCGACGGCAAGCTCGGGCGTGCGCACCATCTCCCAGAAGCTGTGGCGCTCCTTGAGGGCGCGGTACTCCGGCAGGTAGCGGCCCGCCTGGCGCATGATCCAGATCGGCGCGCGCGGGGTGTCCTCGCCGCGTGCGGCGCGCAGGAACAGCGCCCCGTCGGTCGTCGCGTCAGGCATCGATGGGGCCCTCCTCGGTTTCGCCGTCGGGCGTGAAGCGGTAACCCACGCCCCAGACGTTGTGGAAGTAGCGCGGCGCCGACGGATCGGGCTCGAACAGCTTGCGCAGCCGCAGCACGAAGTTGTCCACGGTGCGACTCGACGGGAAGGCGTCGCCGCCCCATACGGCGTCGAGGATGTCGTCGCGGCTGACGACCTCGCCGGCGCGCTCGGCCAGCACCCGGAAGATGCGGAACTCGCGCTCCCCCAGGGGCTCACGCCCGCCGCCGGCGAGCTCGGCCGTCCACGAGCGGTAATCGACGAAGTGGCCGGCGAAGTGGAAGCCCGCGCGCGGGGCCTGCCCGGCCCAGCCGCGGCGTCGCAGCAGCGCCTTCACCCTCAACAGGAACTCGGGCAGGTGGAAGGGCTTGGGGAGGTAGTCGTCCCCTCCCGCGCGCAGCCCGCGCACCCGGTCGTCGGCCTCGCCGCGGGCGCTGAGGTAGAGCACCGGGGTGTCGTAGCCGGCGTCACGCATGCGCTCGCACAGCGTGAAGCCGTCGAGACGCGGCAGCATCACGTCGAGCACCACCAGATCCGGGCGCTCCTCGGCCCACAGCTGCTCGCCGCTGACGCCGTCGGGCGCCGTGCTCACGGCCAGCCCCTCCTCGCGCAGGTTGTCCGCCAGCACCGCGGCCA
>CAZTTB010000237.1:0-2848 GCA_964616005.1 uncultured bacterium | reverse complement strand
TGCACTCGCAAGGCGACCGCATGCTGATGGCGAACTCGGTCGAGGGGCGCTTCCCCTTCCTGGACGTGAACGTGGCGGAGTTCGCGGCGGCGCTCCCCGAGCGGCTGCGGCTCCACGGCCTCGACGAGAAGTACCTGCTGCGCAAGGCGGTTGCGCCGCTGCTGCCGGAGGCCGTCTGGCGCCGCCCCAAGCGCCCCTACCGGGCGCCGATCCTGCGCGCCTTCGTGGGGCCGGGCGCGCCCGCGTACGTTCGCGAGCTGCTGGCGCCCGAGCGCCTCGAGGAGGCCGGGTTGTTCGCCGGCGAGCCGGTCGCGCGCCTGCTCGCCAAGGCCGAGCGCTACCTCGACGCCGGCCTCGGCGAGAGCGACGAGATGGGCCTCGTGGGGGTGCTGTCGGGGCAGCTGCTGAGCGAGCAGTTCGTGCGCGCGCCGCGCCTCGCCGCGCCCGCCGAGCCGAACCGCGTGGTGGTGGGCGCCACCGTGGAGCGCGGCAGCCACGCCGAGCTCCAGAACAGGAGGGCAGGACGAGCATGACCCCGAGATACGAGCGGCTGCTGCACGACAGCCTGGCCCGCAGTGCCGCCGAGGTGCCTGACAAGCTGGCGGTGATCGCCGAGGACGGGCGCGTCAGCTACCGCGAGCTCGACGCCCGCGCCGCGGCGCTGGCCGGTGGGCTGCAGCGCCGCGGCGTGCGCCGCGGCGACCGCGTGGCGATCTACCTGGAGAACGGCGCCGACGTGGTGGTGGCCATCTACGCCGCCCTGCGCGCCGGCGCGGCGTTCATGGTGGTGAACCCGCAGACCAAGGCGGACAAGCTGCGCTACATCCTGGAGGACAGCGGCGCCGCCGCGCTGGTCACCGACGCGTCCATGGTGCGGGCGGTGGCCGAGGCGGCCCAGGGGCTGGAGGCGCTCCACACCGTGGCGGTGCGCGGCGCGCCCCGCACGGCGCTGCCCCACGCGGTCGACTGGGGCGAGCTGGAAGCCGGCGCCGGCGCCGACGAGACCGGCGCCATCCCTCTCGACCTGGCGGCGCTGGTCTACACCTCGGGCAGCACCGGCAACCCCAAGGGCGTGATGCTGTCGCACCAGAACATGGTGTTCGCGCAGCAGAGCCTGTGCGACTACCTGCGCCTCGGCCGTGACGACCGCATCCTCGACGTGGTGCCGCTCGCCTTCGACTACGGGCTGTACCAGGCGCTGATGAGCGTCCACCTGGGCGCCACGCTGGTGCTCGAGCCCTCCTTCGCCTTCCCCAACCAGGTGGTGCAGCGCGTCAACGAGGAGGCGGTCACGGTGCTCCCCGGCGTGCCCACGGTGTTCGCCACCCTGGTGTCGATGCATCGACACCAGCCGCTGTCGATGCCGACGGTGCGGCGCATCACCAACACGGCCGCGCACCTGCCCGACGACCACGTGCCGCTGCTGCTGGAGATGTGCCCCGACGCCCTGGTCTACAAGATGTACGGGCTGACGGAGTGCAAGCGCGTGTGCTACCTGGAGCCCGAGCTGGCGCTGGTCAAGCCCCTGAGCGTCGGCAAGGCCATCCCGGGCACCGAGACGTTCGTCCTCGACGATCGCGGGCGGGCCGTGGCGCCCGGCGAGATCGGCGTGCTCCACGTGCGCGGCCCGCATGTGATGATGGGTTACTGGAACCTTCCCGAGGCGACCGCGCACATGCTGAAGCCGGGGCCCTACCCGGGCGAGCGCATGCTCTGCACGCACGACTACTTCAAGACCGACGAGGACGGCTTCCTGTACTTCGTGGGTCGCAGCGACGACGTGATCAAGAGCCGGGGGGAGAAGGTGAGCCCGGTGGAGGTCGAGAACGCCCTGAGCGGGATCCCGGGCGTACGCGAGGCCGCCGTCGTGGGCGTGCCCGACGAGCTGATGGGGCAGGCGGTCCGCGCCTTCGTGGTGCTGGAGGAGGGCGCCGACCTGGACGAGAGGGCGTTCCGCCGTCACTGTCTGGCGAGGCTGGAGAGCTTTATGGTGCCGAGAGACGTCGTGTTCGTTGCCGACCTTCCCAAGACGGCCTCCGGCAAGGTCCGCAAACGGGATCTCGTCGAAGGGGTCTAGCGGGGGCCGTCGGGGGGTGTGACGCGGCACGGAGCCGCGAATCCCAGCAGGAATGTGAGAGGGCGCGCAAGCATGTCCGAGATCGAGCGAGACGTACGACAGTTCGTGGCCGACAACTTCATCCTCGACCGGGGAGCGGACGACCTCCCCGGGGACGAGTCGCTGACGCAGAGCGGCGTGCTCGACTCGATGGGCGTGCTCGAGCTGATCCTGTTCATCGAGGAGCGCTTCGGCGTCAAGGTCCCCGATGAAGACACCCTGCCCTCCAACCTCGATACCGTCGACAACATCGTCCGGTACGTGCAGGGGAGGCTCACGGGAGTGTCGGCGGCCGATGCCTGAGGCCTCGTCCCTGTCCGCCGACGCGCTGCGCCTCCCCGACCCGGAAGGCGCCGTCGAGGCGATCGTGGAGGGCGTGCGCCGCGAGGTGCGCGGGTTCCGGCGCAAGGGAGCGGTGGTGGGGCTCTCCGGCGGGATCGACAGCACCGTGGTGGCCACGCTGGCCGCCCGCGCGTTCGGCCCGGGGAACGTGCTCGGCGTGCTCATGCCCGAGGCGGACTCGGCGCCGGACACGCTGTCGCTCAGCCGCCTGGCCGCCCAGAGCGCGGGCATCGAGACCGTGCTGGAGGACATCACGCCGTTGCTCGAGGCCTCGGGCTGCTACCGCCGTCGTGACGAGGCGATCGCCCGCGTGCTCCCCGAGTACGACGCCGGCTGGAAGGCGAAGCTGGTGCTGCCGAGCGTGGTCGACACCGATCGCTACCGCATCTT
>CAZTTB010000236.1:0-2848 GCA_964616005.1 uncultured bacterium | reverse complement strand
CGTCATCGAATGGCGTCTCGCAGCGCCGCCACGACGCGTTCCTGGGTCTGCGCCGCGATCGTCGGCCAGATCGGCAGGCTGAGCACCTGGCCGGCCGCGTGCTCGCTGCGCGGACTGCGCGGGAAGCGCCCTTCGTAGGCGGGCAGGCGATCCTGGGGCGTGGGGTAGTAGACCATGGTGTTGACGCCGCGCTCCTGCATGGCCTGCCGGACCGCGTCGCGGTCGGCCCCCAGCAGGCGCACGGTGTACTGGTGGTAGACGTGACCGTCCACCCGCTCGGGCGCCTTCACGCCGGCGATGGGCGCGAGCAGCGTGTCGTAACGGGCGGCGGCCTCGCGGCGCTGGGCGTTCCAGGCGTCGACGTGCGGCAGCTTGACCCGCAGCACGGCGGCCTGCAGGCTGTCGAGCCGCGAGTTGTAGCCGATCATCTCGTTGTGGTACTTGTTCTTCCCGCCGTGCGCGCGCAGCATGCGCGCCTGGTCGGCGAGATGGTCGTCGTCGGTGGCCACCAGCCCGCCGTCCCCGAACGCCCCGAGGTTCTTCGAGGGGAAGAACGAGTAGGCGCCGATGTCGCCGAGCGCTCCGGTACGGCGCCCCGCGACCCGACCGCCGAACGCCTGGGCGCAGTCCTCCACGACCCTCAGGTCGTGCCGCCGCGCGATCTCCAGGATGCGTTCGATGGCGGCGGGGTGACCGAACAGGTGGACCGGCACGATGGCGCGGGTCCTAGGCGTGACCGCGCGCTCGACGGCGTCGGGGTCGATGTTGAACGACGCCTCCTCGATGTCGGCGAAGACGGGGGTGGCGCCGACGGCGCTGATCGACTCGGCCGTCGCGAAGAAGCTGAAGGGGGTGGTGATCACCTCGTCGCCCGGGCCGATCCCGAGGGCGCGCAGGGCGATGACCAGGGCGTCGGTACCGGAGTTGACGCCCACGGCGTGGCGTACCCCGAGGAAGGCGGCGACCTCGCGCTCGAACGCCTTGACGTCCTCGCCCATGACGAAGTGCCCCGATCGCATCACCCGGGTGACGGCGGTCTCGAGCTCGGGCCAGAGCGCCTCGATCTCCGGGGAGAGGTCGAGGACGGGGATATCGGGTGTGTGGATCGCTTCGCTCACGCGCGCCTCCTGACGGTGCCGTCGTCTCGTTGCTGGTAGACGTGGCCCAGGCTGTCCGTGGCGAGTCCGTCCTCGCCGAAGGTCAGCACATCGCCGCAGGCGCTCATCCAACCGACGCGTCGCGCCGGTACCCCGGCGACGACCGCGAACGGCTCCACGTCACGCGTGACCACCGCTCCCGCCGCTACGAAGGCCTGCTCCGCGATGGTGACGCCGCAGACGATCGTCGCGTTGGCGCCGATGCTGGCGCCGCGCTTCACGAGGGTGTCGGCGTAGTCGTCGCGGGTGTTGCGGGGATAGGCGCTGCGGGGGGTCCTGACGTTGGTGAACACCATGCTCGGTCCGCAGAATACGTCGTCTTCGAGGGTCACCCCTTCGTAGACGCTGACGTTGTTCTGGATCTTCACGTTGTTGCCGATGGTCACGTTGCTGGCGACGAAGACGTTCTGCCCCAGGGAGCAGCCCTCGCCGATGACCGCGCCCGGCATCACGTGGCAGAAGTGCCACACCTTCGTTCCGCGACCGATGCTGGCGCCCTCGTCGACGACGGCCGTGGGATGTACGTACGCGTCGCTCATCGCGCCTGAGCCAGCTCGGGGATCGAGAGGCCGGTCTCGGGGAGGACCACGGACGCGCCGTTCATGATGAGCGAGCGGTGGCTCGCGGTCAGCACCCGCAGCACGTCGACGCCGCTCGCGCCATCGGTGAGGGGCGGTCGACGCGTCCGGATGGCGTCGAGGAAGGCCTGGCACTCGAGCCGGAGGGGCTCGTTGTTGGAGAAGGCGATCTCCTCGCCCGCGTTCTTCACGGCCACGGGGTCCCCGTTGCCCGCCACGTCCACACGCTGGTCGTACACCACGAGCTTCTTGTTCACGTCGTCGAAGCTCGCCATGCGCTCGCTGCCGATCACCACCAGCCGCTGCTCCTTGAAGGGGTGGAGCCAGGAGACGTAGATGTGCGCGCGGACGCCGTCGTTGAACAGCAGGTTCGTCACGGTCACGTCGGCGATGTTGGGCTGCAGGTAGGCGCCTCCCGAAGCGCTCACCTGGAAGGGCAGCTGGCCCATCAGGCGGAGGATCACGGCGATGTCGTGGGGCGCGAAGCTCCACAGGATGTTCTCCTCGCGGCGGACCTTGCCGAGGCTGAGCCGGTTGGAGTACACGTAGCGCACCCGCCCCAGGTCGCCGTGGCGCACCAGGCGCAGGAGCTCCTCGACGGCGGGGTGGTACTCCAGCACGTGGCCCACCATCAGGATGCGCCCGCGCTGCCGCGCCAGCCGAACGAGTTGCACGCCCTCGTCGTAGTGCAGCGCGAGCGGCTTCTCCACGAAGACGTCCTTGCCGACCTCGAGGGCCTGCCGTGCCAGGTCGAAGTGCGTCACGGCGGGCGTGGCCAGGACGACACCCTCCACGTCGGACGCCAGGACGTCGGCGAAGTCCGCGGTGACGGGCGCGCCGCCACCCAGCTCGATCGCCTTCGCCCGGCCCGCCTCGTCGGCTTCGCACACGAGCCCGAGAGCCCCCAGCTGCGCGAAGTTGCGCACCAGGTTCTTGCCCCAGTAACCGCAGCCGACCACGGCTACGTTCATGACATCACTGTCCCTTCTGGACGGGTCTTGCCTCGAGAGGTGCCTCCGCTACGGCCCCACCTCGGTCGTCCGCGCGCGGGTCGCCGCGGGCCGGCGACCGCAAGGCGCGGTCCGCGCTCGCGGTGGCGGTCAGGCTTGGGAA
>CAZTTB010000235.1:0-2889 GCA_964616005.1 uncultured bacterium | reverse complement strand
CGCGCGTGCGGGTCGAACGCCGGACGCGCGTTCGTTCACGTTGGTTGAAGATTCCATCGACGCTGCATTAGGGTTGGATGAGTTCCATGGCATGGGTGCATCCGGGGCCGCGCTACCTCGGGTGACGATGCCGCAGCTGAAGGGGGGAAGGGTCCAGCGATCTCACGACGCCTTCTACGCGCGGACCCGGGAACGGGTCGTGGCTCCTGGCCCCGTCGACGACGGGTGTCTCGGAACGCCTCGACCATCTGAGTCCGACCTTGCTCGGGGCAGGGTGCCTGCGCAGCGCCTGCCCGACGGCCGACCGGAACAACCATACGTCATCTACCCGTACTCCGGCCGCGGGCAGACCTCCGGACACGTCGCGGTTTCCGGCGCATGCCCTCCAGGGTCGACCCCGTCGTCCACCAGGATCTACTCCGTGGTCTCGAAGCGACTCGGTTCCGGCGGCGTGACCTCCTCCTCCGTGGTGTGCGATGCGTCCAACAACTTCTCGTTGACCGCGGACTATTACGACACCGGCTCCAGCGGCAAGGCACAGCTCACGTTCCTGGCTCTGGACGGCTCCACCATGAGCGCGTACCTGCACGTCCAGACCATCTCGCCCACGCAGACCACGCTGACGGTCGCCCCGAGCGACTGGCAGACGACGCCCACCTCGGACAGCTCGTCCGTGACCTTCTCCCCGGCGCTCGTGACGAACGGGTCCGCCGAGACCAGCTGGCAGAAGTTCGCCCCGGTCGACGGCCTGAGGGAGCCGATGGCACTGAGCCAGACTGCGTCAACGGCGACGGTGGGTGCGACCTCGCTGTCCCTGAACGCTGAGCTTGCCCCGGTGGCGGGTGCGACATCCTTCCTGTCGGGCATCAGGTTCCATCGCACGAACTGCCCGAGCCCCTCCAGCTGCATCCAGAGCTGGGTCTACCGGGACGCGTCGACGAGCACCTTGCCCGCCAATGAGAGCCTGACGATCGGGACCGATACCTGGCCCTCGCTCCAGGACTTCAGCTGGAAGGCCAGCGCCACCACCTCTCCCGTGGTCACGTACGTCAACTCACCCGGCTTCACGAACGCCAAGCTCGTCCATGCCGACGTGCTCACTACCGACAGCACGACCGGCGCGACGGCGGAATGGGAGCTCTTGAGTGAGAACAGCTCAGACATGAGCGGTACGGTCACCTTCCCGCAACTCCCCGCCAGCCTCCAGTCGCTCATCCCGGTCCCGGCGGCCTCGGGCAACAAGGCGCAGCTGGCCATCACGGACGTCTCCCCAGACGCGTGGTGGTTCAGTGCCCCCTGGCCGGACACCTACAACGAGGTCGACGCAGACACCACCAGCGCCACCACGGCCGGTTTGACGGTGGGCCCGCGTACGCCGGGCACCCACGGCCCGATCGGCGGGAGCGGCCTCTGGATGCGTTGATCGAGCTCCTCGAGGGCTCGGGTTGACTCGGAGCGCGTTCGCGACATCCGGACAGCCGGGGCGGCGTCGGAGCGCGTAGCCTGACCGTCCCGTCCCGAGGCACGAGCCAGCGACGTCGGGCCATGCGAACCGACACCCTTGGCCCGGGGCCGCCCGCGGTCGACTGCGGGGCGCGGGCATGGTGTACTAGGGACCGCCGGACGGCGGATCGACGAGGGGTGGGGCAGGGACGTCGTGCACCCCACCCCCAGGCACTCCCCGCCATCCCGCCCGGAGGGGCCGGTTCGGCGGCCCCGGATCGCGATTCCGAAAGGTGGTACCCGTATGATGCGCAAACTCCGTTGGCTCTTCGTCGCTCTGATCATGCTGGGAGCATTCGCCCAGGCGCAGCGCGTCGGCTTTCTGACCTTCAACGACGTGTACGAGCTGCAAGGCGTCGACCACGGCACACGCGGTGGCGCCGCCGCCGTGGCCACGGTCGTCCACCAGGTCAAGGCGTTCGATCCCCATACGTTGGTGCTGTTCGCCGGCGACCTGCTCTCCCCGTCGGTGATGTCGAACGCCTTCCAGGGCAAGCAGATGGTCGAGGCGCTCAACCGCCTGGGCGTCGACTACGCCACCCTCGGCAACCACGAGTTCGACTTCGGCGTGAACGTGCTGAAGCAACGCATCCAGGAGTCCAACTTCACCTGGTTGAGCGCCAACATCCTCGACAGCTCGACCGGCAAGCCGATCGCGGGCACGCAACCCGATGCCGTGGTCGAGGTGAACGGCGTCAAGATCGGCCTGTTCGGCATCGCCTACGACTTCTCCTCGATCCTCGCCAACGCGTCGGCAGTGACGTTCAAGGACCCCATCGCCACCGCCCAGGCGGAGGTGAAGAAGCTCCAGGGCGAGGGCGCCAAGTACATCGTGGCGCTCACGCACGAGGCCAGGGCTCAGGACTGTGAGCTCTCGTCCAAGGTGTCGGGCATCGACCTCATCGTCGGCGGGCATGACCACGCCGCCATGATGGACACCCAGTGCGGTCACGCCCCGTTCGTCAAGGCGACCAGCGACTGGCGCAACGTGTGGGACGTCAACGTCGACTTCTCCGGGACGAGCCCCGTGACCAGCTACCGGAACATCCCGGTCAGCGATCTGACGCCCAAGGACCCGGGCATGCAGGCGTTCGTGCAGAACTACGCCAGCCAGCTCGACGCCAGCTTCGCCCAGGTGCTCGGCAAGTCCGTGGTCGCCCTGGACGCGGTCGAGAAGGACGTCCGCGCCAAGGAGACCAACCTCGGCGACTTCATCGCCGACGCCACCCGCAGCGCCACGCGTGCCGACGTCGCCATCATGAACGGGGGCGGCATCCGTACGGACCGCATGTACCCCGCAGGACCGGTCACCAAGAAGGACGTCTACGGCATCTTGCCGTTCGGCAACAAGCTGGTCGCGGTGAAGGCCAAGGGCAGTGCCCTGGC
>CAZTTB010000234.1:0-2891 GCA_964616005.1 uncultured bacterium | reverse complement strand
TCGGGCGCGACCGCGCAGCGCTCGACGAGCACAGGAGGAGGCGTGACGAGGACGTTGCTGTCGCCTCGTCACGCCGCCTCTCGACGCTCCGGGGAAGGGCGCCGACTCACTGGGAGCGTTGCCTGGCCGTCAGCTCGCCTTCGTCGCCAGGTAGCGCACGCAGTCGTTCAGTGTGGCGACCTTGGTGTAGTCGCGCTCGGGGATCTCGATCCCGGTCTTCTCGTGCACGCTCATGATGAAGTTCAAGAAGTCGATCGAGTCGATGTCGAGCTGCTCCTGGATGCTGGCGTCCGCATCGATGGCGCTGGGGTCGGTCTCGGGAGCGACCTGGGTCAGCAGCTCGAGGACGGTGGCGCGGATCTCGGTCTCGCCGACGATGGGTGCCTTCATGGTCATAGTTCCTCCGGGTGCAGCAGGTGGCGTTCGATGGCGCTCAGGTAGAGGCCGCCGCGATGCCCGTCGCTGGCGCGGTGGTCGGCCGCCAGGGTGAGGTTGAGCGTGGGCCGCGCGGCCAGCATGCCGTTCTCGGCCCAGGGGCGCTCGACGACGCGGCCGAAGCCGACCAGGGCCACCTGGGGCGGATAGATGATGCCGTAGACGCTCTCCACGCCCTGATCGCCGAGCATGGTGGTGGTGAGGGTGGCATCGGTCATCTCCGAGCTGCGCAGCTGCAGGCTACGCGACCGTTTCACGAGGTCGCGCAGGTCGGCCATCAGGGTGTCGAGGTCCTTGAGGTCGGCGTCGTGGATGGCCGGGGCGATGAGACCGCCTTGCCTCAGCGAGATGCCGACGCCCAGGTGGACGTGCTCGCTCGGCTCGAAGCCGTCGTCGCGGTAGAAGCCGTTGACCTCCGGCACGTCACGGGTGGCGAGTGCGGCGGCCTTGAGCAGCAGCGCCGCCGGCAGCAGCCGCTGGGTCACGCTGCGCGCCAGGTTGGCTTCGGTCAGCCACGCCAGCGCCGCGCTCATGTCGATGCGGAGGTTGAGGTAGTAGTGCGGGATCTCCCGCTTCGACTTCGACATGGCGGCGGCGATGGCGCGGCGCATGGCCGTGTAGCGATCGTCGGCCGCTACGGCGGAGCCGGCGGGGGCCGGCGGCGCCGGTCGAGCACGATCGGGGCTCGGAGTGCCCAGTGCCTGCGGGGGCGGCGCTTCCGGTGCCGACGGCAGCGGGCCGCCGACCGCCTGGACGTCCTGCCAGGTGACCACGCCGCCGGGGCCGGTGCCGCGGACGGCCGCCAGGTCGACGCCCAGCCGCTGCGCCACCTTGCGGGCGAGCGGCGAGACGCGGAGCCGTTCGGCCTGCCCTGGACCGTTGTGCGCCGGTGCGGCAGCTCCTATCGCCGGTTGCGCGGCGGGCGCTGCCGTCGGCGGCTTGGTCGGGATCGGGGCCGCGGCCGGTGGCGCGGTCGGTGGCGTGCCCGGAGTTGCGGCGGAGGTTGCCGCCACCGCCGCCTCCACGTCCTGGCCGGTGATGACGCCGTGCCGGCCCGTGCCCATCACGGTGGCGAGATCGACACCGTGGGCGCGCGCGTGGTGACGGGCGGCGGGTGTGGCGAAGGGGCGCGAGGGGATCGCGGCCGGCGGTTCCACCGTGGCGACCGCCGCCGTCGCGGGTGCCGGTGCGCTCGCCGGGGGTGCTGCGGGGCGTTCCGTCGGCGCTCGGGCGGGCGCTGCGGTCGGCGCTGCGGTCGGCGCTGCGGTCGGCGTTGTGGTCGGCGCTGCCAGGGGCGGTTCGGCCGTGGTCGGCGCTGCTTCCGCCGGCTGCACCGTCGGCGGGCCCACCGGCTCGCCCACCGCCACGATGGTGGCGAGCGGCGTCCCCACCGGTACCTTCTCGCCCGGCGGAACCAGCAGCTCGCCCACCACGCCGTCCTGGAAGATCTCCACCTCGATGGCGGCCTTGTCGGTGTCGACCAGGGCGACGATGTCGCCGCGCTTCACGGCGTCGCCGGGCTTGACGTACCACTCCAGCAGGCGTCCGGCGTCCATGTCGGCGCCGAGCGAGGGCATCGTGAACTCAGCCACCTACGCCCACCACCTTCCGGGCCGCGGCCACGATGCGGGCGGCGTTCGGCAGCGCGGCCTCCTCCATGTGCTTGGCGTAGGGGAGAGGCACTTCGGCGCTGCACACGCGCTCGGGGGGCGCGTCGAGGTCGTACAGGCCCTGCTCGGCGATGCGGGCGAGGATCTCGGCGGCGATGCCGCCACTGCGCCATCCCTCGTCCACCACCACGACGCGGTGCGTGTGCGCCACCGAGGCGAGCAGCGTGTCGGTGTCCAGCGGCCTCAGCACCCGCAGATCGACGACCTCCGCGGAGATGCCTTCCTGCTCGAGGGTGTCGGCGGCCTCCAGCGTCTTGTGGAGCGAGCCGCCGTAGGTCAGCAGGCTGACGTCGGCGCCGGGCCGGCGAACCACCGCGTGGGCGATGTCGACCGGGTGCGTCGGGTCGGGCGCGGGGCCCTCGCTGTTGTAGAGCAGGGCGTTCTCGAACAGCAGCACCGGGTCGGGGTCGGCCAGCGCCGGCGCCAGCATGCCTCCGGCGTCCTCCACCGTGCCGGGCACGAGCACCCGGATGCCGGGGATGTGGGCGTACCACCCCTCCAGGCTGTGGGAGTGCTGGGCACCGAGCTGCCGGCCGCCGCCGGTGGCCATGCGGATGACCAGCGGCACGTTGAACAGGCCGCCCGACATGTGCAGCACCGTGGCGGCGGTGTTCATGATCTGGTCGAGCGCGAGCAGGCTGAAGTTCACCGTCATGACCTCGACGATGGGGCGCATGCCAACCATGGCGGCACCGATGCCGGCCCCCACGAAGGCCGACTCGGAGAGCGGAGTGTCGCGGATGCGCTCCTCGCCGAACTCCTCGAGCAGGCCCATGCTGACGGCGT